>JAJYVV010000022.1 GCA_021791815.1 Bacillota bacterium | reverse complement strand
TTCGGCCGCGACCCGCTGCGCGAACTGGCCGCCGCCTGCCGCGAGGCCGGCCTGCGCCTCGGCTTCTATTACTCCCAGGCCCAGGACTGGCACGATCCCGACGGGGTGGGGAACGACTGGGACCACGACCCCGCCGCCAAGGACTTCTCCCGCTACCTGGAGCGCAAGGCCAAGCCGCAGGTCCGGGAGATCCTCACGGGGTACGGGCCCCTGGTCCTCATCTGGTTCGACACGCCGGCCACCATCCGGCCCGAGCAGAGCGCGGAACTCGCGGCCATGGTCCACGAACTGCAGCCCGGCTGCCTGGTCAACAGCCGGGTCGGCAACGGGTACGGCGACTACGACTCCGAGGGCGACAACCGCGTCCCGGCGGGCCTCCGCCCCGGCCTCTGGGAGACGCCGGCCACGATCAACGAGACATGGGGCTTCAAGAGCTACGACCACAACTGGAAGAGCGTGCCCACCATGCTCCGCCTGCTGGTCGACATCGTCAGCAAGGGCGGCAACTACCTGCTGAACGTGGGGCCGACGGCGGAGGGGGTCATCCCCGCGGAGAGCGTCGAGCGGCTGCGGGCGATGGGCCAGTGGCTCGCCACCCACGGCCAGGCGATCTACGGGACGGAGCCGAGCCCCTGGCCGGCCGAGCTGGAGTGGGGCGCGGTCACGCGGGCCGCGGCGGGATCCGGCGCGGGGACGGAACGCCTCTACCTGCACGTCTTCGACTGGCCCGACCGCGGCGAGATCGACCTCTGGGGGCTGGACGGCTGCGTCCCGCGCGCGGCGCATCTGCTGGGCGACCCGTCGGCGCCGCCCCTTGCCGTGCGCGCCTCGTCGGAGGGCGGGCTCCGGCGGTGCACCGTCACCCTCCCGCCGTCCGCCCGGGACCTCACGCTGCCGGTCGTGGCCCTGGACCTGGAGCCGGCCGGGCCCGTCGGGCTCGCCGTGGATGCCCGCCCGGTGCAGGCCGGCTCCGGGCAGGTGGCGCTCGAAGCCCTGCTCGGCCAGGCGGTGCGCGGGGCGGACGGCGCCGGCCTGCGCGTGGGCCGCGCCGGGGTCGCCGAGAACTGGCGGGACCCGGCCGACCACCTGGCGTGGACGTTCCTCCTGCGCGAACCCGGGGCCTTCGACGTGGAGATCCGCACCGTGCCGGCCCGGCGTGCCGAGCCCGGCGTCGCTGCGGCCCCGGCGATGGCGGTCGACGTCGCCGGCCAGCGGCTGGAGGTCGAGGCGGGCGAGCCCGACGAACGCCGCCGGTACCCTCGGTCGCCGCACCAGTCGTTCGAAATCCGGCGCTGCGGGCGCATCTCCCTGGCGGAGGCCGGCTGGCACACGCTCACCCTGCGCCTGCGGAGCCCGCTTCCGCCCGACGCCCCCGCGCCGGCCATTCGCGGCGTGCGGCTGGTTCCCGCCGCCCCCGCGTAGCCGGGGGGGACCCGCCGCGCGCGGGACGGCGGCGGGCCCCGGTAGGTGCGGGGTCGCGGCGTGCGGTAGACTGGGGCCCATGGCGGACGGCCTGGCGCTCGGCAGCACGGCCGCGATCGTGGTGGCGGAGAGCTTCTCCCTGGATGCCTGGCAGCGCGTGCACCTGCACGACGTCTGCGACGGGCTCGTCGTCCGCCAACTGCCGGCGCGCCGCCGACTGTGCGCCTGCGCCAAGGTGTGGGCGCTGCCGCCCGGTGACCACGAGGCCCGGCTCCTGCTGGTCGATCCGGACGGAGCGGTGCTCGCGATCGGCCAGCCGAAGCGCGTGCGCCCGGCCGAGGGGCTCTCCTCGTGCACGGTGCTGACGGCCTTCGCCGGAGTGCTGTTCCGCAGCCGCGGCCGCCATGAGGTCGCCCTGGAGATCGACGGCCACCGCGTCGCCGCGGTCCCGCTCGAGTTGGCGATCGGGCGTCCGGCGGGAGAGGCGGGCTAGCGCTTAACCGGCCCATGCGAAGAGGGGTGGGCGCATGCCGCGGCCGGACGGAAGGGCCTCCGGGGACCTCAGGCCCGTCACCCTGGAACGGGGCGTCATCAAGCATGCGGAGGGGTCGGTCAAGGTCACCTGCGGCGACACGGTCGTGATCTGCACGGCGTCGGTGGAGGCCGGCGTTCCGCCCTTCCTCCGGGGCAGCGGCCAGGGCTGGATCACCGCGGAATACGGGATGCTGCCCCGCAGCACCCACACCCGGACGCCGCGGGAGGCCAGCCGGGGCCGGCAGGGCGGCAGGACCATGGAGATCCAGCGGCTCGTGGGCCGTGCCCTCCGTTCGGTGGTCGGGATGGGTGCGCTCGGCGAGCGCACGGTGTGGTGCGATTGCGACGTCCTCCAGGCGGACGGGGGCACCCGTACGGCCGCGGTGACGGGCGCCTTCGTCGCCTTGGTGGACGCCCTGGCGGGATTGCGCGAGCGGCGGGAGCTGCCCTATCTGCCGGTGACCGACTTCGTGGCGGCCGTGAGCGTCGGCGTGGTGGAGGGCGAGTGCGTCCTGGACCTCGCCTACGCGGAGGATTCCCGCGCCGACGTGGACCTCAACCTCGCCGCCACCGGAGGCGGCCGGTTTGTCGAGATCCAGGGGACGGCGGAGCGACAGCCGTTCAGCCAGGAGCAGCTTCTCCGCATGCTCGGGCTCGGCGGGGCCGGCATCGCCCGCCTGGTCGCCTTGCAGCGCGAGGCATTGGGCGAACGGGCGGCCTTCGTGGGGGAGCCCGTGCCGCCGGGGACGGCGGTGCCCCAGGCCCGGCGGGCGCCGGCCGGGTCGTGACGGCGCCCGTGGCACCTTCGGCCGTGGGCACCGGGGGGCGCCCGCGGCTCCGAGTCGCCACCACGAATCCGGGCAAGCGGGACGAGCTGTTCCGCATCCTGCGGACGGCGCTGGGGCCCGCGGCGGCGGTCCTGGACATGCGCGACCTCGGCGACCTGCCCGGCTTCGTGCCCGCCGCCGAGGACGCCCCCACGTACCGGGAGAACGTCGTCCGGAAGGCCCTCGCGGCGCGGCTCGCCGATCCGGGGTGCGCGGTTCTCGCCGACGACTCCGGCATCGAGGTCGACGCGCTGGGGGGCGGGCCCGGGGTCCGCTCCGCGCGATGGGCCACCGACCCCCGCGGCGCGGGGCTCTCCGGGGCGGGGCTGAACGCCGCGCTCCTCGCGCGCCTCGGGGGCCTGCCTCCCGAGCGCCGGGCGGCCCGGATGGTCGCCTGGGTGGCGCTGCTCCTGCCCGACGGCTGCAGGGTCGCCGCCGGGTCCGTCGCCGGGCGCGTCGCGCAGGCGGCGCGCGGCAGCGGCGGCTTCGGCTATGACGCCGTGTTCGTGCTGCCCGACGGCCGGCGGCTGTCCGAGGTGCAGCCGGCCGAAAAGGACATGGTGAGCCACCGCGGCCAGGCCGTTGGCGGCGTGGTTGCGGATCTACGGCGCTGGCTGGGCTTGCCCGCCGCGGCGGCGGTCACCGGGGCTCAGCCCTGATCGTTCCCGGCAACCGCCCCGCGAATGGGATCCGCTGGCATGGGCCGCGCGGGCTCGGGAGCGTGAGGGCTTCGCAGGACGGGAGGGTGCGCGGGACCCGCGAGGGCTCGCGCAGGAGGGGGACGGGCGGAGAGTCCGCGCGGGATGGCCGTGGCATGATGGGCCTTCTCCGCGAGGACGAAAGGATCGCACTTCGCCGCACGCCATGGTCCACGGCGGAGCCTGCGGGTTCTGTGGCGATCGCTCGCCCCTCACCCCGCATGCGGTTGTCTCGCCCGCGCCGCGCAAGCTCGCCTTTCTCGGTGGTGCGGCCGCGGATCTGGCGGGCCGCTCCCTTCCACTTCCGTGGGGCCCCCGCCCATCCGGCTGGGATCGGCGAGGCGCGGCGCACCCTTGCCGCTCACGCCGACCAGGATGAGGGCCTCGGCGACGGGGCCTCGGTCGCGGTGAAGGCGCGGTGCGGGTGCCACCGCGCCTTCACCTTCGACCACCGCATGTGCCACTCCCGGATTCGAGGCGGTACTCCGACGCCGCGGGCCGGCCGCGGCGTTCGGGGGGTGCTCAGCCCTCGAACATGGCGCTGACCGATCGGCCGTCGTAGATGCGGCGGATCGCCTCCGCCAGCAGCGGTGCGATCGAGAGGATGCGCAGCCCGGGCACCCGCTTCTCGGGCGGGATCGGGAAGCTGTCCGTCACCACGGCGGCCTGCAGCGGCACGCTGCGGAGGCGGTCCACCGCGGGGCCGCTGAGCGGGGCGTGGACGCACCCATACACCACGCGCTCGGCGCCCTGCGCGAGGAGGGACGCGGTCGCCTTCTGCAGCGAGCCTGCGGTGTCCAGTTCGTCGTCGAGCAGGATGGCGCTGCGGCCGCGGACCTCGCCGATGACGCCGTGGATGGTCACCTCCGAGCGCACCCGCTGCTTGTCCATGAGCGCGAGCTCGGCCCCCAGCCGGCGTGCGTAGTCGCGGCAGAGCGCGGCCCGTCCGACGTCCGGCGCCACGACGACCGGCCGGGGCAGATCCAGCGTGCGCACGTGGTCGGCGACCAGGCCGATGGCCGACAGGTTGTCGACGGGGATGTGAAAGAAGCCCTGGATCTGCGGCGAGTGCAGGTTGCAGGTGATCACGCGGTCGGCCCCGGCCGTCTCCAACAAATCGGCGACGAGCCGCGCCGTGATCGGGATGCGGCCCTCGTCCTTCTTGTCCGAGCGGGCGTAGGGGAAGTAGGGGAGGACGGCGGTGATCCGCCGGGCGGACGCGCGGCGCAGCGCGTCGATGATGATCAGAAGCTCCATGACGTGCTCGTCCACGGGCGGCGCCGGCGTCTGGATGACGAAGACGTCATGGGCGCGGACGTTCTGGCGGATGCGGACGAACGTGTTGTCGTTGGCGAATTTGATGCTCTCCAGGGCGCCCGGCCGGATCCCGAGGGCCGCGCAGACCCCGGCCGTGAGCTCCGGGTGCGAGCGCCCGCCCAGCACGCAGAGGTCGGAGCCGACGTCGGGCTCGGAGCCGACACCCGGAGCGGGACCCGAACTCGCAGCGGTCACGCAGACACGCTCCATCCGCGCGAGGGTGGCGGGCGGCCCCGTTCAGGGCCGCAGGGCCGCGAGGCGTTCGACCGCGTCGGCCAGGATGGCGGCGCCCAGCGGCAGGACGGCCTCGTCGATGTCGAACCGCGGGTGGTGGTGGGGAAAGGCCGGCTCCGGTCCGGCGCCGCCCGCGCCGAGGGTGACGTAGCAGCCCGGGACCCGCTGCAGGTAGCGGGCGAAATCGTCCGCCGCCAGTTCGCGCGGCCCGGCCTCGACCCGGTCCGCGCCGAGATGGTCCGCGGCCACCTCCCGCAGGATGGCGGCGGCCGCGGGATCGTTCACCAGCGGCGGGTACCCGTCGACATACTCGATCTCCACCGTGGCCCCGGCGACGGCGGCCGCGTGCCGGAGCACTTCCTCCACCTGGCGGCGGATGCCGCGCCGGACGTCCTCGTCGAAGGCCCGGACCGTGCCTTCCAGCACCGCCTCGCCCGCGATGACGTTGAAGGCCTGCCCCGCGTGCAGGCGGCCCACGGTCACCACCGCCGGCTCCAGCGGGTCCACGCGCCGGCTGACGATGCTCTGCAGCCCGACGACGGCGCGGCACGCGGTCTCCAGGGCGTCGATGGCACGGTGGGGCTGCGCCGCGTGCGCCGCCCGTCCCCGGATCACCGCGCGGAAGCGGTCCGCCGCCGCCCATGCCGGGCCGGATACGACGGCCGCCGAGCCGCTCCGCAACGGGGACCAGAGGTGCAGGCCCGCGATGGCGTGCACCCCGTCGAGCACGCCCGCCGCGATGAGGTCGAGGGCGCCGCCGGGGGGCACCTCCTCGGCCGGCTGGAAGATGAGGCGGGCCGGGGCGCCGTCCGGGCCGCGGGCCGCGAGCAGGGCCGCGGCCCCCAGCAGGATGGCGACGTGGCCGTCGTGCCCGCACGCGTGCATGGCGCCGGCATGCCGCGACGCGAAGGGCAGCCCGGTCTCCTCCTCGATCGGGAGGGCGTCGATGTCGGCCCGAAGGGCGACGAGCCGGGCGCCGCCCGCCCGGCTCCCGGTGTCGGCCGGCCCGCCGCCGATGTCGACGACGACCGCGTTCGCCAGGGGCCGCCGGGGACGCAGCCCCAGGCCCTCGAGTTCGGCGGCGATGTATGCGGCGGTCGCGGTCTCCCTGCCGGAGAGTTCGGGGTGCGCGTGCAGGTGGCGCCGCCAGCGGAGGATGTCGGGGCGCAGCCGGTCCGCGGCCTCCCGGAGGCGCGCCGCGCCTCCGCGCCTGCCCTGGGACGCGCCGTCCGCACCCGCGGCGGGCGGCCGCGGGGCCGGGTCGGGCCCCTGCGCGCCGCCGTCGCTCCGCATCGCCAGCACCCCCCGTTGGGGCGGAACTTCGCGTGCGGGCCGCGGGACTCCTCGGAGCGGCGGCAAACGCGCCCGCACGAACCGTGGCGGCGCACGGGAAATCGCACCGGCAACCCCGAACCACCCATGCGTCGGCGCCGCGCCCGGGCACGCCCGGCCGGCCCACGGACAGCGGGAGGTGCGTTTCCATGTCCCATGCCGTCTCGTCGGAGCGCCTCGACGGCGAGGAGGCCTGGACGCTGTCGGGCCCGCGGGGCGCCTGCGTCGTGATTCCCGCGGCCGGCAGCCAACTCTGCTCGCTGCGCCTGGCGCCCGGGGCCGGCCGGGAGCCCGTCGAGGTGCTGCTGGCGCCCGGCCCGGGCGGCCTCCGCCAGGCCGGCTGGGGCGCCGGGGCGCCCATCCTGTTCCCGTTCCCCGGCCGGGTGGGCCGCGGTGAATACCCGTATCGCGGCACCCGGCACCGCATCGCGCCCGGCGGGGTCCGGCACCCGCTGCACGGGTTCGTGGGGCTGCGTCCGTGGGAAGTTGTCGACGCGGGGACCGACGCACGCGGCGCGTACGCGACGACGGCGATCGAGCACGCGGCCCTGGGCATCCCCGCCGAGGCCTTCCCGGGGGCGTACCGGCTCGAGGTGACCCACCGCGTCGGCCCGGACGGGTATGCGCACGAGATCGCGGTGCGGAACGTGGGCACGGCGGCGTTCCCCTTCGGCTACGGGTGGCACCCGTACTTCAGGGCGCCGCTCGGGCCGCGGGGTTCCCGGGCGGAGTGCGTCCTGCGCGTGCCGGCCGCGGCGCGCTGGGAACTGACGGCGGACCTCCTGCCCACCGGCCGCCGGCTCGAGGTGGGCGGTCCATACGACCTCCGCGCCCCCAGCCCACTCGGCGACAAGTCGTTCGACGACCCGTTCACCCTCCTCGAACGCGACGCCGACGGCTGGTCGCGCGCGGAGTTGACCGATCCCGCCGCGGGGCTCCGCCTCGAGATTTCCGCGGACGCGTCGTTCGGCCACCTGGTCGTCTACAGCCCCCGCACGTCGGGCTCGGTCTGCCTCGAGCCATACACCTGCGCGCCCGACGCCTACAATCTGGAGGCGCGCGGGATGCCCGCCGGCCTCCGGGAGCTCGAGCCGGGCGAAGGGTGGGCGGGGGCGATCCGGGTGACCCTGGGCGACTATGCCGGAGGGAGGTTTTGACGGTGGACTCCTCGGTGGTCGCGGAGGCCGGCATCCCGGTGGCGGCCACGCCGCTGCAGGCGGTCCTCCTCGACCTCATGGCGCTCTGCTGGCTGCTGGCGGTCGTGCTGGCGGTGTGGGGGGCGGTGCGCGAGGCGCGCCGGGCGGACCGCGAGCGCCGCCGCATCCTTGCCACGGAGGTGGAGCCCGGGCCCACGCCGGGGATCGAGGGGCTGCTCGACCGATGGGGCCTCTGGGCCCTGCTGCTGGGCGCCCTGGGCGTGGTCTTCCTCGGCCTGGCGTCGACGATGGCCCACCTGTGACCGGGATGTCGGGCGGCATCCGCGTCGGGCGGTTCAAGGCCTCCCAGCGCGCTCCGCGGCCAGGCGGTACACGGGCCGCAGCGCCTGGTACAGCGCCCGATACACCTCGCCCTGCTCGATATAGGCCGCCACCGCGTCCGGCTGGGGCCGCGTCTCCTCCCCGACGGCCACCGTAGCGGCGCACGCCTCCGCGACCGACCCATGCAGGCCGGCGCCGACGGAGGCCAAGATGGCGGCGCCCGAGGCCGGGCCCTCGGATCCCCGCATGGCCCGCACCGGCCGCGCGAAGACGTCGGCCTGGATCTGGCGCCAGAGGGCGCTGCGGGCGCCGCCGCCCGCCATCCGCACCTGGTGGACGGGGCAGCCGAGGGCCTCGATCAGGTCGAGGCAGTCGCGCAGGCTCTGGCTGACCCCCTCCGCGATGGCGCGGGCGAAGGCCGCCCGGCCGTGGGTCGGGCTGATGCCGAACACGACGCCCCGGGCGTCCGGATCGGTGTGCGGCGTCCGCTCCCCCATCAGATAGGGCAGGAAGACGAGTCCCGCCGCGCCGGCCGGCGCCGCCGCCGCCTCCCGCAGGAGGACGTCGTACGGGTCCTCGCCCGAGGCGGCCGCCACCGCGGACTCGACCTCGCCGAAGCGATTCCGCCACCACTGCAGCGACCCGCCCGCCGCCTGGGTGACGCCCATGACGTGCCACCCGCCGGGGACCGCGTGGCAGAAGGTGTGCAGGCGGCCCCGGGGGTCCCGGGCCGGCGCATCCGTGGCGGCGAAGACCACGCCCGACGTGCCGATCGTGACCGACACCAACCCCGGGGCGACGATCCCGTTCCCGACGGCGCCCGCTGCCTGGTCGCCGGCCCCGGCGACCACCGGGGTGCCGGCGCGCAGCCCGGTGGCCGCCGCCCCGGAGGCCGAGACGGCCGCGACCACGGACGGCGACTCGAAGGCGGGTGGCCACCACTCCGCGGGGGTGTCGAGGAGGCCGGCCATCTCCGCGCTCCAGCGGCGGCCGGCCACGTCGAAGGCCAGGGTTCCGGACGCGTCCGAGACGTCCGTCGCCGCGGTGCCGGTGAGGCACAGCCGGACATAGTCCTTGGGGAGCAACACGTGGCGGATGCGGGCGTAGAGCTCGGGCTCGTGGGCGCGCACCCAGAGCAGCTTGGTGGCGGTGAAGTTCGGCAGCGCGGGGTTCCCGGTGGCGGCGATGATCCGCTCCTGGCCCACCCGCGCCGCCAGGTCCCCCGCCTCGGCCGCCGACCGCTGGTCGCACCACAGCAGCGCCGGACGGATGACCCGGTCCGCGGCGTCGAGGAGCACGGCACCATGCATCTGGCCGGTCAGGCCGACCGCCGCGATGTCGGCGCCCCGGCAGCCGGACGCGGCGAGCGCCCGCGCGACGGCTTCCGCGGTGCCGCGCCACCAGTCCGCCGGGTCCTGCTCCGCCCACGCCGGCGCGGGCTGCGCAAGCCCGTAGGCGGCGCTGCCGGAGCCCAGGACGTGGCCCGACGCCGACATGACCACCGCCTTGCAGGCCGACGTACCGACGTCGATGCCGAGCAGGTGTTCCACGCGGCGCGACCTCCTTCGCCGGCACGGCCCGGGGGCCGCCCGGCCGGTCGGGCGCCCGGCCGGGCCCGGCAAGGCCGGAGCTTCGCCGCGCCGGGGCAGGATCCCCGCCCGGCCCCGCCCGCCGCGGCAGGAAGCGGCGCCGGCCCTCCGGAACACATGCGGGAGCGTTCGCGCACACCCCGCGGGGAGGGGTCAGCGGTGGCCAGGCAGATCCGGGTCGGCATGGTCGGGTACAAGTTCATGGGTAAGGCCCACAGCCATGCGTACCACGACGTCGCGCGCTTCTTCGATCTCACGGCCGAACCGGCGATGGTGGCCCTGTGCGGCCGCGACGAGGCGGCCGTCCGCGCCGCCGCCGCCCGCTTCGGCTGGCAGGGCCACGAGACGGACTGGCGCCGCCTGGTGGCGCGGCCGGACATCGACCTCGTCGACATCGGCACCCCCAACAACATGCACGCGGAAATCGCGATCGCCGCCGCGGAGCACGGCAAGCACGTCCTGTGCGAGAAGCCGCTGGCGATGGATCTCGACCAGGCGCGGCGCATGAAGGCCGCGGTGGAGCGCGCCGGGGTCGTCCACATGATCTGCCACAACTACCGCTTCGCGCCGGCGGTCCAGTTCGCCAAGAAACTGATCGCCTCCGGGGATCTGGGCGAGATCTACCACTTTCGGGCGCAATACCTTCAGGACTGGATCATGGACCCGGAGTTCCCCCTCGTCTGGCGCCTGCAGAAGGAGGTCGCCGGCTCCGGCACGCATGGCGACCTCTCCGCCCACATCATCGATCTGGCCCGGTTCCTGGTGGGGGAGTTCGACAGCGTCACCGGCCTGCTGCACACCTTCATCAGGGAGCGGCCGCTCGACACCAGCGGCGAGGGCGCCTGGGGCGCCACCGCGACGTCGCCCCGCGCCAAGGGTCCCGTGACCGTGGACGACGCCGCGGCGTTCCTGGCGCGGTTCCGCGGGGGGGCGCTGGGCGTCTTCGAGGCGACCCGCTTCGCGGGCGGCAACCGAAACGGCAACCGCTTCGAGGTCAACGGCAGCAAGGGTTCCGTGCGCTGGGACCTCGAGAACATGAACAACCTCCAGGTCTACTTCCACGCCGACGCGCCCGGCCGGCAGGGCTTCCGTACGATCAACTGCACCGAGGGCGGCGTCCACCCGTACGCCGACCACTGGTGGCCGCCGGCGCACATCATCGGGTACGAGCACACCTTCGTCCACCTCGTCGCGGAGCTGTGCGGCGGCATCGCGGCCGGGCGCTCCCCTGAGCCCAACTTCACCGACGGCGTGCGCAACCAGGCCGTCCTCGAAGCCGTCAGCCGTTCCAGCGAGAGCGGCCGCTGGGAGCCGGTGGCGGAGGCCTAGCGGCCGCCGCCGCCGCGTCGGGGGAGGCCGAGGAGGCGGGGAGGCTGGGTGGTCCGATGCCGCGCGCCCGTTCCGCCGCAGCGCGAGTGACGATCCACGATCTGGCGCACATGGCGGCCTCCGGGCGGCGCATCGTGGCCGTCACCGCCTATACCGCCGCGGAGGCGCGCTGCTGCGACGACGCGGGGGCCGACCTCATCCTGGTCGGCGACTCGCTGGGCCGGGTCGTCCTCGGCCTGCCCGACGAACTCGGCGTCACCATGGAGGACATGGAACGCCACACGGCCGCCGTGGCGCGCGGCGCCCGCCGCGCGCTCACGGCGGCCGACCTGCCCTTCCTCGCCTACCAGGCCGACCCGGCCGAGGCGGTGCGCAACGCCGGCCGGCTGGTGCGGGCCGGCGCGGCGGCCGTCAAGATCGAGGGCGGCGCCGGGCGCGTGGAGACGGTCCGCCGCATCCTCGATGCCGGCATCCCCGTCATCGGCCACCTCGGCTTCACGCCGCAGTCGATCCGCCGGTTCGGCGGGCCGCGGGTCCAGGCGAGGGGCGAGGCGGAGGCCGCCTCCCTCCTCGCGGACGCCCGCGCCCTCGCGGCGGCGGGGTGCAGCGCCATCGTGCTGGAGATGGTGCCCGCCGCGGTGGCGGCGCAGGTGACCCGCAGCGTGTCGCCGCCGACGATCGGGATCGGCGCCGGGGCCGGATGCGCAGGGCAGATCCTGGTGCTCTACGACGTCGTGGGGCTGTCGGAACGGCGCCCGCGGTTCGCGCGGCCCTACGCCGACCTCGCGCAGGGCATGCGCGACGCGGTGGCCGCGTATGCGCGCGACGTCCGCGCGGGCACCTTTCCTGGGCCGGAGCACACGCACGACGGCCGTTCCTGGGGGGGCCCGGCCGAGGAGGCGCAGCGGTGATCACGGTCCGCACGGTGGCGGAGGCGCGGGCGTGGGCCCTGGCCCGCCGGGCGGCGGGGACGAGCGTCGCCCTGGTGCCCACCATGGGCGCCCTCCACGCCGGGCACCTCTCCCTGCTCCGCCACGCCCGGCGGGCGTCGGGGGCCGTCGTGCTCAGCGTGTTCGTCAACCCGACGCAGTTCGGCCCCGGCGAGGACTTCGCGCGCTACCCCCGCGACCCGGAGCGCGACGGCGCCCTCGCGGCGGAGGCGGGCGCGGACCTGTTCTTCGCGCCATCCGTCGAGGAGATGTATCCGGGCGGGACCGAGGTCATGGTCGACGTGGGCCGCCTCGGCGCCGTGTGGGAAGGCGCCGCCCGGCCCGGCCACTTCCGCGGCGTGGCGACGGTGGTCGCCAAGCTCCTGCACGCGACGATGCCCGACGTGGCCGTGTTCGGGCAGAAGGACGCCCAGCAGGTGGTCGTGGTCCGCCATCTGGTGGCGGCCCTGCTCTGGCCGGTGCGGATCCTCTGCGCGCCGACGGTCCGCGCGGAGGACGGCCTGGCCCTGTCCTCCCGCAACGCCTACCTCGAGGCCGGGGAGCGCGCGGCCGCGCCGGCGTTGGCGGCGGCGATCGCGGCCGGGGCGGCTGCCGTCGCCGCGGGGGAGCGCCGGCCGACGGCGGTGGAGGCCGTCGTCGCGGAGGCGCTGGCCCGGGAGCCGCGCCTGCGTCCGGACTACGTGGCCGCCGTGGACGCCGCCCGGCTGGAGCGCCCGCCGCTCCTGCAGGGCCGCGTCCTGCTCCTCGCGGCCGCGCGCGCCGGCCGTACGCGCCTGCTCGACAACGCGTGCCTGGAGGTCGGGCCCGACGCGTGCCGGGCCGCGTTGCCGTGAGCAGACCGCACGCGTCGGCGCCGCCGGGCCAGGGGGGTGCGCCGCCCGGCCCCGGCCTCACCCGGAGAAGGGCCTTCCGCGCCGCCCTGGGCGCCGCCGGCGCGGCGGCGGCCGGCTCCGCTCTCGCCGGCTGCGGCACGTCCTTCGAGCGTCTCGCCGCGGCGGCGTCCCGCCCCGCGGTGCTGACCTGGCAGCCCTGGTATGGCTTCCCGACCGCCGAAGTCAACGCGACGGCCCCGGTGCAGCAGCAGCAGCGCCAGCTGCAGCAGCTGATGCAGGAGGCCATTCAGGCCTGGGCGGCGACGGAGGGTGTCCAGGTGCAGGTCCTGCCGCCCGCGACCTCGTCGACCACGACCGTTGCCTCGATGCTCGCCGGGACCGGGCCCGACGTCTTCTGGGACGTGAACCTCCCGCTCTTCGCGCAGCAGGGGCTGGTCCTCGACCTCCAGCCCTACGTGGTGCGGGACCAGATCGACGTCACGGTGTACACGCAGGCGCAGATGGACTACATCGGCGCGGCCGGCGCCGGGCAGCCGGGCGGCGCGGCCCTGTTCGCCCTGCCCGCCACCGTCGAAGTCCTGGCCATCGGGCTGTATCAGGGCGCGCTCGACGCGCTCGGCCTCACGTATCCGGAGCCGGACTGGACCGCGGCGCAGTGGGCGGGGCTGTGGGCCTCGGCCTCCGTCCGCGCCCAGGGCCAGGCGGGCGGTCAGCTCGCCTGGGGCGGGTACGACAGCTGGGGCGCCAACCCGAGCCCGTTCTACCTCAAGGGTTTCGGCGGGGAATACGTCGACCCGGCCGACCCCGCGCGCTGCGGCCTCGACCAGGCCGCCTCCCAGGCCGCCCTCCAGTGGTGCTACGGCCAGATCCTGGCGGGCACCTGCCTCGGCTCCTCGCGGTCGGTCGTGCAGCCCATGATCCTGGGCCAGGTCGTCAGCGGCCCCCTGGGCACATCCGGAGAGCTGTACGACGCCGCCCGGAACTGGAGCTCCACGCTGGGGAAGTGGGACCTCTACGCCATGCCGGCCTGGCCCCAGGGACGGCTGACCGGGGCCTCGAGCGACTTCTACGCGGTCTGGTCCGGGACCCGGAGCCCCGACCTGGCCTGGGCCCTGGTGCGCTACCTCTGCGTCGGCACGGACTGGCAGAGCCTCATGATGCAGATGGCCCTCGCCGGGCCGAACCAGAAGGCGCTGTGGCACGCCTGGGCCGAGCTGGCCCGCCAGTACGCCTCACCGCTCGCCCACAAGAACCTCAACGCCTATCTCGACGCCGTGGCGGGGGACCAACTGTATGTGGGGCTCCCGTTTCGCTACAACGAGCAGCAGGTGGCCGGGGTGCTCGGGTCGTTCGGCGCCGAGGTCCTCTCCGGGCGGGCGACCGTGCCGGCCGCGGCCCAGCAGTCGGCCACGCAGATCGACGGGATCGAGGCGGCCGGGGCGGCCGCGGAGGCGGCGGCCGCCGCCGCGCTGCGCAAGTTGGGCGGCTCGCCCCCGTCCAGCTCCTCGGCCGGGGCGTCCGGCCCGGCTCCGGCCGGGTCGGGACCGCCCGGGGCCTCGGGCTAGCTAGTCCGCGCGCCTGCGCCGCTGCCCACCTCTTCCCGCTGCGTCTCCTTCACCCTTTCCCGCTCCCACGCGGGCCGACACTGCCCCTGCCTGGTGCTCCTGATTGCCCTACGTGCCAAAGCGCCGACCACGACAGTGGCGACCGCCCGGCCTCCCTGGCCGCCGAACCTCTGGCACCGCCGTTCCCGGCGGCAGCGGCATGGCCCTTGACCGGCATGCCGCCCGGCACGGCAGCCTACGGCGGCGCCCACTCGCCCGCCAGGGCTGCGCAAGCCGCCCGGCCTCTCACATAGCGCGAGCAGCGGGACCACTGTTCGGTCGCCATTCCCCTGGTCAGTCGCACCCCCGAGCACCCGCCGCTCCCGCCCCTTCGGCCCCTCCCCAGGGGGGCCTGAGCAGTTACTCGCGCCGATTGTCCCTTCGCCGGCGGCCCATAGGTGGGGCCCCTCGCTGGTCGGGGCCGATGTCGCCTCCAACGGACGGAGGCTTCCCACGCGCCCGCGCCGGCACTCTCCGCGGCGCGACTCAAAGGCGGCGCGGTTTCACAGGCCCCGATGCCGAACCGAAGCCCGGAGCGAAGAAAAGCAGGATAAGGGACCGACTCCCGCGGCGCAGGCAAAGCCTGCGCGATCCGGGCGGATGTAAGGAGACTGGGCCGGGCTGCGGAGGGTCGCCTGCCGTCCGCTGCGGCACACACAGGCGACAACATCTTGAATGGCATGGCGTTGCCACGACTCGCTCCCACAGCCTCGCGCGCCATCGCGCAGAGCGGACGTGGCGACGGAGTCGCGAGCGGACAGCATTCGCCGTGCACGTCACGTCACGCCCACTGAGGCTGCGGACACTGTGGTCCTGCCGTCAGAACCAGGTGCGCCACCAGTTACGCTCGAACGCCACCTTGGCCGCATGCCAGTGGCGGCCAGCCCGATACATCTGAACCTGGGGCGCCGGCTCGGCATAGAAGTTGCCACGGGCGAATCCGGCCGCGCCACCGCCCATCTCGATGAAGCACTCCCCGTGCCCGTCGAACTTCTGCTCCTTCCCCCGCCCGCGCAGCCGGGCCGCCAGGGTGTGGGCCACGGCCTCGGCCTGCCCGTGGGCGAAAACCCCCGCCTTCGGCAATGGCTTGCCGAGCTTGAGCGGCACCGTCGTCACGTCGCCGATAGCGAAGACGTTCTCGAAGCGGGTTTCGCAGGTGGCGGGGTCCATCGGGATCCACCCGTTCGGGCCCGCCAACGGGGAGTTGCGCACCACCTCTGGCGCCGCGTGCGGCGGCACCACCGCCAGGACGTCAAACTCCGCCTCGGCGCCGGTGTCGAAGTGGAGGCGCTTCCCCGAGAGATCGACCCGGCTGAGCTTTGTGCTCGGGTGGTAGTCGATGCCGCGCTGCTGGACAAACTCCACCACGCCCCGCGACACCTCGGGGCCGGCCACGCCCATGGGCGCGGACTCGGCGGCGTAGATGGTCACCGTCACCTGGTCGCGGACCTTGCGGCGGCGCAGCAGGCTTTCCAGGAGCATGGCGGCCTCATACGGCGCGGCCGGGCACTTGAACGGGACATCCGCCACGACCACGGCCACGCGGCCCGCCTGGAGGCGGGAAGCTTGGTCATACACCTGCTTGGCGCCATCGACGGTATAGAAGTTGCCTCCGGCTTCGGCGAGACCCGGCACGCGTTCCGGGACCAAGCCGGCGCCCAGGGAGACCACCAGGGCGTCGCCCGTCAAGGCTTCCCCGCCCACGACGACCCGGCGCCGTTCCGGGTCGATCTCGGTGATCTCGCCGTGGCGCACCTCGATCCCGCGGCGGGCCAGCGGCTCCAGATCCCGTTGCACCTGCTCGGCCTTGCGGCTGCCGCTCATCAGCCAGAGCAGGGAAGGCCAGAACGTATGCTTGGAGGCCCGCTCCACCAGCACCACGCGATCCTCGGGCGCCAGTTCGCGGCGCAGCACGCTGGCGGCCACGAGCCCACCCACTCCACCCCCCAGGACCAATACCGTCCGCTTGTCCACGAGGCTGCCTCCCCCTTGGTCACTTCGTCCCACCGCTACGCGCTCAGCTCTCCGCCTTACCCAACCTGACCAGCATCCACTCCTCGTCCGCGGGAGCGAGCAGGCGCAGATCGGCCGGCTCCAGGGCGGCGAACCAGGCCAGCCATTGCTCCAGTTTGATGCGGTGGCAGAGGTCACCGGCATCCGGTCCCTTGGGCAGCATCTCGGCGACCAGGAGACGGCCGCCGGGCCGCAGAACCCGCCAGGCCGCCCGCAGCCCAGCGCCGGGTGCGGCCATGTGGTGCAGCACGAAGACCAGTGTCACCGCGCCGAATCGCCCATCGCCGAGCCGGCCGAGCACCTCCCCGTCGTCCTGCAGCCACGCCGGCGCGCCATGCGGCCCGCCCTGCGCGACGGTCCGTCGTGCCGCAGCGAGTTGAGCGGGGTCCGTGTCGACCCCGGTCACGCGGTGACCCCGGCGCGCCAACTCGGCGCACAGTTCCCCCGCACCGCAGCCGACATCCAGCACAGGATCGGCGCCGGCGCACTGCCACGCCATCCAGCGCCGGATGCGCGGTTCGTCCAGTGGTTTTGTACGGACGGTACAGCGCGGGCTCACTGCCGTGACCGAGGATGGCTCCATGCCCGGCTCCCTCCTCCGCCAGCCGGCTCAGAACGTCAGTACGCGTTCCGCCCAAGTGGTCAGATCGACGAGATCCTGCATCGTCGAGATCGGGCAGAGGTCCGACCCTTCCATTTGACGTGAGCGTAGGCAGGTGCCGCAGGCGAGCAGCTCCCCGCCGCGATCAGCGAACGCCCGCATCTGCTCGGAAACGTCGTACGCGCCCTGGCGGATACCCTCGCTCTCGACGCCCGGTCGGAGCAGGCAGACCCGGACCGTGTGGCCGGAATCCAGCGCCTTCGCCGCGAAGCGAAAGGCGTTCCATGCGGTTTCCGGCTCGTTGGTGCCGAGGACCACGCCGATCTTCAACCGAACCCACCCCCCGGACGTTCGGCCGTGCTGAGGGCCAGGCAGCCGCCACGCCTCCATGCCCGCAGGGTAGGGATCTCCCGGTCATGCGTCCAATGCCAAAATGTCGCATGGTCATTCCGTTTGCGCATGAACTTCTGCGGACGCGGCGGACTGCTGAAGGAAGGCGTGCAGGGCCGCCGCGGCAGGGGACATGCGGGCCTCACGCGGGACGGCGAGGTGAAACACGCGCGGCAGGGCCTTGGCTGAGACAAGGGCGAGCGTTCCGCTGGCCAGTCCGCCGGCCACCACGAACCGGGACAGGAAGGCCAGCCCCATGCCGGCGGCCGCGGCCCGCTTGATGCCTTCCGAACAGCCCAGGGTGAGGACCCGCGCGAACCGCCACTTCTCCCGCTCCAGATGCGCTTCGACCGCGCGCCGGCTCCCGGAACCTTCTTCCCGCAGCAGCAGCGTCTCGGCGGCCAACTTATCGGCGGAAGCCTCTCGTCCCGCCAGGCGGTGGCCCGGAGGCGCGACCAGGAGCAGTTCGTCGGCCACGAAGGGCTGGACGAAGAACTCCGGACCCGCCATGCCCTCGGACAGTACGCCGATGTCGGCGTCGCCGACGCCCACGCGGCGGGCCACCTCCGCGCTCCGCGCGACGGCGAGGTGAATGTCGATCCCCGGGTGTCGGGCGCTGAAGCGCGCCAGGAGCGCCGGCAGGATGTAGCCGCCGGGGGTGGTGCTTGCCGCCAGACGCACCCGACCGCGGTCGAGGCTCCGCAACTCCTCCATGGTCTGGACCGCCTCGCCGCAGAGCCGCAGGATGCGCTCCGCGTACGCGTACAGGGCCCGTCCCGCATCGCCCAGGAGCACTCGCGGGCGCCGCTCCACGAAGACCGGAAACCCCAGAGCCGCTTCCAGTGCCTGCACCTGCCGTGAGACGGCCGGCTGGCTCCGGTGGAGCACGTCGGCCGCGCGCGAGAAACTCCCGAGGCGGGCCACCTGATAGAAGGCCTGAAGAGCCCCAAGGTCCAACTCCGGCGCCTCCTCGGTCACACCCACCTACCTCCCCCTGCTTCAGCTACTCCCATCATGCACGAAACGCATCACGCCGGCACAACGCAGCATACCGACCGCATCCTCGCTGCGGTATGCTGCGGCGGGGTGATGTGCTCGGTGGAGAGCCTGCTGCGGTTGACGGCCTACTCGCCCGGCGCCGGCTGAGCGTGCAAGGTGGGTCCGCAGGACCTGGTCCAGGTCCTGAAGTGCTTGCCGGACGCCGATAATCCGCGTGTTCTCGCCGGGGTGGGCGAGGACGCGGCTGTGTTCCGCCTGCGGGATGATCTTGCCGTGGTTCAGACGGTGGACGTCATCACGCCGGTCCTGGACGACCCGCACGTCTTCGGCGAGGTCGCCGCGGCCAACGCCCTGAGCGACATCTATGCCATGGGCGCCACACCGCTGTTCGCGCTCAACGTGGTGGCCTTCCCGGTGCGCATGCTGCCGGTATCCATCCTGGAGAGTATCCTGCAGGGCGGCGCGGCCAAGGCGGCCGAGGCCGGGGTGCCCGTCATCGGCGGGCACTCCCTGGACGATCCCACGCCCAAGTACGGCATGGCCGTCACCGGGGTGGTCGATCCCAACCGGATCGTGCGGAAGTCGGGGGCGCGGCCAGGGGACCGCTTGGTGCTGACCAAGCCGCTGGGCATCGGGGTCCTGACGACAGCCCTGACGCACGGCCGGGGCGGCCTGGAGATCGAGGCCCGCGTACGGCCGGTGATGGCCCAACTCAACCGTGCGGCGGCGGAGGCCATGCAGACGGTGGGCGCCAGCGCCTGCACTGATGTGACCGGGTTCGGCCTGCTCGGGCACCTGCGCGACATCGCCCAGCAGAGCGGGGTCGGCGCGCGGGTGGCGCTCGGGCGGGTCCCGGTGCTGCCGGGGGCCTGGGACCTGCTCCGCGACGGCGCGGTCTCTCAGGGCACCCAGAACAACTACCGCCTGCTCCGCGACGAGGTGCACTGGTCTCCGTCGCTTCCAGCCGAGGCTCGGATGCTGCTTTGCGATGCCCAGACCTCGGGCGGCCTACTCGTCGCTGTGTCGCCGGACCGCGTGGAGACGCTGCTGGCCACGCTCGCCGCGGGGCGGGTGGCGGCGGCGGACATCGGTGAGGTGCTGCCGGGGCCCGCCGGTGGCATTGAGGTCGTTCCGTAGGCGGGGCGCCGCGGGTGGGTGCGCTTGGAGCAGGGAGGGGATCCGGATGCCGACGGAGAGACCTATCTACCTGGACCACAACGCGACGACGCCGGTCGATCCGGCGGTCTTCGCCGCGATGCGCCCGTACCTGGAGGCGGAGTTCGGCAATCCCTCCAGCGGGCACGAATACGGACAGGCCGCACGCGAGGCTGTGGAGCACGCCCGACGGCAGGTGGCCGAGCTTCTGGGGGCGGAGCCCGCGGAGATCGTCTTCACCGGCGGGGGCAGCGAGGCCGACAACCTTGCCATCTGCGGAGTGGCCTTTTCTCAGTGGGACCGGGGCCGGCACATCGTCACGACGGCCGTGGAACACCCGGCTGTGCTGAACACCTGCCGCTACCTGCAGCGCCGGCACGGGTTCGCCGTGACGGTGCTGCCCGTGGACCAGACGGGCCTCGTCGATCCCGACGACGTACGCCGGGCGATCCGCGACGACACCATCCTTGTCAGCGTGATGCACGCCCAGAACGAGGTGGGCACAGTCCAGCCCGTGGCCGAGATCGCAGTCGCCGCGCGGGAGCGCGGGATCTCCGTTCATACCGACGCGGCACAATCTGTGGGCAAGGTGCCGGTGCGGGTGAAGGATCTGGGTGTGGATCTGCTCGCGGTGGCAGGGCACAAGGTGTACGCCCCCAAGGGCGTGGGTGCCCTCTACGTGCGCTCCGGGCTCACGCTGGAACGGTTGATCCATGGCGCCGGCCACGAGGACGGGCGCCGTGCGGGAACCGAGAACGTCTCCGGCATCGCCGGGCTTGGCAAGGCCTGCGCGCTTGCGCGGCAGCACTTGAATGAGGAAGCGAGCCGGCTCCAGGGGCTTCGCGACGAACTGTGGCGGCGGCTGGCTAGGGGCATTCCGGGGCTCCGACTGCACGGCCACCCGGAACGCCGCTTGCCCAACACGCTGAACGTAGGGGTGCCCGGGGTGGCTGGTGAGGACCTTCTGGCCGCCGTTCCGGGCGTCGCCGCCTCGACGGGTTCCGCCTGCCATGCCGGACGGACTGAGCCCTCCGGGGTTCTGCTGGCCATGGGATTGGGTCCGGCTGAGGCATTGACCGCGGTGCGGCTATCCCTGGGACGGTTTACCGCGGAGGAGGACGTGCGGGGGGCTGCCGACCTGCTGATCGCGGCGGCCACCAGGCTTGCCGCTGCTCAACGGGTGTGACCCTTGGACGATGGATGCGCCTGAGGTGGGTGGCCCCGTCGGTGCCGCCCGGTGTGATTCCCGTCCGGGCATCGGGGATAGGTGATGGAAAGCATTGCGGGCCTTGTGGCGGGGCGTCGATAACCAGGTGCTGGTCGCCGCCATGGGCGCGGCCGCTGCACCGGCCGCTGGTCGCATGGTTGGATAGGCCCGATCCTCATCGTCGCCCAACATATACTGGCACGTCATGCCAGATGCCCTGGGCAACTGCAGAAGACCGGGCAGAACGTTGCCCTCGCGCCGGTCCTCGGCCACCATCCGCCGCAGATCCGGCACCCCGCGCTTTGGAAACGGGTGGACCTGACTCGGGTCACTCCGAGGCGTGACCCGCCTGGAAGATCGCCGACGCAAGTAAGGCGGTGCGCGTGGCCATTTCCCTGGGGGGATGGGGTCTGCCGTGCTCCAGCCACCAGCCGATGGCCTCCACGAACATGGCCGATACCATCTGCGGAACGAACGTGTCCGGGAAGCGGTGTGCGGCGGCGGTCGCGCCGTCCTCCAGCGCGCCGCGCCGCTGGATCAGGTCCAATAGGCCCGCACGCATCTTCTCGACGAACCACGGACTGCCCCGCTTGCCCAGCAGGGCCCGGTAGAGCCGCTCGTACTGCGCGATGTGTTCAAAAAACCGCACCCAGACCTCCGCGGGATGCGCCGGTCCAAGTTCCCCGACGGCCCCCATCAGGGCGTCCATCGCCTCCTCGAAGATCTCCTCGACCAGGTCGTACTTGTCCCGATAGCTGCGGTAGAACGCGGCGCGGCTCACCATGGCCCGCTCGGTGAGTGCCCCGACCGTCAGGGCCTCGAACCCCCGCTCCTCGATCAGGGCGATCAGCGCCTCGCGCAGCAGAGTCCGGGTCCGTCTCACGCGGACGTTGTTCACCGACGACTGAGTCATCTTGAGCGCTCCTGTCTCAGTTTGGACGGTTTCTCCGGAGTGTTTCTTGCGTCGTGGCCTCGCAATTGCGCACACTCAGGGCGGACGCAATGACCGGATAGAGACACTGTGTCTCGTTGCAAGCATCATGTCAACCGAGCGCAGGGGGCGCAACCATGGAGCACACGTTCAGACCGCACGGAGACGACAGCCACACACCGCATCGAGAGGCCGGTGGGCGGTTCGACTCAGACTTGACGGCGAGAGGGCGGTTTTCAGATTCGAACTCGTGGACGCCGGAGGACCTGTATGCCAGCCCGCCGCCGTGGGACATCGGCCGGCCCCAGTCGGCCTTGCTCGCGCTGGCGAAGGCCGGCACCGTCCGCGGGCGCGTGCTGGACAGTGGCTGCGGGACGGGCGAACACGCGCTGATGGCTGCCAGCCTTGGCCTCGACGCCACCGGTGTCGACCTGGCATCGAACGCACTGGGGCGAGCCCGTCAGAAGGCGCACGACCGCGGCCTCGCGGCGCGGTTCCTGCGCTGGGACGCCCGCCAGCTCGCCGATCTCGGCGAGTCCTTCGACACGGTCCTCGACTCTGGACTGTTCCACATCTTCACAGGCGCCGACCGGGCCGCCTACATCAGCAGCCTGCGCTCTGCACTGGCAGTGGGCGGCCGCTACTTCATGCTTGGCTTCAGCGACCAGGAAACGGGCGACCGGGGTGACCGGCGCGTACAGAGGCTGACGCGGGACGAGATCAGACAATCGTTCACTTACGGCTGGCGGGTCGATTTCATCGAACCGACCACGATGGACAGCACCACCGATGCCAACGGCATCCGGGCCTGGTTCGCCGGAGTAACCCGGACACCTGAAGGGGGACGCTCATGCTGACCGCCGAAGCCCGTGTCGCGACCGACCGCGCGAGCTGGTACCTTGCCAAGCTCTGTTGGCATGCCAACCGAATGGGCCATACCGTGCCCCGTCAAAGCCCGCCCCATGGAGGCGGGGGAGCGCCCCCCGAGATTCGGCGCGCCGAGTGGTCCGACAGTCACGGGATCATCGACTTTGGGTGGGGGCAGTGCACCCTTGAGGCCACCGGCGGCTTGCTGCTGCTGCGTACCGAAGCCGCCGACGACGGCAGCCTGGGGCGACTCCAAGACGGGATCGGCCGACGACTCGAAACCATGGGCCGGCGTGACCACCTGACCGTGAACTGGCACCGGGTTGAGCCCGCGCAGGGCTCAACGCCCTTGCGCCGCCGCGTACGCCGGAGATGCATCTACAGCGGGGGGCGCTGGACGCCGAGGGCTCGGCTGGACGCTCGGCCTTGCGGCAGCAGTTGTTCTTGCCGTCGCTGTGCACCTCGGGCTCCTGGGCGCCGCGCTGGCGGCGTCGCGATGGACGAAGTTGGGTGCCGATGCGGTTTTGGGATTGGTCCTTCTGGTGGTCGTTTTCGGGGGCGGTCACCGTCTGGTCCTTGGTCGCCTGGTCCCACGTCACGGCTTGCAGAACCTGGGCGCCCACCAAAGCAAAGCCCCCGAGGGTCGCTGAGTCTGGCCAGAGTAGCTTGTCACGACAGGGCCGGATGAACCGGAGCCGTACCGCAGCGCGAGAGTGCCCGCTTCTCCCGACGGCGCTCCGGGGGGTGGGCCCGCGATGGCCTGATAGCAGCGCGCCGCCGTGCACACGACGGCCCGCCCGCCCCGTAAGAGTCCCCGCTTCTGGCGCCCATCCGCCGCCCATCTCGACCGGGGGCCGCGCGACTCCGCCGGTCTCCCCCGTCGCGGCCCCCTTGCTTCCCGCCCTGCATCCGCGGTGCAGCGACCATGTCTTGTTCAAAGCACCCTGTCAACAGCGCCACGAGGCACTCGTCGGGCCGCAGGGTCCGGTCCGATCCACCCAGGCTCAGGTGCCAGCCGGGGCCGCCAGGGGTTGGCGGAAGTTGCCCGCGTGCTCAAACCGGGCCAGCGCCTCATCCTGGCCGACTCGCACCCGGCGGACCGCCCTATCCGGGCGTCCCGCCCGCACGCCGGCAGCAGCCGTATGCGCCACCGGCGACGCTCCTCGTGGGCGCCAGCTTCGACGGAGTGCAGGCGGAGGACGTGCCCCCGCAGCGCTGCTCGGCCTTCCCTGGCGCAAGCATCCTCCACGCGGCCTGCGGCGCCAACGACTGACCGATCAATGAAGGACGCATCCCCGCGCCGAGCCGGTCGTGCGACGGGGCGAACCGACATCCCTGCCCCACACTCGCCCGCCGTGCCACTCGCTACCGTGGACCCAGCCGACAGCGGGGTGCGGAGGTGGTGCCCCATGCCCTTGTCCGATTTGAAGGTACGTTTCTCGCCGGCTGACTTGGCCGCTCTGGAGGCTGAAGCGCGTGGCAAGAAGGTCGCCTTGGCCGAGGTGGTCCGCCAGGCCGTGGCCGAACACCTCTCGCGGCAGACTTCTGCTCGGGCGGCTCCTCTCATCGACGCCTGCCTCGGCAAGCACGTCGACCGTCTCGCTGGCCTCATCGCCAAGACCTTCATCGCCACGGACATGGCCAACTGGCAGTCCCGAGCACTTGTCGCCGCACTGGTCAAGGACCAGGAGCCGGATACCGTCATGCGGGAGGCGCGGCTGCGCGCCATGGCGGACCTTCGGCGCAGCGGCACCGAGATCGGGACAGACAGCGACCTGTACATTCCGGAGCGGTAGGTGGCGCCGATGCTGAGGTCCCCGTTCATCTTCGAGCTCAAGTGGGTCGCCGGTCCTCGGTCCGGCCAGCGCGCCTCCGTGCACGCCCGATACATCGCCACCCGCGAAGGTGTGGCCCGCGCCGAAGAGGACACTCCAGACCCGATCGTTCACGCGCGGTACCTCGACGAGCGCCCCGGCTCCACCGGCCTCTTCGGACCGGACCCTGCTCCGCCTCCGTCCCTGGAAGCCGTGCAAGCCGAGGTCTCAGCCCGGCCCTGGCACTGGCAGGCGGTCATCTCGCTAAGGGAGGAGGACGCCACAGCCCTTGGGCTCCGTGCACCGCCCGACTGGCGAGACCTTGCCCGCCGTGTCATGCCGCAGTTCGCCATCCATGCCGGCCTTGCGGAAGCCGACATCCGCTGGGTCGGCGCCGTGCATCGCAAGGCCGGCCAGCCCCACGTCCACCTGCTTGCCTGGCTCGCCGAGGGGGCGCCGCCCCGCCAGCCGCGCCTGCAACGCCCGGAGCTCCGGGACATCCGCCGGATGATCGCCCACGAACTGTACGGCCCCCTGCGGGCAGAACTCGCCGCCGAACGCACCGCCCAGAGAGACCTCCTGGTCGCCGCGGGCCGGCACAACCTCGCCTTCCTTCGCCGCGTCGACGTAGAGGCTCATGCCGAATCCCCGACCGGCGGAGCGCTCCCACCCGCCTTTCCCCGCACCGACCTGACCGAACTTGGCCACCGCATCGTGGCACTCAGCGCGCAGATGCCCGACCACGGCCGCCTCGCGCTGGCATACATGCCCCCCGCCATCCGCGACGAGGCCCGCGCCACGGCCGACTGGATTCTCTCCCGGCCCGCTCTCGCCGAAGCCGTGCAGGGGTTGAGGGAGGCCACGCGGAGCCTCACTGCCCTGTACACCATTCAGCCCCAGGCCGCTGATGCGGCGTGGGCGCGTGCCCACACCGATGTCCGCGACCGGATCGCCCAGGCGGTACTCCGCGCGGCCGCCAAGCGCCCGGTGCGCCAGCGGCGGGCGGGCCGGATACCGCCCGAGCGAGGTCTGGCGGCTCAGGTCCTCTCCGGAGCGCACGGACTCCTCGAACGCGAGCGCCTTCGGGCGGAGGCGAAGGCAGAACTCGCCCGCGATCAGGCGGCCGCCCGGGCCGAGGTCCGGTCCCAGGCAGAACGCTCGGCCCAGATGGGCACCGACCGCTGACATCCCTGCCCTGCGTCCCACAACCGCTCCCGGTCATCCCGTCCGCACGTACGGCCAACGGCGGGCGGTTATACCGATCCAACGCTTCTCCGTCCGCACCCTGCGGACAGAAGCGTCGCCCGTCCCTGTTCCCCAGCCCCGTCATCCTGTCAGCACTCGGAGGCGATGTGCGCATGCAGGTGGTTGCGGTCGACGTCGGCTACGGCCAGGTCAAATGGGTTGCGGGCTCCCGGCATGGCCGCTTTGAAGCGGCCTGGGCACCACATACCGCAGAAGCCGAGTCCTGGGGCCTCGGGAACCATCCGGAGGTTCTCCGCATCGGGGACCAGGACGTGATCGCGGGCGACCGGGCGGCATCGCTCCCCGGCGCCCACCGTCCCTTCGGTGCGGGGCGCCTGGCCGACCCCGAGGCTCTGCCACTCCTGGCCCAGGCCCTTTGGGAGTCCGGAGCCGAGGGCGAGGTGGTGCTGGGCTCCGGCGACCCCGCTGGGCGCCTTCGCGCAGGAGCGCGCGGCGGCACGAGCGGCGCTGGAGGGCCGCACACTGCGGCTGTCCGACGGCCGGAGGGAGCGCACCGTACGCATCGCCCGGGTGGTCCTCCGACCCCAGGGGGTCGGTTCGGCGCTGTTCCTCGCCGCCCAGGGGCGGATGGCGGCGGGCCCCGGCTACGGCCTGGTGGTGGATGTCGGCAGCCGCACCACCGATGTCCTCTGCCTGGAACTGCGGGATCTCACCCCGGTCGCCACGCTCAGCTTCTCGCTGGAATCCGGCGTGTCCACCGTTGCCGGAGCACTCGCCGGCACCATTCAGAGGGCAACCGGCCATCTCCCGCCACCAGACCTCGCCCAAGCGGCCCTGTCCGGACCCGTCACCTGGCACGGCCAAATCTGCGGCGGGCCGGCGGAAGCCGGTCCCCACCTGGACGCTCTGGCGGAGACCATCGCCGCCGAGCTGCGCCGGCGCCTGGGCGGGGACCTCGGCCGGGTCGCCGCCACGGCCCTGGTCGGGGGTGGCGTGCTGCTGCTCGGGGACCGCCTCGCCGACCTGATCCCCGGACGCCCGATCCCGGTCCGGCCGGAGGAAGCCGTTTTCGCCAACACCCTGGGTTACATGTGGGCCGCCGAGCGCGCGCTGCGGGCGGTCGGTTATCGTGGCGCGGAACGCCCTGCAGTTCCGTGTCACCATCGGTGTCCGTTCACCCCTGCACGCCGCCCTGGCTCCTGTGCCGCCCGAGGCTCGCCCGCAGGCGCTGCTGCGCCTGGCGGAGGCCGGGCTCGCCGGCCCAGGCCAAGGCACTCTGCCCGTCCTAGCTAGGACGCCCGGGGGCGGCGACGAGGAGGCGCGCTCACCCGCGCCGCCCTAGGCCCGGGGAGGCTCCCGGAGCCTTCCGCCCGGCCCATTCAGGGGTGGAGCTCGCGGACCTCCCGGATGCGGTTTTGCCGGTCCAGGAGCACGAGGCGCGGCCGGACCTCCGCGACCCGGTCCTCCTCGACGGTGGTCCACGCCATGACGATCACGACGTCCCCGGGTACGCCGAGCCGCGCCGCGGCGCCGTTGAGGCCGATCATGCCCGACCCCGCCGGGCCCTCGATGACGTAGGTCTCGAAGCGCTGGCCGTTGGTGACGTTGGCGACCAGGACCCGTTCGAAGACGGCGAGGCCGGCCGCCGCGATCAGCTCGGCGTCGATCGTGATGCTGCCTTCGTAGGCGGGATCGGCCGCCGTGACGGTCGCGCCGTGCAGCTTCAACCGGAGGAGCGTGCGGGTCACCTGGGGCGTGCCCCCTTCTCCGCCGCCCGGACGGGCGCGCAGCGCCCAGTGTACGGCAAGCGGATGCCCCGTGCACGGGCCCACTGCCCGGCCGGGCGCCGGCCCGCGTGCTCGCCGGTTTGACGCTCCGGATCCCGCCCCCGTATACTGGCCGTCGGTGGTGCCCGTGCGCATCGACTTGGCGCCCTTTCGGGTGGCGCGCCAGGACGGGCTGGAACGCACGCAAGTGTTCACGCTTCCGGCGGGTCCGACGCCCCTCGGGGCGGGGACCGACCTCCATGACGTCGCGACCGTGGTCGCCGAGGTCGCGGGCGGGCCGCGCGGGGTCCGCGTCGGGATCACGGCGAACCTGGATCTGCGATGCCCGTGCGCCCGCTGTCTCGACGACGTGCCCGTCGCGCTGGAGGTCCGCTACGCCGAGGAGTGGCGGCTCCAGGGTGTCCGGCCCGCGGCGGGCGATCCGGCGGGCGGCGCGGACGAGGATGGGTGGACGGTGCGCCGCGCGATCCCCCGGGACGACCATCTGGTCGAGATCGACGATGGCTTCTGGCAGAACGTGGCGCTGGAATTGCCCGTGAAGGTGCTCTGTGCGGAAGGCTGCCGCGGTTTGTGCCCGCGGTGCGGCGCCAACCGCAACCGGAGCAACTGTGCCTGCCGCGACGAGGCCGTGGACCCGAGGCTTGCCGCCCTGACCGACTGGCGGCCGGAATCCACGCGCTGAACGGCCCCGCGCCCCGGGGTTTCCTGCCCCGACGAGATCCGCCGGCAAAGGAGCGCGCCAGTCGGTGCCCAACCCCAAGCACAAGCATTCGAAGTCCCGGCGGGATAAGCGGGCCGCGCACTTCAAGCTCACGGCCCGCAGCCTGTCGCTCTGTCCCCGCTGCCGCACGCCGAAGCTCCCGCATCGGGCCTGCGGCAATTGCGGGTACTATCGCGACCGGCAGGTCATCGTGCCCAAGGACGAAGAGTAGAGGCGCGGCCGGGCGGCCGCGACGCGGCTCATCCCCCGAGTCCGCTCTCGTCGCCTGCCCCGCCCGGGTGTTACCCGGTCCGGGGCAAATCTGGGGCCGGAAAGGGGCGCGGGCCTGGTCGGCGGACGGCGCGGACCGTCGCGCGACGCCCCGCGCGAACGCCGGGCTCCCCCGTGCGGGGGGCGGACGGCGGGGGCGGCGCGGCCGCACCGCACGGGGTAGGACCAGGCCACCCTTGTCCAGCGCGGCTGCCACCGACTTCGTGCACCTCCACCAGCACAGCGAGTGGAGCCTCCTCGACGGTGCGTGCCGCATCCGCGACATGCCCCGCCGGGCCGCCGAACTCGGAATGAAGGCCCTCGCCATCACCGACCACGGTGCCATGCATGGCGTCCTCGACTTCTATCAGGCCTGCAAACAGGAGGGCATCCGCCCCATCCTGGGCTGCGAGGTGTACGTGGCGCCGCGCTCCCGTCTGGAGAAGGAGGGCCAGGTCGACAAGGACCCGTTCCACTTCGTGCTCCTGGCGCGAGACGCCACGGGCTACCGGAATCTGATCCGGCTCGTGAGCCGCGCGCAGCTCGAGGGCTTCTACTACAAGCCCCGCGTCGACCGGGAGCTCCTGGCCGCCCACGCCGAGGGTATCACGGCCCTGTCCGCCTGCCTCGGGGCCGAGGTGCCCCAGCTGTTGCTGCAGGACCGTCTCGCCGACGCGCGCGAGGCCGCGGGCTTCTTCCGCGAGGTCTACGGTCCGGAGCACTTCTTCCTGGAGCTGCAGGACCACGGCATCCCCGAGCAGCGCACCGTGAACCGGCACCTCATCGCCCTGGCCCGGGATCTGGACCTCGGCCTGGTGGCCACCAACGACGCCCATTACCTGCGTCGCGAGGACGCCCGCGCCCACGACATCCTGCTGTGCATCCAGACGGCCGCGAACCTGGACTCGCCCAAGAGGATGCGGTTCCCCACCCAGGAGTTCTACCTGAAGTCGCCGCAGGAGATGGCCGCCCTTTTCGCCGACGTGCCCGACGCCCTGCGCAACACGGCCGCGGTGGCCGAGCAGTGCCGGCTGCAGTTCGAGTTCGGCCAGTATCTGCTGCCGAAGTTCCCGCTGCCGGAGGGGCACACGGCCGGCAGCTACCTGCGACACCTCTGCGAGGAGCGGCTCCCCCGGCGCTATCCCGAGGCGCGAGCGGAGATCCGCCGCCAGATGGACTACGAGTTGGACCTCATCGACCGGATGGGCTTCTCCTCGTACCTGCTGATCGTGTGGGACTACTGTGACTTCGCTCGCCGCAACGGCATCCCCGTGGGTCCGGGACGCGGTTCGGCGGCGGGCTGCCTCGTCTCCTACCTGCTCGGGATCACCAACATCGATCCCATCCGCTACAAGCTGGTCTTCGAGCGCTTCCTCAATCCCGAGCGGGTCGAGATGCCGGACATCGACATCGACTTCTGTCCGGAACGGCGCGGCGAGGTCATCGAGTACGTCGTGGAGCGGTACGGCGCGGACTGCGTGGCCCAGATCGCCGCCTTCGGGACGATGGGGGCCCGCGGGGTGATCCGCGACGTGGGGCGGACCCTCGGTTTCGCGCCCGCCGAGACCGACCGGATCGCCAAGCTCGTGCCCGACGGCGTCGACGTGAGTCTGGCCGACGCCCTCCAGCCCGGAGCGGAGCTGGCCCGCCTCGTCGCCGAGGACCGCCGCGTGGCGGAACTCGTGGACGTCGCCAAGCTCCTGGAGGGCACCCCCCGCCACGCGTCGGTGCACGCGGCGGGCGTCGTCATCGCCCCCGAGCCCCTCGACGGCATCGTGCCGCTCATGCGCAACAAGGACGGCCGGCCGGCCATCCAGTTCGACATGGAGCAGTGCAAGAAGCTCGGCCTGATGAAGATGGACTTCCTCGGGCTGCGCAACCTCACCGTCATCGACGATTGCCGGCGGCGCGTCGAGGCCCGCACCGGGCGCCCGCTCGACGTCGACAACCTGCCCCTCGACGACGAGCCGACCTTCCGCATGATCGCCGCCGGATACACCGTCGGCATGTTCCAGTTCGAGGGCTCCGGCTACACGGACCTGATCCGCAGCATGCGCCCGACCAACATCGAGGACATCATCGCCGCCAGCGCCCTGTTCCGGCCCGGACCCATGGAGAACATCCCCGTCTACCTGCGCGCGAAGCACGAGGGGCACCTGACCTACCCGCATCCCGACCTGGAGCCCATCCTCAGGGACACTTACGGCATCATGATCTATCAGGAACAGGTGCAGCAGGTGGCGGCCCTGATGGGCGGCTTCACGCTGGGCGAGGCCGACATGCTGCGGCGGGCCATCAGCAAGAAGGACCTGGAGCTGATGGACCGCTACCGGCAACGGTTCCTGGAGGGCTGCGCTGCGAAGGGCTACGCCCCGGAGCTCTCCGAGCAGGTCTTCGCCCAGATCGAGAAGTTCGCCGGGTACGGCTTCAACCGCGCCCACAGCGCTGCCTACGGCTACATCACGTACCAGACGGCCTACCTCAAGACCAACCATCCCGTGGAGTACATGGCGGCGCTGCTGACCTCGATGGCCGGCGGCAAGACCAACAAGAAGGACTCCGCCGCCGTGTACATCGCCGAGGCCCGCCGGCTGGGCCTCGCGGTCCTGCCGCCCGACGTCAATGAGAGCCGCGCCGACTTCACGGACCTCGCCGCCCCGGCGGACGCGCCGGGGAGCGCGGGCACCGTGCGCGTCGGCCTCGGGGCGGTGAAGAACGTGGGCGGGGCGGCGGTGGAGGCGATCATCGCGGCGCGGGAGGCGGGTGGCCCCTTCCGCAGCCTCACCGACTTCTGCCACCGCGTCGACCTCAAGGTGTGCAACCGGCGGTCCATCGAGAGCCTGATCCGGGCCGGGGCCTTCGACTCGCTGCGGCAGCCGCGGGCCCGGCTGCTCGCCGGACTGGAGGACTGCATGAAGGCGGCCCAGGCCCGCGCCCGGCAGAAGGCGCGCGGTCAGCAGAGCCTGCTCGAACTGCTGGGCACCGGATCGGGCGGGCCGGATGGGCCGGCATCCGACACCGCGACCGACAGCCTTCCCCAGGTGGGCGAGTTCGCCACGAAGGAGCTGCTGGCCCAGGAGAAGGAGGTCCTCGGCCTCTATATCTCCGGCCACCCGCTCGACGCCCTCGCGGAGGACCTCATGCTGCGCACCCACACCATCCAGTCCCTGCGGGAGAAGCGGGACGGGGACCGCTGCACGGTCGGGGGCATCGTCAACGCGCTCCGTCGGACGGCGACCAAGAAGGGCGACCCGATGGCCTTCGTCGCCCTGGAGGACCTCACGGGGCAGACCGAGGTCGTCCTGTTCCCGAAGACCTACGCGGAGCTGGACAAGGACCTGATCCAACCGGACCGGATCGTGCTGGTGCGCGGGCGCGTCTCGTGGCGCGAGGCGCGGCGGGGGGGAGGAGGGGGCGGCGCGGCCTCCTCCCCCGGCGATCCGGAGGGCGGCGCCGAGGGCCCCGAGGACGCCGACCGCGGCGAGGTGACGGTGGTCGCGGACGAGGTGGAGGCGTTCGTCGACGGGCCGTCGGCGGCCGCCACGGCGGTCCTCGCCGCCGAGGGCTTCTTCAGCGGCGGCGGGCCCACCGCCGCCCAGGTCGAGGGGGCGGCCGACCCGGCGGCCCTGGGGGAGGTCGCGCGGGCCGCGGGCGAGACCGCGGCGGGTCGCGATGGGGCGCCCGAGAGCCGGAACGGCCGCGGCCCCGAGGTCCGGCCGGTGTCGCTCGGCTGGGGGGCGCCCGACTCGCCGCAGGGCCCCGCATCCGCGGCCACGGAGCCCGGACCGCCCGGCGGGCCGGATGGCGCCCGTCCTGCCCCGGCTCGGACCGAGGCGGAGGCGCCCGCCGCATCCGCCGGCCCCCCGCGCTTCGTCGTGGACGTGCCGACGGCCGGGGACGATCTGGGGCTGCAACTGCTCGCCGCCGTGTTGCGCGCGCATCCGGGCCGGCTGCCGGTCGAGATCCGCTTCGCGGCGGAGGGCCGGGCGCTGCTGGCGGGTCCCTCCTTCGCCGTGGACGGGGGCGGGGCGCTGCGGGCCGAGCTCGCCGCGATCCCGTTCCTGGCGGGCGCGCAGGAAGCACAGCGCGCCGGCGGCCGGCCCGGTCCCGACGCCGGGGCGAATGCCCCATGACTCGTCCGCGCCGCGTCGTTTCGGTCAGCCTCGGCTCCAGTCGCCGGGACCACCGGGCCGTCCTCACGCTGGACGGCGTCGAGGTGGAGGTCGCGCGCCGCGGTGTGGACGGCGATGTGGACGCGGCCGCCCGGCTCATCGCCGAACTGGACGGGCAGGTGGACGCGATCGGCCTGGGCGGCCTGGACGTGCACCTGTGGATCGGCGACGACCACTACGTCGTGCGCGACGGCCTCCGCCTGCTCGGGGCGGCGCAGGCGACCCCGGTCGTGGACGGGTCGCTGCTCAAGCGCGTGCTGGAGCCCATGGCCGTGCGTTGGCTCGCGGCGCACGGACCCGTGGAGCTCGCGGGGCTCCCGGTGCTGATGGTGTCTGCGCTGGACCGCTTCGGGATGGCCGAGGCCCTGACCGAGGCGGGCTGCCGCGTGGTGTATGGGGACCTGATGTTCCTGGCCGGCATCCCGTATCCCATCACCTCCTTGCCGGAACTGCGCAAGATGGCGCGCCGCCTGGCCGGCGAGATGACGCGGCTGCCCATTCGGCTCCTGTATCCCACGGGGACGGACCAGGAGCGGCCGCCGGAGGCGCGCCACCCCGAGGCCTATGCGGCGGCCGGGCTGGTGGCCGGCGACTTCCACCTCATCCGGCGCTTCCTGCCGCCCCGGCTCGACCGCAAGGCCGTGCTGACGAACACGACGACCGGGGAGGACCGCGCGGACCTGGCCGCGCGGGGGGCGCGCTGGCTGTTCACGACGACGCCGCTCCTGGACGGCCGCTCCTTCGGGACGAACGTCCTGGAGGCGGCGCTGGTGGCCGTGCTCGGCCGGCGGCCCGAGGAGCTGCGCCCGGAGGATATCGAGGGCCTGTTGCGATCGATCGGCTACCGCCCGGCGGTGGTGGATTTGCCGGCGGGTCGCCCGCCCGCCGGCCGCGCCGCCCCGGGTCCGATGCCCGGAGACGGAGGACGGCCATGACCGGCTCGGCCGAGATGGCGGAGGTGCTCGCCCGCTTCGCGGAGCAGTTCAACCGCATGCCCGAGATGCCGCGCATGACGCAGGGCTGGGATCGCTGGGTCGTGGTGCGGGCGCGCGACGCCGGCTGGACCCACGCGCTGCGCGTCGAGGGGGGACGCATGACGGTGGGCCCGGGACCCGTTGCCGGGGCCGACATCACCCTGGACGGTCCGGCGGACACCCTGGCCAGCATCTTCCGCGGCGAGCTCTCGCCGACCGAGCCCTACCTGGACGGCAGCATCGCCGTCCACAGCACGGAGGAGGACATGCTCAAGCTGGATGTGTTCACCCTCATGGTCTGGGGGGAGTGAACGCCCCGCCGTGCCGGCACCGGCTCTACGCCCCCGCGCCCCGGCCCGGGCCGGACGCCACGCGGCGCACGGGTCCGGCGCGCAGGGCGCGGCGCGGGCCCGTCGCCACGGCGGCGGGCGGGCCTTCGTCCGCCGCGCCGGTCGGGTCCTCCGCCTCCGCGCTGCGCCGCCGGGCGGCGCGGTGCTGGACGATCGCCTGCCAGATGGCCATCGCGGCCTGGCTCCCCAGGCGGAGCGCCAGATTCGCTCCGCCCGGGGCGGAGGACGGCGCCCCGCGCAAGATCCGCTTCCAGAGCGCGGCGCCGGCCATCGCCTCCAGGAGCCCCCGTCCGGCCCCGATCGCGCCCGCCACGCGGTCCACGGTCCTTCTGGCGTCCCGCAGAACCCCGCGGGCGTCGGCGGCGAGGCCGCCGACCTCGGCCAGCGTGCCGTCGACACGCTCCAGCGTGGCCGCGAGTTCGGCCCGCACCGCGCGGACCTCGGCATCCAACCGGCGCGCGACCCGGACGGCGACCACGAGGAGGCCCACCTGCGCGATCGCCAGGACCGCGACGGCGAGGGCCAGGACCGGCGTCCACGCCACCTCGAACCAGCCCCCCGGACGCGTCTCTCTCCGGCGCGCATCCGGGCCCGGGTCCCGGCGGCGTCTGGCTAGGCGGGCCCGGCCGCATCCTCGGCCGCCGCCGCGGCCTGGCCGAGGTCGCCGCCCGCCCCGGGGCCGACGCCGTCCGCTCCCTGGCCGGCGCCCCCGATCAGCGATCCGAACTGCTCGGCCACGCGCCGGCCCACGGCCTGCGCCGACGCGCCGGCCCTCTCGGCCGCGGAGCCGGCGGCCCCGCGCACCTGGGTCGCCGTGCGGACGGCCCCATCCCGCACACGATCCCCGGCCTCGGAGGCGTGCCGCGCGATGCGCCGCCGCGTCTCGTCGCCCGGCACCGGCGCCACGAGCAGGCCGACCAGGATGCCCACCAGCCCGCCGACGAGCAGGCCCGCCAGGAAGTCTCCCTTGTCCTGCAACCCCGCCACCTCCCACTGCTCGGATCGCGCGGCCGCGCCCATCCCCCGGCACCGGGACCAGCCTTCGGCCGACGAACGCCCTTCCCTGCCGGGCGGGGGTCTGCGGCGCGCCCCGCCCTTCGACGGCGGCCGCCACGGGCGGCCGTGGGCCGATCGTGCCGCGCCGAGCCGCGCGGGTCAAGCCCCGCACTCAGGGTGCCCCGCCGCGCGTTCCCGGCGCCGTCCCCGGCCGCAACGGCCGATCCCGGGCAGGCGGCGCGGCCGCCGCGCCGAATCGCGCGGGGATGCGGGCGGCACGGGCGGAAGGGCGCCCGACCGCCACGGGGGGTGCGCTTCTTGATGCCGGATATGCGGCGACGGGCCCCGCTGCGACGGGTCCTGGCGCCCGACCAGGGCGCGGGCGGCTGGCCCGCGGGCCCCTTCCTCTCGTGCAGGCCGGGCTCCTTTGGGAAGGCCGAGCCCCAGGCGTTCGCCCACCTCGCGGAGTTCGGGGTGCGCTTCGTGGAGGTCGCGCTACCGGCGGCCGGGGCTCCGGCCGCCGCCCTGCAGGCCGATCTCGCGCGTCACGGGCTCCGCGCGTCTTCGCTGCAGGTCCCGATCGACCTGGGCAGCGCCACCGTCGAGGCCGACATGGAGACGGCGGCCCGGCGCGCCCGCGAGGAGTTCGGGGCCCGGTACATCTTCACGAGCGCCCACGCGGGCAAGCGCGACCGCGAGGCGTGCTACGAGGCGCTGCGGCGGGCGGGCGACGCCGCCGGCCGCCACGACGTGACGATCGTGCTGGAGACCCATCCGGACCTGGGCACCAACGGGACGGTCGCCGCCGCGACGATGCGCGCCGTCGGGCATCCCCACGTCCGGGTCAACTGGGACCCGGCCAATGTGTATTTCTACAACGAGAACTGCGACGGGCGGCGGGAGTTCGACGTGGCTCTGCCCTACGTGGGCGCCGTGCACCTCAAGGATACGGGCGGCGGCTACCGGGCCTGGGACTTCGGCGAGCTCGGCACCGGGGCGGTGGACTTCGCGCACATCCTCCGGCGGCTGGTCGAGACCGGCTTCGCCGGGCCGTGCACCATGGAGATCGAGGGCGTGCGCGGCGAGGACCTGACGCCCGAGGCCGCCGCCCTGCGCGTGCGGCGCTCCGTCGACTACATCCGGGGCCTCGGGTACCTGAAGGGCTGAGGGGCGGCGTCCAGGCGCGCCCGGCGAATCTTGCGAAGGAGGTGCGGCCGGTGCGTGCCTACGCCGGCATCCCGCACGCCCAGCGTCCGGGACTCTTCGTGGAGGAGAACGCCGCGCTGCTGCGGCGCTACGCCTATCTGGAGCAGCGCCTGGCCCTCGCCGCCGCGGGCCACCTGCCCGGCACCGCGACCATCGAGTTCAAGCACGCGCTCGCCCGCCACGCGTGGGAGGACGGACAGCACGCCGACGCGCTGCGGCGCCGCATCGTCACGATGCGGACGTCCGCCCACCTCCTGGAGGAATGCCCCGATCCCGCGCTGGAGGCGCTGTGCGACGAGCTGGAGCGGACCACGGACGAGGCGGAGTTCGCCGCCGGCCTCTTCGGCGTGGTCAAGCCGGCCCTCCTCCGCGCCTACCTCTGGCACCTGGAGGTCACGAACCCCGTCGCCGACTACCCGACGGCCCGGGAACTCGAGATCATCGTCCGCGAGGAGTCGCACCAACTCGCCTGGGGGGCGGAGGCCCTGGCCGAACTGGCGGGCGGCGTGGCCGCGCAGCCGGCGGTGGCCTCGGCCGCCGCCGGGGGCGCCGGCCGGCCCAGCTCGGTGGCCGAGCCGCTCCGGCCCGATGCCGCGGCGGTCCCGGTCTCTGATGTCGTCGTCCCCGCCTACGCGGGGGTCATCCCTTCGAGCGGTCGGGCGGGCTCGCGATGCCGGCGTCGTCCCCGCCTACGCGGG
>JAJYVV010000162.1 GCA_021791815.1 Bacillota bacterium | reverse complement strand
GCTCCAGAGACCGCCCGTGCCCCAGGCCAGCCACAGCCCGCCCCCGGCGGCGAGGCCGCCCGGCCGTCCCATGCCGGGCGCAGGCACGGCCGCCCACGTGCGGCCGCCGTCCTGGCTGGCGAACAGGGCCGGCCCCGAGGCGGTCGCCGCCAGCAGGTCGTCGCCCTGCCCGGCCAGCGCCCGGGCCTCGCCGCCGCCGGGCAACGGCGCCGGCTCCCAGGACCCGCCGCCCTGGGGCCGCGACCAGAGGCCCCCGGAGCCCGGCGTACCGCTGCCCGCGCCGACCGCGAACCACAGCCGGCCGCCCGCGACCGCCGCCGCCCGGACCCGGGCCCCGTCCGGGACCGGCGGAATCCCCGTCCCGTCGATCGGGCCGCCCGTCACCGCGGCGTACTCGGCCTGCAGTTGCTCGAACGTCGCGGGTCCGACCACGTGCAGGCGGGCGGTGCCCCGCCTGCCGATCCACCACAGTTCCGGCACGCCCGTGAGCCCGTAATGCGCGGCGACCTGGCCGCTGCCGTCGCGCAGGTTCGGGTAGGTGAGGCCGAACGCCGCGGTCCAGCGGGCCGTGGCGGCCTCCGGCTCACGCCAGTCCACCCCGAGAACCGCCACCTGCGCGCCGTAGCGCGCCGCGAACGTTTCGACGGCCGGGGCGTCCTGCTGGCAGACCGTGCACCACGAGGCGTAGAAATCCAGGAGGACCACCCGGCCGCGCATGGACGAAAGCGTGACCTCGCCGCCCGCGGCTGCGGGCAGGGTGAAGCCCGGAGCCGCCCGGCCGGCCGCGGCGGTGGACCGGCCGAAGGCGTAGACCGCGAAGACGGTCGCGAGCAACGCGCCGATCGCCCATACGCGAGCCCGCGTGGCGGCGGCCCCTCCCTCCCCGCTCGCCGGGGTGCGCCCCCCGGCGGCCCCGGCCTCAGACGACGAGCATCGCGTCGCCGAAACTGAAGAAGCGGTACCCCGCGGCCACCGCGTGGCGGTACGCCGCCAGCACGGGCTCGACCCCGCCGAACGCCGCGACCAGCATCAGGAGGGTGCTGCGCGGCAGGTGGAAGTTCGTGAGCAGCGCGTCGACCGCCCGGAAGCGCCAGCCCGGCAGGATGTAGAGGTCGGTCCACCCGCTGCGGGCGCGGATCTGGGCCCCCGCGGCCACCGACTCCAGCGTCCGCACCGCGGTCGTCCCCGCCGCCACGACGCGCCCGCCGCGGGCCCGCGCGGCGCGCACCGCCTCCTCGGCATCCGTGCCGACCTCGAACCACTCGGCGTGCAGGCGATGCTCCCGCGGGTCGTCCGCCGCCACGGGACGGAACGTGCCGAGCCCCACGTGCAGCGTGACGGCGGTCCGCGCCACCCCCCGCGCCTCCAGGGCGCGCAGCAGATCGGGGGTGAAGTGGAGCCCGGCCGTCGGCGCCGCCACCGACCCGGCGACCCGAGCATACACGGTCTGGTAGCGCTCGGGGTCCTGCAGCCGCTCGTGAATGTATGGCGGAAGCGGCACCTCCCCGAACCGCTCCAGGAAGGCGGGCACGGCGTCCGCCGGGACGGGCAGCCCCACGGCGAACCGGCCCTCGCCGAGCACCTCCAGGATGCGCACCGGCCCCGGCGGGGCCTCGGGCGCGGCCGTGCCCGCGGCAGGCCGCGGAAGGGGGAGGAGCGCTTCGCCCGCCCGGAGCCGCCTCGCGGGGCGCGCCAGCGCCACCCACTCCGACGCGGCGCGCCAGGCGCCCTCGACGGCCGGGCGCAAGAGCAGCAGTTCCACGGCGCCGCCCGTCGCACGCGTCGCGAACAGCCGCGCGGGAATCACGCGGGTGTCGTTGAGCACGAGCAGATCCCCGGGCCGCAGCAGCGCCGGGAGGTCGGCGACCGTGTGGTCGGAGACGGCGCCGGTCGCGCGGTCGAGCACGAGGAGCCGCGCGGACGCGCGGTCGGGCGGGGGCGCCTGGGCGATGCGGTCGGGCGGGAGCTCGTAGTCAAAGTCGGCTGTGCGCACGGGTACGGCGGGATCCCCTTCTCCGGACGCATGGGCCCGGCCCATGTTCGCCCATCGCCGCGCAAAAAGCCACCCGCCCGCGGCCCTCATCCGCCGCCGCGCGGACCGCCGCCGCCCGGACCGTCGCCGGGCTGGCCACCCCCGAACCACTGCTCCAGTTGGGCGAGCCAACCGCCGTAGCCGCCACCCGGCCCGGAGGACCCACCGGCGCCCGATCCTCCGCCGGGCACGGCCGGGGTGCCGCCGCCCGGTCCGGGATTCCGGCCCCGGTCGCGGCCCGCCCCGTCCCCGCCCCGCGCCTGCTGGCCGGGCCCGGCCGCGCCGTCGCGCGACCGCTGGCCCCCCTGCCGCGTGCCGCCGCCCGTCCCCTGTCGAGCCGCCAGGTCGCCGCCTCCGGCCGACGACACGCTCGGGGCCGGCGGTCCGTCGGCACCCGTGCCGCCGCCCTGCCCCTGCGGGGCGCCGGCAGGCCCGTTCGCACCGGACCCGTGGGCGGGGGTGGGGGTCGCGCCAGCCCCCGGCTGGGAGGCGGCCGAACCGCCGGGCGCCGCCGCGGGCGGCCGGGGCGCGGCGCCCCCGTCGCCCTGCGCTCCCGCGCCAGCGCCCTGGCTGCCGGGGTCGGTGGCGCCTCCACCGCGCCGGGTCTGTTGGCCGTCCGTGCCCCCGCCGGTCGGGGCCTCACCCTGGACCGCACCGGAGCCTGGGCCCTCGTGGGAGGCGGAATGCCCGGCGTGGGGCGCCTTGCCGCCCGGCGCCTGGCCGCCGCCGTGCACCAGGGCCTCCAGGGCGTCGGGCGCGGCCCCGCTCCGCGCCGCCCCGATGACGGCCGCCACCAGGGACGTGCGGCCCGTGCCCATGGCGTCGATGACCGCGGCGTCGTCCCGGCGCGGGACGCCGGCCTGCAGCAGCACCTGCGCGATGGGCCGGCCGCGGACCGCGGAGACGGGAAGGGGGACCCCGGCGGCCTGCACCGCCTGCCACAGCAGATACTGGCCGACCCCCAGCTTGTCCGCCGCGGCCTGGGAGGCCGTGCCCGCCTGGGCCTGCGCGACCGAAACGGCCGCCTGCGGGTTGTGCTGCGCGAGGACGTCCTGGGCGTCCCGCTCGGCGGCGGAGAGGTTGGCGACCACGCTGGCGGGCAGGCCCGGTCCGCGGCTCCGGCCGGTCGGGGCCACGGTCAGCAGGATCGCGCCGAGGTTCGCCGGCGGGCCCGAGGGAGCGGCGGGCGGAGGGCCGGACGAGCCCGAGGCCGACCTCGCCGCGGGATGGCCATCCGAAGCCCCGCCGCCGGCCTTCGTCCCGGTGCCCGGCGCGCGCCCGCGCGCGCCGCCGGACGGGGTCCCCGACGATGTCGGTCCCGTGGCCGAGGACCCGGAGGAGGAAGTCGCTGCGGGTCCCGAGGAGGTCGAGGAGGCGGAGGCCGGCTGCCCGGGCACGGACAGGTACCCGGCGGCGGCGGCGCGCGCGACCACCACGCCGACCGCCGCCGAGAGCGGCTCCCCGCGCAGTCCGCCCAGGGCGAGGAGCTGGGCACCGCTCGGATCCGTGGCGCTCGCGGAGACGACGCGGCCGGCGGCGTTGACGCCCAGTTCCACCCCGGAGCCCATGTCCACCGACACCATGGCCACCGGCTTCGCGGCCGCGAGGCCCGCCATCGCGCCCGCTCCGCCCACCAGCGCCGCGCACCCGGCCGCCGCGGCGAGGACGACGCGGCGCCGTGCCGGGGTGGCGAGCGACGGGACGGCGGCCGGCGGCAGGGCGATCTCCTGGCCGACCTCCCACCCCGGGACGGCGCGGACGCGGAGGAACCGCCCATCGGCCAGCACGAACGCGCGGCGGCGCGCGACGTCCAGCACGAGGGCCCGCATCCCCTCGCCGCCGGTTCCGGCCCCACCCTGGTCGGAGCCCTGGTCCGCCACCGGTGTCGCCGCCTTCCCCGCTCTCCGCGCCCGCGGGACCCCGCTGCGCGCCTCAGGCCTCGGGCAGGTAGGCCCGGAGGGCGTGGAGCCCCTCCATCAACACGACCGCCACCGCGATGATGAACTTCCGCTGCCGCTCGAGCGTCTTCCGGCTCATGCCAAGGTCCGGAACCGCCTCCAGCTCCCGCAGCGGCAGGGAACGGCGGCGGCGGAGGTGGTCGACCCACTCCGGGCGCTCGGCGATGCGGCGCGCCACCGCGACCGCCCGGGCCCGCGCGTCCGCGTGCTGGGGGCTCTGGGCCACCAGGTCGTGGAGCGTCACGCCGTAAGGCCGCAGCAGCGCCACAAACTCGGCGATCTCCGCCCGCCGGTCCTCCGTCTCGCGCCGCGCGCGGTCAATCTGCTGGGCTTCCCGCGATTCGACGGCCGCCCAGGGTCCTCCGCCCTCGTCGTCCTGCTCGAACGCGCTCAGCGGCACCTCCCGCCGCCCCGACTCGCGGCGGAACTGGTCGATCAGGCGCCGGCGGACGACCATCTCGGCGAACGCGCCGAACGACGCTCCGACCTCGCCCCGGTAGCGGTCGATCGCCTCGTTGAGCGCCAGCAGGCCGACGCTGACCTCGTCGTCGCGACCCGCCCGCAGGTAGCGCCCGCAGACCCGCGCCCCCACCCGGAGGACCAGGCCCTGGTGCAGGGCGATCAGCCGTTCGCGGGCCTCCCGATCCCCCCCCTGCGCGGCGGCGACCAGGGCCAGTGTGTCCGCGGCCTCCGAACCTCGGGGGCGGAGCACGCGGACCACCTCCGCCTTCACGCGGGCGGAGATCGGTTCCGGCGCGCGTCGCGCGCCCGCCTCGCCTCCGCCATCAGTTCGCGCGCAACGAACCGAGATCTGGGGGTCGCCGGCGCGGGCATCGCCCCGCCGAGCCCGCGATCCCAGGTCCTGCGGGTCTCGCCCCGCCGTACGGGGAGCGGGACGCCTCATCCGTCGAGGAGGATCATGCGCCCTGGTCCGCGGGCCGGCGCCATGGCCGGCATGGCGTCGCCTCCCGGCCGCGCCCCCGCCGGAGGTCTCACAGGAGCGGGAGCGGCTGCGCGCCGCCGGCTTGCCCGTCTGCCGATGCATCGGAGGCCGGGTCGGCCGCGGGTAGGGGCGGCGGGAGGCCGAGGTGGGCCCAGGCCCGGGGGCTGAGGACCCGTCCCCGCGGCGTGCGCTGGAGGAATCCGGTCTGCAGCAGATAGGGCTCCATCACGTCCTCGATGGTCTCCTCCTCCTCGCCGAGCGCCGCGGCGAGGGTGCCGAGTCCCACCGGGCCGCCCGCGTAGTTCTCCGCCATGAGCCGCAGCAGGCGGCGGTCCGCGCCGTCGAGCCCGAGGGCGTCGACGTCATGCAGCCGGCAGCCCTCGGCCGCGACGGGCCCGTCGATCCGGCCCGCGGCGCGCACCTGGGCGAAGTCCCGCAGGCGGCGCAGGAGCCGGTTGGCGACCCGCGCCGTGCCCCGGCCGCGCCTGGCGATCTCCGCCGCGCCCGCGGGGTCCAGGGCCACGCCCAGGACGCCCGCCGCGCGCCGGACGATCGCGTCCAGTTCCGCCTCGGTGTAAAACTCCATCCGTTCGATGATGCCGAAGCGGTCCCGGAGGGGACCCGTGAGGGCGCCCGCCCGCGTGGTCGCCGCCACCAGGGTGAAGCGGGGAAGCTCCATGCGCAGGGTGCGGGCGCTGGGCCCGCGGCCCAGGACGATGTCGATGGCGAAGTCCTCCATCGCCGGGTAGAGCACCTCCTCCACGGAGTGGCTCAGGCGGTGGACCTCGTCGATGAACAATACTTCTCCGCGGGTGAGGTTGGACAGGATGGCCGCCAGGTCCCCCGGCTTCTCGATGGCCGGACCGGAGGTGACCGTGATGGGCACGCCGAGTTCCCGCGCCAGGATGTGGGCGAGGGTCGTCTTCCCCAGCCCGGGGGGTCCGGCGAGCAGCACGTGGTCCAGCGGCTCGCCGCGCGCCCGCGCGGCCGCCACGGCCAGGGCCAGCCGCTCCCGCACCCGTTCCTGCCCCAGGAACTCGGCGAACGTCGCGGGCCGGAGCGCCGCCTCCACGGCCGGCTCGTCGCCCTGCGGGCCGTCCCGGGCCACGAGGCGCTCGTCCTTCATCGGTGCAGGCCTCCCCGCGCCGCCGGTCCGGAGCCGCCCCTCCCGTCAGCGCCTCGTCGCGAGGGAACGCAACGCCGCCCGCAGCAGGCCGCCCGCGTCGCTCGACTCCCCGCGGACGCCCTCGACCGCGGCCGCGGCCTCGGCCGCGCTGTAGCCGAGGCTGATCAGCCCCGCCCGCGCGTCGGCCTCGGGCCCCTGCTCGGTCGCATCCGCCCGCGCCGACGGCGCGCCGCCCCCCGCCACGAGCCGCCCCTTCAGTTCCAACACCAAGCGCTGCGCCGTCTTGCGCCCGACGCCCGGCACCCGGGTCAGGGCCGTCAGATCCTCGGCGTCCAGGGCACGGGCCAGGGCCTCGGGAGTGAACAGCGAGAGGACGGCCATCGCGGTCTTGCCGCCGATGGTCGCCACGCCCGTCAGGGCGAGGAACGCCTCCCGCTCCGCGCCGTCGCGGAACGCATACAGCGCGACTCCCTCTTCACGCACGGCCAGCCACGTCGGCAGCGTCGCGGCGTCGCCCGGCGGCGGCAGGGCGGCCGCGGCGTGGTCGGAGAGGGCCACGCGGAAGCCGATGCCGCCCACGTCCAGCTCGGCCCAGCCCGGGCCGCGCGCGGCCACGCGGCCGCGGAGGAAGGAGATCACGGCCGCGCCGCCAGGCCGGCGCGGCGGGCGACCGCCTCGGCCTGGCGGCCCCGCAGACCCTCCCCGGCCAGATGGCAGAGGCAGAGCCCGAGCGCGTCCGCGGCGTCGTCCGGCGACGGGGGCCGGGGCAGCCCGAGCTGCACCGTGACCATCCGGCGCACCTGCTGCTTGTCGGCGCCGCCGTATCCCGCCACGGCGAGCTTGACCGCCGTGGGGGTGTATTCCGCCACCGGCACGGCCGACTCGACGCAGGCCAGGAGCGCCACGCCGCGGGCCTGGCCGACCTCGGATGCCGTGCGCACGTTGCGGGTGTGAAACAGCTGCTCGACGGCCGCCGCGTCCGGCGCATGCTCCGCCAGCAGGGCGGCGATTCCGTCGTGGAGCGCCGCCAGGCGCGCGGGCCCCTCACCGGGCGGCCGGAGAGCCCCCCAGGCCACCGCCGCGTACCGGCGGCGCACCGTCCCCGCCGCCGCGGGCGGCGTGCTCTCCACGACCGCGTACCCGCATGTCGCGATGCCCGGATCGATGCCGATGACGCGCAGACCCGCACCTCCGCCGCCCGGCCCGCCCGCGGGCGGGGCGGGGAACGCTCCGCGCGGGGCCGATGCCCATGGAAGCGCGGTGGCAGCAGCCGTTCGACGGCCGGGGTGCCGTTCCTCCGGCGTGGACAACATCCGGAAGCGGGCGGCGCGGGGCCTGGGCGACCTCAACGGGCCGGGCGGCGGCCGGACCGTGCCCCAGCGGCGGAGGGAGGCGGGGCCAAGGACGGCGCGGGTGCGCCTTCGGCCCGGGAGCCGGAGGCGCCGCGCCCGGGACCGGAGGGCTCGGCCGGCGGCCGGCTCGCGGCGCGCAGGGTCGCCAGGACGGCGCCGGCGGAGGCGGCGGGCACGGCATACCCGTTCTCCAGCCGGCGCCGCTCGGCCGGAGGCAGGCCGCGGGCGGGAATGTCGGTGCGGCTCAGGACGGGCCCGAGATCGCCCGGCCGCCCGGCAAGGACGACCACCCGCCCATCCTGGACGGCGAGCGTCACGACGTCGCCGGGGCAGCCCGGCAGCTCCCGCTGGAGCACCAGCGCGCGCGGCGAGAACGACAGCACGGCGTCGGGCGCCACCGCGCGCGCCACGGCCGCGCGCGGCAGGCCCACCAGACCGGGCGGCACCGGGCCGGCGCCCGAGCGGCGGACGCCACACGCCGGATAGGCGATGACCATGGTCACGACGGCCCCGGCGCTCAGAACGGCTGGAGGGGGCGCCTCGGGGCCGGCATGGGAGGAGGGCCCCGGTCCGGCCGCCGCTCCCGATGGCCGCCGGCGGGGGGCCGCGGCCGCCGGGGACCCGGGCTCCGCCGGACCCGGCGCGCTCGCCCGACCGGCCGCGACGGGGGCACCGCC
>JAJYVV010000021.1 GCA_021791815.1 Bacillota bacterium | reverse complement strand
GGTCCTTAACCGCTACGTGTTCGGCGCCCCCACCCCCGACGTGGCCCTGGCTGGCGACTCCTGAGGCGCCGGCGGCGACTCCCGAGCCGGCCCGCGGCCGGTGCCGATCGGGGCCGGCCCGGCCGGGATCCGGGGGGGGCGCAGCCGCCCGTCCGGGGATCGGCCGGACGCCGCCGCACGCGCCCTCCGCCGGGCCGACGACGAGAACCTCCGCCCCGGGCAGCAATTCCAGCACGACCTCGGCACCGTCCGGCCCCGCTCCCGACAGGCGTGCGCCGGGGCGGAGGCGGAGCACGTGCGTCAGGTGGTGCCGCACCCCGGACGGCAGGACGATCCGCTGGCCGGGCCTGGCGGGCGAGGGCAGAAAGACGCGCGGCGGCCGCCTCAATCGCGCCGCGCCCAGACGGCCACCCAGCCGTCCAGCGCCGCCGCGCGCAGGACGCGCAGGCCGGATGCCGCCAGGGCCCCCTCGGCGTCGCGGCGGCCCGAGGTCACGATCCCGGAGGCCACCAGGAGCCCCCCCGGCGCGACCGCGGCCCCGAGGTCGGGCGCCAGGTCGCAAAGGATATCGGCGGTCAGGTTGGCGACCGCGAAGGACACCGGGACGAGGCCCCCGACGAGCAGGTCGCGCAGTTCCGCGTAGCGCACGTGCACGCGCTCCGAAACCCCGTTGACCGCCGCGTTCTGCCGCGCGATGCGCACGGCCAGCGGATCGATGTCCACCGCCGTCACCTCGGCCGCCCCGAGCATGGCGGCCGCGACCGCGAGGATGCCGGAGCCGGTGCCCACGTCCAGGACGGCCCTGCCGGCCAGGTCCTCGGCCTCGAGGGCCTGCAGGCAGAGCACGGTCGAGGCGTGGGTGCCCGTCCCGAACGCCATGCCCGGGTCCAGCCGGACCACCACCTCACCTGCCTGGCACGACACCGGCTCCCAGGTCGGCGCCACGATCAGGCGGCGGCCCACGCGGACCGGGTGGAAGTGCTCGCGCCAAGCGTTCGCCCAGTCCTCCTCGGCGACGACGCGCTGGCGCTCCGTCATCTGGCTCATCCCGGGGAAGAACTCGACCAGGTCGGTGAGCCGGCGCCGCAGGTCCGCGAGCCGGATGTCGAGGCGCTCGTCGCAGGGCAGGTACGCGCGGAGGTCCGCCCCGCGCTCGTCGTCGATGACGACCCCGCCGGTGCCCGAACGGTGCAGCAGATCGGTCACGGCCTCCAGGGCCTCGGGCGGGATGGTCAGCGCGATCTCGCAGTATTCCACCGCGCGGTCCCACCTCCACGGCGCCGCCCCGCCTCGGAGGGACGCGGAGCATGCGGCCCGAGCGCGCGGAACGTGGGAGAGGAGCGGGCGTCGCGCGTTCCCGCTGCCTCAACGCCCGAGGACGCGGCGCAGGGGCCCCCGCTCGGCGGCGACCCGCTCGCCGTGCGCCTCGGCGTAGCGGCGCAGCAGATCCCGCTCCGCCGCGGACAGATGGCGTGGCACCTCGATCCGGATCACCACGCGGTGGTCCCCCCGCTCGTGGCCGTGGACGGCCACGATCCCCTTGCCGCGGAGGCGCAACTCGGCGCCCGGCTGGGTGCCGGCCGGCACCTCCAGCGACACGCGGCCCTCGAGGGTCTCGACCTCGATCTCGGTGCCGAGGGCGGCCTGGGCGAGACCGACCGTGACCTCGCTCCACACATCCCGGCCGTCCCGCCGCAGGCGCGGGTGCGGCGCGACGCGGACGTCGACGAAGAGGTCGCCGGACGCCCCGCCGCGCTCGCCCGCGTGGCCGGCTCCCGCCAGCCGCAGCCGCTGGCCGTCTTCGATGCCGGCCGGGACGTCGATCGTCAGGGTGCGCTGGCGCTGGACCCGACCCTCGCCGCGGCAGTCGGGGCATGGGCGGTCCACGACGGTGCCCTGGCCGCCGCAGTTCGCGCAGGTCTGCACGCTCACGAACTGGCCGAAGGGGGTGTTGCGGCCGACCCGCACCTGTCCGGCGCCCCCGCACGCCGAGCACGGGCGCGCGCGGGCCCCGGGTGCCTCCCCGCTCCCTCCGCACGAAGCGCACCCCTCGACCCGTGGGACGGTCACCTCGCGCCGACAGCCGAAGGCGGCCTGCTCGAAGGTGACCTGGACGGCCACGCGCAGGTCCCCCCCGCGCGCGGCGCCCGCCCGCCGGCGGCCCGCGCGGCCGGCCCCGCCGAAGAACGCCTCTCCGAGGACACTCTCGAAGAGGTCCTGGATGTCGACTCCACCGAAGCCGAAATCGCCGGGGGCCGGCCCCCCGGACCCCGTCTCGGCGGCGGTGTAGCCCTGGTGGCCCATCTGGTCGTAGCGCGCCCGCTTCTCGGGGTCGCTGAGCACGGCATACGCCCGGGCGATCTCCTTGAAGCGCTCGGCGGCGCCGGGGTCGTCCGTGTTGGCGTCGGGATGGTGCTTCCGCGCCAGCTGGCGGAACGCGCGCTTCAACTCGGCCTCGTCCGCTGTGCGGCTGACGCCGAGCACCTCATAGTAGTCGCGGTCGGCCATGGGCCCCTCCCTCGCCGCACGCGCACGCTGCGGCCGCATCGGCCGGCGCCGCGGGCCGGCGGGCCGGCATCCCCCCGGCCCGCCGGCCCCGCCGCGAACCCTATGCGCCACCCTTGACGTCATAATCCGTATCGACCACATCGGGGCCCCCGCCCGCCCCGCCGCCTGCGGCCGGTCCGCCCGCCTCCGCGCCGGAGGCGCCCCCCGGGGTCCCCTCGTACATCGCGGCGCCGATCTCGAGGACCAGGCGCTGCAGCGCCTCCGTCTCGCGGCGCATCGCCGCGACATCCTCGCCGGCGGCCGCCGTCCGGCACTTCTCCACCTGCTCGCGCACGGCGGCCGCCTTGGCGCCGTCCACCTTGGCGCCGAGATCCCGGAGCGCCTTCTCAGCATTATACACGAGGGCGTCGGAGGCGTTGCGCGCCTCGATGACCTCCTGCCGGCGCCGGTCCTCCTCCGCATGGGCTTCCGCGTCCCGCACCATGCCCTGGATGTCCTGCTCCGAGAGTCCGCCATGCCCCTGGATCGTGACGTCCTTCGTCTTCCCGGTCGCCTCGTCCTTGGCGGAGACCTTGAGAATACCGTTGACGTCGATGTCGAAGGTGACCTGAATCTTCGGGACGCCGCGCGGGGCCGGCGGAATGCCCTCCAGCAGGAAGCGGCCCAGCGACTTGTTGTCCGCGGCCATCGGCCTCTCGCCCTGGAGGACGTGCACCTCCACACGGGTCTGGCCGTCGGCGGCGGTGGAAAACGTCTGCGCGCGCGACGTGGGAATCGTCGTGTTCCGGTCGATGATGCGGGTGAACACGCCGCCCTGCGTCTCGATGCCGAGCGATAGCGGCGTCACGTCGAGGAGCAGAACGTCCTTGACCTCGCCGCCGAGAACACCCGCCTGCACCGCGGCGCCGAGCGCCACCACCTCGTCCGGGTTGATGCCCTTGAACGGCTCTTTCCCGAAGAGCCGCTTGCACGCCTCCTGCACGGCGGGCGTCCGCGTGCTCCCGCCGACGAGCAGCACCTTGTCGATGCGGCCCGCGTCCATGCCGGCATCTTCCATGGCCCGGCGGGACGGGCCCATCGTCGCGTCGACCAGATCGGCCGTCAGCTCGTTGAACTTCGCGCGCGTGAGCGTCATGTCCAGGTGCTTCGGGCCCTGCGCGTCCGCCGTGATGAACGGCAGGTTGATATTGGTCTGCAGGACGCTGGACAGCTCGATTTTGGCCTTCTCCGCGGCTTCCTTCAATCGCTGGAGCGCCATCCGATCCTTGCGCAGATCGATGCCGTGCTCCTTCTGGAACTCGGCGGCGACGTGGTCCATGACGCGCTGGTCGAAGTCGTCGCCGCCCAGGTGGTTGTTGCCCGACGTGGCCTTGACCTCGTAAACGCCGTCCCCGAGCTCCAGCAGGGACACGTCGAACGTGCCGCCGCCGAGGTCGAAGACGAGGACGGTGTGGTCGCCGCCCTTGTCCGTGCCGTAGGCCAGCGCGGAGGCGGTCGGCTCGTTGATGATGCGCAGCACCTCGAGGCCGGCGATGCGGCCGGCGTCCTTCGTGGCCTGCCTCTGGCTGTCGTTGAAGTATGCGGGAACCGTGATCACGGCCTGCGTGACCTTCTCGCCGAGGTAGGCCTCGGCGTCGGAGCGGAGCTTGGCGAGGATCATCGCCGAAATCTCCTGCGGCGTGTATTCCTTGTCGCGCACCTGCACGCGGGCCATGCCGTCCGGCCCGGACGTGACCTTGTACGGGACGCGCGCGGCCTCCTGGCGCACCTCGTCGGAGCGGCGGCCCATGAACCGCTTGATGGAAAAGATCGTGTTCTCGGGATTGGTGATGGCCTGGCGCTTCGCCACCTGGCCGACGAGCCGCTCCCCGTCCTTCGTGAAGGCCACGACGGACGGGGTCAGCCGCCCGCCCTCGGCGTTGGGGATGACGACGGGCTCGCCGCCCTCCATCACCGCCACCACGGAATTGGTGGTTCCGAGGTCGATGCCGATGATCTTGCCCATCAGCGATCCCCTTCCTTGCCGGTCTGCTCGGCGCCACGGTCGGCCGCCCCGGCCTCGCCGGCGGCCGCACCCTCGGCGGGAGGGGCACCCTTCGGCGGGCGGCCCTGCTCGGCCGCTGGACCCACACGCACCATGGCGGGCCGCAGCACCTGCTCGCGGAAGAGGTAGCCGGCCCGGTACTCCTCGGCGACCACGCCCTCGGGTTCACCGGCGACGGCCTCGTGCCGCCCCGGGTCGAACGACTCACCCACCGCCGCCATGCGGCGGATGCCCGAGCCCTCGAACACCTCGCGCAACTGCCGCAGCGTCATTTCCACGCCCTGCCGGACCGTGGCGCCGTCGCCGGCGGCCGCGACCGCCCGCTCCAGGTTGTCCACCACCGGCAGCATCTGCAGCGCGAAGGCGGCGACGCCGGCCTCGCGCCAACGGGACTGCTCGGCCGCCGTGCGGCGCCGATAGTTCGCGAAGTCCGCCGTGATCCGCTGGAGGCTCTGCAGGTACTCCTCGGCCCTGCCGGCGGCGGAGGCGTCCCCCGCCGCGCCGGCCTCCGCGGCGCCCCCGCGATCCGCCCCCCCGGGCGACTCCGGGCCCCCGGATGCCTTCTCCGCACCGTCCGTCTCGCGGTCCGCCGGCTGTTCGTCGGCCCCTGGCACTCGCCCGCGACCCCCTCGGCCGGACCCCGCCCGGCCCGATTTCGTCAACCCTGCCGCGCGCGCCGCGCGCGGCGTCCGGAACCCGCGCGCCCGGAGCCCGGGGGCACCTGCGGCGGGCCGGGCTCGGCGCCCTTGGCCTCCGGGCCCTCGGGCGGGCCCGCCCCGGTCGGACCCAGCTCCGGGCCCAGCGCCGACGTGACCGCCATCGCGACGGTCTCCACGAGCCGCATCACGCCGCCGTAATCCATGCGCCTCGGCCCGAGCACCCCGATGCGCCCGTACACGCCGCCCGGCGAGGCGTACACCGCGGTGATCAGGCTGCAGTCCGCCATGTCGGGCAGCTGCATCTCGCGCCCGATGGCCACCTCCAGGCCGGGCAGCCGGCACTGGGGTACCCCCAGCATGTCCTCCAGAAGCTGCTGCCGCTCGAGGGTCTGGAGCACGCGCTTGGCGGACGCGACGTCATGGAACTCGGGCTGCTTCAGCAGGTTGGTCGCCCCTTCGACGAGCAGCCGCTCGCCGTCCCCGACCCGGTCGCCCAGCATGCTGCGCACCTCGTGGACCACGCTCTGGTACTGGCCGAGTTCCGCCGCCAGCGAGTGCTGCAGGCCCGCGCCGAGCTCCCGCAGGCGGCTGCCCCGCAGGCGGTCGGACAGGGCGCGGCCGATGCGCTCCAACTCCTGCGGCGCCGGCGGGTGCGCGAAGCGCAGCACCTTCGTGCGCACGCGCCCGTCCTCGGCCACGAGGACCAGCACCGCCCCGCCGTCCGCCAGCGGCACGACCTGGAGGCCCGCGAGCCGCTCCTCCGGACCGGCCGGCTGGCTGGCGAGGGCGAGGAAGTCGGTCATCTCCGCCAGGAGGTGCGTGGCCTGCCGCACCACGCCCTCGATGCGCTGGGCCCGGACCGCCAGGACCTGCCGCACCGCCTCCGCGTGGACGCCTCCGACCTCCGGCGAGGCGACCAGCGTGTCCACGTAGTGGCGGTAGCCCTTGTCGGAGGGCACGCGCCCCGCCGAGGTGTGCGGCTGTTCCAGGTAGCCCATGTCCTCGAGGTCCGCCATCTCGTTGCGGATCGTGGCCGGGCTGACCCCCAGGTTGTAGCGCCGCGCCACCGTGCGCGAACCCACCGGTTCGGCCGTGCGGACATAGTCGTCGACGATGGCCTGCAGCACGCGCTGCTTGCGTTCGTCCATCGCGCCGTCTCCTCCATGCGCGGCGGGCCCGCGGGGATCGACGCGTCCGGGCCGGCGGCCGCACGCCGCGAACGTGCCTACCCAGCGGCCTGTCGCCCCGCCAGCCGCGGGAGGTGCGCCCGCCGCGCCGACCGTGTTTAGCACTCACCGGGCAAGAGTGCTAACGAACGGCTTGACGGTATCATCCGCGCGCCCACAGTGTCAACGGGGGACAGGCTTCGCGGGGGCTCCGCGGGCGGTGCCCGCCGCCGGACGTCCCGCCCCGCCGTCCGGCCCGGCGGGGCGCGCCTCCCCCCGAACCGCGAAACCCGGCGAACGCGCGTCGACAGGCGCTGCCCGACCCCGCGCGGCGCCCCCGCCCATACTGGGACGGGCCGGCCCCCGACCCGGCCGGCACGGAGGTGGACACGGCAATGCGCGTGCTCGCGGTCCTCTGGTGGCTCGCCCTCGGGGTCGCCCTGGCGGGCGGGCTGCAGTGGGCGGAGGCGGGCGGCCCGGGCCTGCCCGCGGCGACCCCGGCGTGGGTCGCCGCTCTGCTGCCTGCCGCCGGGTTCCTCGCGTTCGGCGCCTACCTCGCCGCGGTGTTCGGCGCCGGCCCGCGGCCCGCGCTCGGGGCGTTGGGCGCCCTGGCCGGCCTGGCCCTGGCCGCCGTGCCCCTCGCATACACCTTCGGCCTCGCCCAGAGGTACGGGCTGCCGTCGGACGGAGGCGCCATCGGCGGCTGGCTCGCCGGGCCCTACGCCCGGGGGGCCGGGGCGGTCTGGCTGCCCGTGGCCGTCGCGGCCGCCGTCCGGCCCCGGGGCCGCCGCGCCGGGGCCCCGGCAGGGACGGAGCCCCAGGCGTACTGGGCGGCGCCGCAGGGAGCGGAGCTGCCCGTGGCGCCACCGGAATCCATCGCCTTCGCGCCCTCCGACGCCGAGCGGCCGTGAATCGGGCCCGCCCGCCCTCCCCGCCCCCTGCCGGCCGTGTCGCGCACGCATACCCGGCCCGGCTCCCGGGCGCCCGCCACGCCCCCCGCCACGGGGCGGACGGAGGCCCCCGCGCGGTGCGGGGCGCACCACCGCCGCGCCATGCATATGGGTGGGCCCGCACCGCGCAGAACGGTCGGGCGGGAGGGCGGGGCCGCAGGGCACCGGGGGCGCGTGGTGAACCGGTGCGGCGGGCCCCGCGGCCGGCGCACCACGCACCGCCGCCGCCCGGCCCGCTCCCCTCCGCCGGAAGCACCACGCGCGGACTTCCGCACCCTGGGGGGTCCCCCGTCGATGACCGCCGACGCTCCCGCCGCGGCCCGCGCGCCCGTGCCCGCTCCGCTGACTCGCCCTGGCCGCCGCCCCCTGGCGCGTCCGGCGGTGCTCCTCGCGGCGCTGGGGCCCGGCGTCATCGGCCTCATCGCCAACAACGACGCCGGCGGCATGCTCTCGTACCTGGCGACGGGCGCGGGGCGCGACCTTGGCCGCATCCTCCCCGCGCTGGCCATGCTGGGCGCGCTGACGCTCTTCATCCAGTGGATCGCCACGCGGGTGGCCCTGGCCACCCGCCGTCCCTACAGCAGGGTGGTGGCCGACGGCCTCGGGCGCGCGCCGGCGGTGCTGGAGGCCGTGGCCATGTATGGCCTGAACGCGTTCTGGCTGGTGACCGAGTTCATGGGCATGGCCCTCGCCCTGGGTCTGGCCGGCGTGCCGCGCGCGCTGTCGCTGCCCCTGACCTGCGCGCTGGTGATCGGCGTGACCAGCTCGCGGGCCTATCCCCGCATCGAGCGGCTGCTGCTGCCTGTCGCGGCCGCGAGCCTCGCCTTCATCCCCGCCCTCCTCTTCGCGCACCACGCCCCGGGCTCCCTGGCGGCCGCGCTCTCGGCGCCGGCGGGCCGGCCGTGGTTCCTGCTGCTGGCGCTCGCGGGCAACGCCATCGCGCCGTGGATGGTCTACTGGCAACAGAACGCGGTCTGGGCCGGGGCGGAGCGGGAGCAGCGCGCGCGCATGGGCGACCTCGCCACCGGGGCCGTGGCCTTCGTCCTCATGGCGGCGGCCGTCATCGTGCTCGGCGCCGTCACGCGCCCGGCCGCCTCGGCCCTGGTTTCGCCGGTGCGGTGGATTTACGCGCAGGCCGGCCCCGTCGCCGGGATCCTGTTCGCGGTCGGCCTCTTCCAGGCCGGCCTCCTGGCCGCGTGCACCGTGTCGCTGGCCTCCCTCTGGACCCTGCGTGAGGCGCTGGGAGCGGGCGCCGGCCTCCGGACGGAGGCCCCGAACCGCGGGCCGTGGCTTGCCCTCCATGCGGCCACGCTGGTCGCCGCGGCGGCCGTCGCGCTGCTGCCCGGCCTGGCGGCCGGCAGGGTGGCCCTGTGGGCGAACGCGCTCGCGGGCGTCTGGATGCCGGTGACCATGGTGGTGCTGCTGCTCGTCTCCCGCAGCCCGCGGGTGATGGGACAGCGAGCGGTCGGTCCGTTGGTGCAGGCCGTGCTCGCCGTGGTGGCGGCCGGGTTCGTGGCGCTGGCGGTCCTCGGCCTGGCGGGCTGACGCGCCCTGTCAGACGAAGGCCGCGAAGGCGCGGTTGCCGACCGCGGCCGCCTCGGGGCGGAGCCGGAGGCGCCCCCCGGAGACGGTGCACAGGCCGTCGGCGACCAGCCGCTCCACGGCCCCGGGGAAGGCGGCCCCGAGCGAGACGCCGTGGCGGCGGGCGTAGGCCGCGAGGTCGACGCCCTCCCGCAGCAGCCGGAGTCCCAGGAAGGCGTCCTCGCTCCGCCGCCGGGCCGCGTCCGGCGGCTCGTGGTCGCGCGTCCAGGCGCCCGAGCGTGCCCGCACCCCATCGCGGTACTCCGCCAGCCGGGGCGTGTTGCGCCAGCGGGCGCCCCGCCAGTGCGAGTGGGCGCCGACGCCCAGGCCGAGCCAGCCGGCGTTGCGCCAGTAGAGCAGGTTGTGGCGGCTCTCGCGGGCCGGGAGGGCGAAGTTGCTGACCTCGTAGTGGTCCAGGCCGATCGAGCCCAGGCGCAGCCGCACCCGCTCCCACTGGTCCGCGGCGGCGTCCTCGCCGGGGACGGACACCTCGCCCCGGGCGGCGCGCGCGTGGAGCGGTGTGCGTTCCTCGACCTGGAGGCCATAGGCCGACACGTGCTCGGGCGACAGGGAGGCGACGAGGTCCAGCGTCTCGTCGACGTCGGCCGTGGTCTGGCCCGGCAGCCCGTACATCACATCCACGTTCAGGTTGCGAAAACCGGCCGCGCGCGCGGCCTCCCAGGCCGCGACGAAGTCCCGTCGGCCGTGGAGGCGGCCCACCGCGGCGAGGAGCCGGTCCTGGGCAACCTGGAGGCCCAGGGAGAGCCGATTGACGCCGGCCGCGCGCAGCGCGGCGAGGTCGCGCGGGCCGGCGGTCCCCGGATTCGCCTCGACCGTGACCTCGGCATCGCCGCCGAGGTCGAACAGCGCGGCCAGCCCGAGGTGCAGCGCGCCGAGGCGCGCCCCGCCCAGGAGCGTGGGGGTGCCCCCGCCGTAGAAGATCGAAACGGGCGGGCGCCGGGGCCGCAGCCGGTCGCGCCAGTAGGCGGCCTCTGCGAGCAGGTGTTCCACGTAGGGATCGTGCCAGCGCGCGACCCGGGGGCCGGGTCCCACCGCCACGAAGTCGCAGTAGGCACACTTGTATGGGCAGAAGGGGATGTGGACGTAAAGGCCCCACGGATGCGCCGCGGCCCACGCCTCCTCCGCCGTCGGCTCGCCCGGAGCACCCGCGGGGATCAACCTCCTTCGGGCCGCTCTCTTCATTTTACCGTTCCGGATGCGACCGCTCCGACCGCCACCGGCCCGGGACGCGCCCGCAGGGCGGCGGCATGGGGCGGAGAAGGGGCGCACGGGGGGTTGGGCCATGGCCGGCGAACCGCTGCCCGACGCCTTCGCGGGGGCCATGCGCGACCTCCTCGGCGCGGAGTGGCCGGCGTTCCGCGACGCGCTCGTGGAAGGGCGGCCCGTCCGGGGGCTCCGCCTCCACCGGCTGGCGCCCGCCGACGGCGAGGCCACGGAGCGCACCCGCGGCCTGCATCCAACGGCCGCGCTGGCCGTCGCGGCGCCGCCCCTCCCCCTCCCCGCCGATCTGGGGGCCCATCTCGGGCCGCCCGTACCCTGGTCCGGCGGCGCCGGGTGGTACCTGCCGCCCGGAAGCCCGGCTGGCCACCACGTCCTTCATGAAGCCGGCGCCTACTACCTGCAGGAACCGTCGGCGATGGCGGCCGCGGCCGCGCTGGCCCCGCGGCCGGGCGAGGCCGTGCTCGACCTGTGCGCGGCGCCGGGGGGCAAGGCCACGGCGCTGGCTCGCCTGCTGCGAGGGCGGGGGCTGCTCGTGGCCAACGAGCCCGATCCTGCCCGCGCGCGGGTTCTCGCCCGCAATTTGGGGCGCCTCGGCGTCGACGCCGCGGTGACGCAGGAGGCCCCCGAGCGGCTCGCGTCCGCCTGGTCCGGGCGGTTCGACGCCGTGCTGGTCGACGCCCCCTGCTCGGGCGAGGGCCTGTTCCGCAAGGAGACCACCGCCCGCACCCAGTGGTCGGCCCGTGGAGTCGTGGGCTGCGCGCGGCGGCAGCGGGCGATCCTCGCCGCGGCGGCGGCCCTGGCACGGCCCGGCGGCCGCATCCTCTATTCCACGTGCACGTTCAATCCGGAGGAGAACGAGGCCGTGGCCCGCTGGGCGCTGGACGCGCTCGGCCTCTCCGCGGACCCCATGCCCCCGCCGGCCGGCTGGGAACCGGGCCGGCCGGAGTGGGTCCCTGCCGGGGCCGCCTCCGCCGAGGCGCTGGCGCAGGCGACCTGCAGGCTCTGGCCGCACCGGGCGGCGGGCGAAGGCGCCTTCCTGGCCCGCTTCCGCCGGGATGGGACGCCGGCGCCGGAGCGCGCCGGCCGCAGAACGGCCGCGCCCGGGCCCGCGGGCGTGCCGGGATGGCCCGAGTGGCTCCGGGAGCTCCTCGGTGGCGGGGGTCCGCCGGCCTCGTGGGAGCGGCCCCTGTCCCACCGCGGCGTGCTCTGGGCGGCGGCGGCGCCCGACCTGCCGCTCGCGGGCCTGACGGTGGTTGCGCCCGGCCTGGCGCTGGGGGTCCGTACCGCGGGTGGCGCGTTTCAGCCCCACCACCATCTCGCCATGGCGCTGGCGCCCGCCGCGCCCCGGCAGCCCCGCGCCCTGGACCGCCGGGCCGCCGCCGCCTACCTCGCGGGCGAAGCCCTGCCCGGCGGCGGGGCCCCGGGGCTGTGCTGGATCCACGTGGGCGGGCTGCCCCTCGGCTGGGCGCGGGACGTCGGTGCCCGCACCAACAATCTCTATCCGAAGGCGCTGCGGCGGGTCGACCTCGTCACGGACTGGTGACCGGGTCAGAGCGTGCGGATCCCCCCCAGCAGTACCAGCACCGCCACCCCGTAGCGCAGCGGGACCACCGGCACCCGCCCGGCCAGGCGCCCTCCCAGCAGGATGCCGGGAATGGAGCCGGCCAGGAGGTTGGCCGCCAGCGGCAGGTTCACGGTCCCCGCGGCCAGGTGCAGCAGCCCGGCCCCGACCGTCACGGCGGCGCCGGTGGCGATATCCGTGGCGACGGCGCGCTCGGCGCTGAGGCTCGAGCAGACCATGAGCAGGATCATGAACAGCGAGCCGCTGCCCGCGGACGTCAGGCCGACGAGGAACCCGATGGCCGCCCCGGCGGCGGCGACCCAGGACGGGCGCCGCGCCACCAAATCCCCCCTCGCTACCCAGCCGCGACGCGCCAGTCCGTCCTTGAACACGATGGCCACCGCGGCCACGATCAGCACGATGCCGAGCGCCACGCGGACGACGCGGCCGGCGTCGTGCCCGAGCAGGCCCGTGGCGAGCGTGCCGGCCACGGCCCCGGGCACGCCGCCCCCGACCATCCACGCCAACCACCGGGGGTCGACCAGGTGCAGCGCGGCGTTCCGCGCCGTGCCGACGAGCTTGGTGACCCCGCTGTACACGAGATCGGTCCCGACCGCGATCGTGGGATGGACGCCGAGGAGGATGAGGATCGGGGCGGTGAGAACCCCGGCGCCCACGCCGGAGGCCCCCACCGACATCCCGATCCCGAGGCCCAGCACCGCGATCTGCCAACTCAACGACCCGGCCCTCCCCGCGGCCCGCCTCGGTCCCGCGTGCCCGCCCGGCCCCCGGCGGCGGCCGCACGGTCGGCGCAGCGACCCCTCCACCGGAAGTCCACCCGATGCGCCAGAGGGCTGGGGGCGGGACGCGGCATTTGGCGGGCGGCGCCCCACGGTATGCCGGAGCGCGCCACCGGGGGTATGGCCCGCAGTGCGGGCCGGCGACGTCGGCGGCCTGCGGACGGCATTGGTGTTGTCTGCCATACAGAGATGCTGGCGCCCGCTGCGACCGGCGGGCGCGGACCGCGACCTGGGCGCGCGGCGGCCGACAAGGGGGGACGCGGCCCAGGGCACGGCGTGCGGCACCTGCGGGAGCGGGGACCGGGGCCTCCGGCGGGGTTGCGGGCCGGCTGGAGATGGACGATGCTGGCGGCGAGGCGATTGGGCGCCATGGCAGCGAGTGAGGCGGCCGCGACGAGGGAGCCCGCGGGCGGGCCGCCGGGACCCGCCACCCCGGGCACGGAATGGCTGATCCTGCAGCGGCTGGACGACCTGGGCCGGGCGCAGGACGAGCAGCGGACCGAGGCCGGGGAGCAGGTCGGGCTGCGGGCCGACGTCAAGGAGCAGATCGCCCACCTTGACACGTAGATCGACGGGCTGCGCAACTGGTCCCTCGGACTCCTGCTGCTCGCCATCCTCGGCCTGCTGGCGAAACTTCTGATCCCCGGGGCATAGCGCCGGCCGCCGAATCCAGCCTCGGCCTCGGGGCCGCAAGCGGGCGGGCCGTTTCCGATCGCGGGCGCCGCGCAAGGTGGCGGGTCCGGCCACGGGCCTCGGCAGGATGCTGCCGCAGGCGTGACGTCCCGACCGCGCCCCGTCGAAGGCCCTCAGTCCTCCCCGACCTTGAGGACCGCCATGAAGGCCTCCTGGGGGATGTCGACGGCGCCCACGGCCTTCATCCGCTTCTTGCCCTCCTTCTGCTTCTCCAGGAGCTTCCGCTTGCGCGTGATGTCGCCGCCGTAGCACTTGGCCAGGACGTCCTTGCGCACGGGCGGGATGTTCTCGCGGGCGATGATCTTGCCGCCGATCGCCGCCTGGAGCGCCACCTCGAACTGCTGGCGCGGGATCAGCGTCCGCAGGCGTTCGATCAGCCGCCGGCCCCGTTGCGGAGCCACGGCGCGGTGGACGATGCACGACAGCGCGTCCACGGGGTCTCCGGCGACCAGGATGTCGACCTTGACCATGTCCGACGGCTCGTACCCGACGAGTTCGTAGTCCAGCGTCGCGTAGCCGTGGCTGCGCGACTTCAGTTGGTCGAAGAAGTCAAACATGATCTCCGCCAGGGGCAGGCGGTACTCGAGGCGCAGGCGCGTGGGATCGATGTACTCCACGGTCTGCTGCTGCCCCCGCCGTTCGCGGCACAGGTCCATCAGGCCCCCCATGTGCTCGGACGGGGTGAAGATCGAGGCGCGAACGACGGGCTCGGCGATCTCCGCGATGAGCGAGCGGTCGGGGAACTTGGCCGGGTTGTCGATCTCCTCCGTCTCGCCGCCGGTGCGGGTCACGCGGTAGCGGACGGACGGCGCGGTGACGATGAGGTCCTGGCCGTACTCGCGCTCGAGCCGCTCCTGGATGACGTCCATGTGCAGGAGTCCCAGGAAGCCGCAGCGGAAGCCGAACCCCAGAGCCGCCGACGTCTCCGCCTCGAAGGACAGGGCCGCATCGTTGAGTTGAAGCTTCTCGAGCGACTCGCGCAGCCGGCCGAACTCCCCCGAGTCCACGGGATAGAGCCCGGCGAAGACCATGGGCTTGGCGGGCCGGTAACCGGGGAGCGGCCCCGCTGCCGGGCGCTGGGCCATCGTGACCGTGTCCCCGACGCGGCAATCGGCCACGTTGCGCATCGCCGCCGAAACGTAGCCCACCTCCCCCGCCCGGAGCTCCGCCACCGACGCGCGGGCCGGCCGGAAAACGCCGAGTTCCGCGACGTCGAACTCGCGGCCCGTGGCCCACAGGCGGATGCGGTCGCCGGGCCGCACCCGGCCCTCCACCACGCGCAGGTAGGCGATGACGCCCTTGTACGGGTCGAAGGCGGAGTCGAACACCAGCGCCCGCAGCGGCGCGTCGGGGTCACCCCCGGGCGGCGGCACGCGCGACACGATCGCCTCCAGGAGGGCATCGATCCCGGTGCCCTCCTTGGCGGAGACGGCCAGGACCTCCTCGCTCAGGAACCCCAGGTTCTCCAACTGGCCGCGCGCGCGCGCGACATCGGCCGACGGCAGGTCGATCTTGTTGACGACCGGGATCACCGCGAGGTCGTGGTCCAGCGCCAGGTACAGGTTGGCCAGCGTCTGGGCCTCGACGCCTTGGGTGGCGTCGACGACCAGGATCGCGCCCTCGCACGCCGCGAGGCTCCGCGACACCTCGTAGTGGAAGTCCACGTGACCCGGCGTGTCGATCAGATTCAGCGTCAGCTCCGTGCCGGCCGCGGACATATACCGCAGCCGCACGGCCTGGGCCTTGATGGTGATGCCGCGCTCGCGCTCGAGTTCCATCGAGTCCAGGACCTGTTCCTGCATGTCGCGCGCCGCCACGGTGCCCGTGCGCTCGATGAGGCGGTCCGCGAGCGTCGACTTGCCGTGGTCGACGTGGGCGATGATACAGAAGTTGCGGATACGACTCCGCGCGTCGCCCGAAGCCCCGTCACTACGCGATTCCCGCGGGCCACCACTGGAAAAGTCTGGCTCTCTGGTCACAGGTGATCACAGCCCTCCGTCCAGGACCCCGCCGATGACATGGGCCATCTCGACGTGCTGGTCAGCCAGGACGTGCGCGTACAGCTGGAGCGTGACCGTCACGTTCGCAGGACCCAACCGCTCCGAGACCTCCTTGACGCTCCGCCGGGCCTGCCGGAGCAGAAGCGTCGCATGGGTGTGGTGGAGGTCGTGGAAGCGGATGGCCGGCATCCCCGATCCCTTCTCCACGGCAGCCATCCGACCTCGCACCACTTGCTGCTCGACATAGCCCCCCTGGCGCGTGCAGAACACCGAGTCGATGTTGCGCCAGTCGGGGCCTGCCGCCCAACGTTCTGCGTCCTGCCCGCGCCGCTGCTGCTTCAGCGTCTCCACGGTCCCACGGTCGATGGGAACGACGCGCCGCCTCGCCGCCATTTGGGTGGCAGCAGGTCCGGCTTCCCGCCCCGAGGCCAAGACAGGCTGTGCTTCACCTGAAGCATGCCCTTGTCCAGATCGACGTCTTCCACCGCAGCCCCGTGGCCAACGCGAGCCGAAACACCGCCGAGTAACGGGCACGGCCCCCAGCAAAGCGCATGAAACGGCGATCCTCTTCCTCGTTCCAGCAGCGCATCTCCCGTTGCGCGGTGGGCGTCGTGATCCCGGAAGCCGGATTCCTCGCTACCATGCCCCATTTGACCCCCTGGAGCAAGGCCGTCCGCAGCACCTGGAGCGTGTACCGGACCGTGACCGGCTCCAGGCGGGCGGCAAACCCGTTCACTCCCCGCTGGATGATGACGGGTGTGATCCTGATGAGAGGCAGCGAACCGATGACCGGCCGCCACCGCTTCAGCGCGACTGCGTAACTTGCCGCCGTGTTTGGCTTCAAGCCCGGCCTCGCCGCCTCGAGCCACATATCGAGGTACAGAGTGACCGCGGAAACCGGAACGCCTTGAGCCAGAGGAGGGGCCGGCGGGCGCTGCGGGCGGTGGCACTCCAAAAAATGGAGGCTCGGACCACTCGCTGGCGGACACCTCCCGGACAGCGAACGGCTCCTCGCCCCCCGGCGGCGCCCGGCCAGCAGCCACTCGGTCCGCGCGACGGTCACGGCCGCCTCGGCCCGATCCAGCCACCGGGCGGGGCGAACTCACCCCCCCCGGGTAGCCGCGCATCACCCCGGCGGACTGCAGGGCACCCACCGAGGCGCGGTATAGCGCGGGGATGGCCTGCCCATCCGTGAAGGACGTGGCACCCCCCGGTTCAGCCGCCGGGCTTGTGCCAGGCAGGCCTGGCGCGAGCGTTGCGGGGAAGGGCTTTCCGCGGCGCCTGCCCCGCACCCAGCCCTCAACCTCCGAGGAGCCCGAGTCCTCCATCCCGTTGGTCTCGGATCACGCGCCAGGAGTCAGCCACTGCACATGGAGGCCGCGCGATTCCAGGGGCTTGAATTCCGGGTCTCCGGTGACAAGCACCGCATCGTGCTCCTGAGCCAGACTGGCCGCAAAGGCGTCAGCGAGCGAGAGCCCCCCGGCGGCCTTGAGCTCGGCAGCAGCGCGAATGCGGTCACGCGTTGCCTCGGCAACCCGGACTCTGGGATGGCCGTAGACGGCGTCCTCGGCCCTCCGCGCCCTGTCGGGGCCGGCGCGACGCGACAGGATGTAGTGGACTTCGCCGACGTTGATGGCGCTCATCAGAACCTCGTTCTGCTGGGCCGACACGATGGCGGTCACCTCATCGGCCCCCGCCTCGTTCCCGAGCAGGGCCAGTACCGCATACGCGTCCAATACGAACCGGTCAGCCATCGGCTCGGACCCGTTCCTGGCGCCTCTCGGCGAGCAGATCGTCGGTCAGCCTGCGGGGCCCGGCGAAGGCGCCGCGCAACGCGAGCAGAGGATCCCGAGGCAAGGGCCGGAAGACCAAGGCCCCGGCCGAGTCCAAGCTGACATCGAAGCGGTCCCCTGGCCGCAGTCGGGCCTGCGAACGCAACTCTGCCGGAATCACGACCTGGCCCTTCTCCGATAAGGTCGTCGTGGCCATGGCGTACCCCTCTCCATGGTCTTACCTGCGGACAGAGTAAGTCGTCACGGCGGGGCCGTCAAGCGCGACGGTGCTGGCAGCCAGGACCTCAGCGCAGACGCGCGGGTTCTCGCGGTGGAGGGCCCCGTCCACGCCGCAGCTGGCCCGTGCCAGGGGAGCGCCACGCGTAGCGGCAGGTGCCAGCATAAGAGCCCGGTCAAAGCAACTTGCGGGCGTCCCGCACGCTTGTTCTCGACCTCTCCGGCACCCCCGGACATGTCCTCCCTTGGGCCGGCGTCTCGGTCGGGCTGGCGCCCTTCCTACAGCCTGCCGGCGGGGAGAGGACCGGAGTGCCGCTGCGCGCGCGATCCGCTCCGACCGCGTTGCGAGCGCCCCCGGGGCCTTCGACCCCGGGGGCGCTCGCGGATGGGGCGTCCCTCCACGCCGCGCGCAGCAGCGGCTCGGCCGCCGGCCAGGCCTCGCGAACCCGGCCCGCGTGGAGGACGGTCGATTCCGCGCACCGCGCCAGGAACGCCGAGAGGAGGTCCCGCTGCATCCGCAGGCCGCAGTGGGGGCAGTGGTGCACCCGCTGGGGTGCATCCCACAAATGCGGCGCTCAGACCACCTTCCGCAGTGGGGCGAGATCGCGGATGGATGGGCGCTCCATCCAGGGGCGGTCGGTTCAAAAGGCCTGCCAGCGTGGGAACGGGGACAGGGCGGTGGCACGCAGGGCCAGCACGGGGCGGGCGCCGGCCACGGACCCGTGCATGCAGTCGTTCTTCAAACGCTCGTTGTGGACGACGCCGACGCCGGTCTCGATCGCGCCTGAGCCGATCGGCAGCTCCCGGGCGATGAACTGCGGGTAGTGCAATCGATGAGCGTTGCGCGACACGTACTCGCCCAGCTTGCGCATCTCTTCGCGGCCCGCCGGGGGCGGATGCGCGCCAACTCGTCCAGCAGGGGCTGCGGCCCCACCTCCAGCACGGAGTCGATCTGCTTCTTGCACCACGCTTTGGTCCGCGCACTACCGTCGCCCGAGCACGCCTTGGCTGCTGCAGGTGGCGGAAGTCCAGGATGTCCACGACCTCGACGCCGGCGGGCAGCCCCAGGGAGGCCCAGCGGTTCTCGATCCACTCCCCCCCGTCGGTCGTTGCCTGTCCCACTGCACTATGGCAGACAGGGGATCACGGCCCCGGCGCGCCTGGTCGTCTGCCGCAATCCTCTGCTGGCCGACGACCGCGCCCGGCGCGAGCTGCTCGCGGTGACGGAAGAGCGCCTGCTGCGCGTCGCCCGGCGGGTGGAGGCCGGCTGGCTCAAGGACCGGGACAAGATCCTCGCGGCCGTGACCCGCTGCCTGAACCGCTCGAAGGTCGCCAAGCACTTCTTTTGGCGCCTGGCGCAGGGAAGCTTCTCCTTCGAGCGCTGCGGGGAGCACATGGCCGCGGAGGCCGCGCTGGACGGCATCTACGTCGTCCGCACGAACGTCCCCGCCACGGACCTGCCGGCGCCCTCCGTCGTCACGAGCTCCAAGGCTCTGTCCCACGCCGAGCAGGCCTTCCGCACCCTCAAGTCCCCCGATCTGCGCATCCGTCCCATCCACCACTGGGCCGAGCCCCGGGTCCGCGCCCACACCTTCCTAAGGATGCGCACACAAACGACACGGGCGGCGGCGGCGTAGCCCTCACCCTGGAGGTGAGTCGATAGCTTCGCCGCCAAACCGCGGCGCACTCCGGTTCTTCCACATGCGCGACCGCTGTTGGCGAGCGGCCGCGCTGCGGTGGTCTGGGCAGAACCGACCCGCATACCCGGCCTCGCGGAAGAAGGCCCGGCCGCACCGGGGGTGTGGGCAGCTCAGAAGCGTCAACTCAGCGTCGACGGCCCATTCCAACTGCAATGCGGCCGCGGCGAAGATGTCCGAAGTGATGAAGACGTCGCGGCGCACCGAGGAGTCCCGAAGTCGCCGCTTGGCAGCCTGGGCCGCCTGGCGCCGGGCTTGACTGGTTCGCTCATCGTCGGCTGTTGCCCAGAACTCGTCCCGCGCCTGATCGAGCAGGGATTGCACGATTCGCGGCGCGCCAGCTGGTACGACATCGACCTCCGGGTGAACCCGTTCGAGAAGCCACTTGAACGGGTCGCCAGAACCGGGACGACCGCCACAGCCTGCACAGGTCATGGCATATTTCCGGCGGGGCTTGAGCTTGGCGAGCTTGGCGGCCGTTTCCGGCTTGTCGATATTGGGATCACCTGCAATCTCGATTGCCATGTCAGCACGCCAAACGACGGGGTCCCACAGCCCAACCAACGGGCTCAACCAAATCCACGCATGCTTGCAGATCCAGTTCCGCGTATTCTCCACCGTCTGAAGCGCGAACGGTGTGTCTTCTTCGGTGAGGCCGCCGTGGCCGGGCGACATCGCGGGATAGACATAGAAGCGGCAACGATCCCGTTCCTCTGCGGGATGTCGCTGCAACTCCGAATCGAGCGCCTCGCGCAGGGTGAGAAAGTGCTCCGCGTTCACAGCGAACAGCCCCGGCGGGACGGCTTTCTCGAGGCCATTCAGCGTATGAACGGTCGCAGCTGGTTCATGCACCTCGTGCGTGATGATCAGGGTCCCGCCGTCCGGGGCCGTCTCGTAGCGAAGGGGTTGGCCCGCTACCCACCAGTTCATCCGGCCCGGCTGCATGCCGAAGTGGAACATCACGCCATACCACTCATCGTCGTTCGCCCGCAGCCACATGACAGGCCGGCCATGATCCTCCGCGAGCAGGTATGGAGCGGCGGACTCCGCCGCGAACTCTTTCCACGCGGGCCAGTCCGGTCTACGTAGCCCTTCGTTGGCTTGCCTCCACTGAAACCAGTCCTCGCCGCGCGGGAATGGCCACCCGTCCGGCTGGATGGTCCTGTCCATGTCCAGGAGGCGAAGGAGCAGGGCCCAGGGCTTGCTCAAGGCGAGCGAGTCGTGCGTAGTCGGCGCTGCGAGCCGCTTGCCCCCCTCGTCAACGCGGCTCATGGGCGCCAGACCACACGACAAGACGCGCCCCCTGGCCCCGTCCCGCTCGACCCAAAGCCGATAGGAGCGAGCCACGCAACCTCACCCCGCCGTCCGTCACAGACGCTAGTACGCGGCGGGGGTCCGAACGCCCTCTCACGGGCGGCCGGGTCACAAGCGCACGACCCCTTCGGGCCCGGCGGGTGTGGTGTTGCACGCTGGGTCCGTGAGCACCCGGGCTGCCCCGACTTATGTCGTCGTCGTCGAGCACGTCAGCGACCCCCAGGGGCGGGCGGACGTGGCGCGCGCATACGCGCTCATTGAGCGGAGGGCCCCGGTGGGCTCGTCGGATGGGCAGCCCTCCTGTGGCCGGCTCGGGCAGCAGCGGCCGGAAGGCGCGGGCGCGACACCGCCACTACGGGACGACGGTGGCGCTGCGACCTCGGCGACCTGAAGAAAAAGCCCCGCCGGCCTGGGGTAGGCGTATCGGCGGGGCCCGGGAGCGTGTGGGACGATGGTATCGCCCTCGGCCGCGGCGGGCAACGCCGCCGACATCGCGCGGACGGTGAAGCTGGTGTGGGTGCCAGATGCCGTCCTTGAGGTCCGTGCCCTGCACGTCCCAGGCCGCGACGGCGGCACGTGGGCAGGATGGTTCGACGACGCCGATGCGGCGGTCCACGCCATCGAGGTACTAGACCGGCGCCGGCCAAAGGGCGTGTATGTCACGCTGAACCCCGTCCGTCACGACCTCCTGGCCCGGCGCGCCAACCGCATCGGCCGAGTGGACCGGGACATGGCGTTGACCGCCGACAGCGATGTGCTCGCCCGCCGTTGGCTCGGGTTGGACTTCGACCCAGAGCGGGCCTCGGGCATCTCCTCCACCGACGAAGAGCACGGCCGAGCGCTGGAGCGGGCCGCGCAGGCAGCGTCCTGGCTGCGGGGACGCGGCTGGCCAGAACCGACGCAGGGGGATTCGGGGAACGGCGGGCACCTGCTCTACCCCGTCGAGCTGCCCAACGACCCGGCGGCGGCGGCCCTGGTCAAGGGCGGGCTGGAGGCCGTCGCCCTTCGCTTCGGGGGCGACGGCATCACCGTTGACACGGCGGTCGGCAACGCCGCGCGAATCTGGCGGTGCTACGGAACGGCCAACCGCAAGGGCGACTCGACCGACAACCGCCCGCATCGCCCCGCCCGGCTGTTGGCGGTGCCCGACAAGCCGCAACGCGTCCCCCCCGACCTCCTGGAGGAGCTTGCAGCGGAGGCACCTCGTCCGGAAGCGGTGTCGCGATCGGCGGCTGGCGGACGCCCAGCGCTCGCCGTGGCTGCCTTCCTGGAGCGGCACCACCTCGCGGCCGGCGAATCGGCGTGGCAGGGCGGCACGCGGTGGGTCCTCCATACGTGCCCGTTCTCGGACGCGCACACCGACGGCGCCTACGTCGTGCAGTTCCCCAACGGCGCCATCGCGGCCGGCTGCCACCACGAGTCCTGCACCTGGACCTGGCGCGACCTCCGCGAGAAGTTCGAGCCGCCGGCGGAGCGCGGGGCAGGCGCGCGCAGGAAGGAGCGCCCCGCGAACCCCGCGGACGGTCTGCCGCTGGTCATCACGACCGACCGTCCGCTGCGGGATATCACCGCCGATGGGCTAGGGGCTCTGTTGGCCGCGAACGAGCCGCCGAATGTCTTCCAGCGCGGCACGACCCTGGTCCGCCTCCGCCTCGACGACCGCGGTGCGCCCTTCATCGAGACCTTATCCGACGCTGCGCTCCGCGGCCGCCTGGCGCGGGTCGCCAACTGGCAGAAGGCCGACCCGCCCGAGCAGGTCCCACCGCCCATGGACGTGGTGCGGGACGTGTACGCCCTGCCCGAGTGGCCCCTGCCCGTCCTCCATGGGATCGTCGAGTCCCCGGTCTTTGGCCGCGACGGCACGCTGATTACGACGCCCGGCTACAACCCGGCGGCGCGTCTCTGGCTCCACCTCCCCCCAGGGTTCGCGGTGCCGGACGTGCCCCCGGAGCCGTCGCGCCCGGAGATCGCGCGCGCCAAGCAGATCCTCCTCGACGACCTGCTCTGTGACTTCCCGTTCGTAAACGACGCCGCACGGGCGCACGCCCTAGCCGCCCTGCTGCTGCCGTTCGTTCGCCCGATGATCGCCGGCCCCACCCCCCTGCACCTCGTGGACAAGCCCACCCCTGGCAGCGGCGCCAGCCTGATGATCGACGTTATCGCGACCGTCGCCACCGGCCGCACGGCCGACGTGATGACCCAGTCGGACTATGAGGAGGAGTGGCGCAAGCGCATCACGGCCGTCCTCCTGCGTGCGCCCGTCTATGTCCTCATCGACAACCTGCGCCGCACCCTGGACTCTGCCGCGCTCTCGGCCGCCATCACGGCCAACGTCTGGACGGATCGAATCCTGGGCCACAGCCGGGTGGCCTCGGTGCCGGTCACCTGCTGCTGGTGCGCGACGGGAAACAACGTGCGCATGAGCAACGAGATCGCACGGCGCACGGTCCTGGTCCGCCTCGATCCCAAAATGGACCAGCCCTGGCTCCGCAACGGCTTCCGGCATCCGGACCTGCGGCGCTGGGCACGCGAGAACCGCGGCGACCTCGTGTGGGCCGCGCTGACCCTCGGGCAGGCCTGGATCGCCGCCGGGCGGCCGGAGCCGAACGTGGTTGCCCTCGGCAATTTCGAGGCGTGGACTGCGGTGATCGGCGGCATCCTGCAAGTCGCTGAGGTGCCCGGGTTCCTCGCCAACATCACGGACATGTATGCCCGCTCATGAGGAGGGTCGGATGTGGCGCGCCTTCATCTCCGCCTGGTGGGAGCGCTTCCGCGCCGAGCCGGTCCAGGTTAAGGACCTGTTCGCATTGGCCACGGAGGCCGACCTGCTCGGGCCGGTCCTGGGCGACAAGGGGGAGCGCTCCCAGCGGACCAACCTCGGTCGCGCCCTCATGCGCATGCGCGACCGCGTCATCGGGGAGCACCGCGTCGAGGTCCTGCAGCCCGACCACCAGGGCGTGCAGCACCACCGCCTCATCCCGGTGGGGCCCGGTCGGCCGGACGCCGACCCGCAGACTTCCTCGAAGTCTGCCCCGAAGTCTGCGGGGAAGTCTGCGCCCGAAAACGCTTGTGGCACAAGCCCTTCCGCCGTCCCCGCAGACTTCGCAGACTTCTCGGCCACTACGCCCGAAAGTGGGGGCGTTGAGGCCGAGCACGCCCCCGACAGGGCTAACCTGCGAGCTAACCCGTCGGAGGACGTGGTCGGTGCCGTTCCTCCCCGGACGGGCGACATGGGCGAGAAGTCTGCGAAGTCTGCGCCCATCGCGCAATCCGTTCTGGCCCAAGGGGTTCAGCCGGCAGACTTGGGCGCAGACTTCCCCTCGGAAGTCGGCGGGAAGTCTGCGCCCGCGTCGGCCGAGGACCACGGCGACGACCTGAACGAGGTGACGATCTGATGCAGGCCGTGGACGAACTGCGGCGCCTCGGCTACGAGGTCGCCGCCGAGGGCACCGACATCCGCTGCCGCTACGTGGGGCTGGGTCGGCCGGACGCCAGCACCGTGCGCCCGTGGCTGGACGTGCTGCGCGCCGACAAGCAAGCGGCCCTCGCCGCCCTGCACGCGGAGGCGGTTGAGGGCTGGCCGCCGGAGTCCCTGCGCTGCGAGGCACGCTTCGGGCATCGGGCCGCCCGGCTGTATCCGTTCCTCGGCCATCGGGTGCAGACCCCCCACGGCACCGCGCGTTTGGAGCAGGTCACGGAAGCACGGTGCCGGGTCGTTCCGGACGGTGCGCCGGAGCGGATGATCGAGGTGCCGGCGGACCTTGTCCGTCCCGTCCCCCAGGAGGTGCGCGGACGTGCGGGGTGAACTGCGCGCATGCGCCGGTGGTGTAGTGAGAGGCACGCCGTCCGACCAGGGCGGAGGGGGCGGGGCAGAGCCGACCCCGGCGCTCCAACCCCGCGACCTCGAACTGCGGGTCGTGCCCCACGCCGTCGCCGCCGCGCTCATCGTGCGCGAGCACTACCTGCACGCGATGTGCGCGGGCGCGCGCCTCTCGTTCGGCGTGTTCGCGGGCGAGCGGCTCGCCGGGGCCGTCGCGCTCAACGCGGGCCCGGTCGGCGGCCCCCGGCTCGCGGACGGCGCCACCACCCGGGACTGCCTGTCGCTCGCCCGCCTGTGGCTTGCCGACGACCTGCCGCGCAACAGCGAATCCCGTGTCCTCGCCCTGGTCGTCCGCGCCCTGCGGCGGCATACGGCCGTGCGCTTCCTGGTGTCCTACGCCGATCCCGCCGCCGCGCCGGGCGGCGTCCCGCACGTCGGCTACGTGTATCAGGCGGCCGGTTGGCTTTACACGGGCCTGTCCGAGCCCCAGCCCCTCTTCGACCTCGGCGACGGCCGGCCGGTGCATACCCGCAGCATCGCCTCGGTGTGGGGCACGCACTCCAAGCCCTTCTTCGAGGCACGCGGCCTGCACGTGCGCGAGGTCCCCACGGTCGGCAAACACAGATACGTCAGCTTCGTGGACCCGACCTGGCGCGCCCGGCTCCGCGTGCCCGTGCTGCCGTATCCGAAGACCGGGGGTGAGCGCCGTGGAGATCGTGGAGGTGCCGCTTGACCTGCTCCGGGAGGCGCCCTGGAACCCGAACGAGGCCGATGAGGGGACTCTGCGCCGGCTGGGCGCGAGCCTGGAGCGCTTCGGCGTGGTGGTGCCCTTGGTGGTCCGCTCGGTGGGCGACGCCTACGAGGTCCTCAGCGGTAACCAGCGCCTGAAGGTCCTCCGCGGGCAGGGGCCGACGACCGCCCCCTGCGTTGAGATCCAAGCCGACGACGCCCGTGCCCGCCTGCTCGCGCAGGCGCTCAACCGCGTCCACGGCGAGGACGACCTCAACCGCAAGGCCGCGCTGGTGAAGGACATCCTCGCCGCGATGTCGGCCGAGGAGGCCGCCGCGGTCCTGCCCGACACGGCGGAGGCCCTGCGGGGCCTGGCCTCCATCCGCGAGGCGAACGCGGCCTCCCTGGCCGAGCAGGTCAGCGGCTGGGCGGCCGTGGAGCGGGCGAAGGCCGAGTCGGGCCTCCACGTCACCAGCTTCAGCCTGAGCGCGGCGCAGAAGGACGCCGTGGAGCGCGCGGTGGGCCTGATGCTGCCCCGGCTGGGCACGACGCACGACCCGAACCGGCGCGGCATCGCGCTGGCCGAGGTCTGCCGCGAGTGGGCGGCCGGCTGCGGCTATGCGCCGGGTCCGAGCGGGCACCGGCCGCGGCGGCGCCGCGCGGTGTCGCCACAGCCGACACCGGGAGGCGATTCGGATGGCTGAGCCGACGGTCCCCGTCTGCTGGATCTGCGGCGCTCCGCTCCGCGTGGCCATCACGCGGAACCGGCACGCCAAGACGGCCTTGACCCTCTGGTGCGGGGAGGACGGCCGGCACCTCCGCGCCTTCTGCAACCACCGGCCGGTGGTCGAGGAGGTGGTCGCCCGGCTGGAGGCGCAGGCGGCGGTCACGGCCCCCGCGGCGGGCACGGAGCCCGCAGCCCCGGCGCAGCAGGCCCTCCAGAACGATAGCGGAGGGCCTGAGCGCCCGAAGTCGACCCGGAAGCGGCGGGCAGGGTGAACGGGGCCCTGCTCGCCCTCGGTGCGGCCCTGGTCGTGCTCGCCCTGCTGACCTGGCCGCGCGGCCCGTGGACGTGGCGGTGACGGCATCCGGGAGGTGATCCGGTTGAAGGTCGCCGCCTACGCGCGGGTCTCGACCTCCGACAAGGACCAGGACCCCGAGACCCAGCTCCTCGCCCTGCGCGACTTCGCACGGGTGCAGGACTGGGAGATCGTCGGCGAGTATGTGGACCACGCACCAGCCAACGACCCGCTGCACCGCACGGCCTGGCGAAAGCTCTTGGACGACGCGGCCAAGCGCCGATTCCAGGCCGTGCTGGTCTTCAAGCTCGACCGCGCCTTCCGCAGCGTGAAGCACATGCACGACACCCTCGCCGTGTGGGAGGCGCAGGGCATCGGCTTCGTGTCGGCGCGGGAGGGGTTTGACACCCGGACCGCGCTCGGCCGCCTGCTGCTCAACCTCCTCGCCAGCCTGGCGGAGTTCGAGTTGGAGGTACTGAGCGAGCGGGTGAAGGCCGGGATGGACCGCGCCCGGCGGCAGGGCATCCACATCGGGAGGCCGCCCGTGACGGCACGGCCGGGGTTCGCTGAGAAGTGGGCGGCGGTGGAGCCGGAGCTTCGCGCGGGGCGCCTCTCCAAGGGCGAGGCCGCACGCCAGCTGGGCATCGGGTTCGCCACGGTTCTGCGGCTGCTGCAGACGGCGAAGGGAGAGGCCGCATCGTGAGCCCTCGCCGAGCGAGCGCCGCCCTGCACGTCAGCTACGACCCTGAGGCCGATGCGCTGTATCTGGAGTTCCGCGACGGCGTGGCCGTAGACAACGTGGACTTGGCCGCCAGCGTTACCGCCGACCTCGACCGGCGCGCGCGCGTCCTCGGGATCGAGGTCCTCCACGCCTCGCGACACCTGCGGCCGTTCCTGGCGGGCCTGGCCCGCCGTCCCAGTGGGCCGGGCGGTGATCAGCGAGCCCGGGAGTTCCGGCGGCTGTGGGCACTCCTCGCATCCCGAGCCAAGCGCGCCGGCATCACGCCCGAGGACGTGGAGCGCGAGATCGGCGCCCACCGGGCCGGCCGGTGATTCGCACCCCTCCGCAACCGGGATCCCCTGTACCGGGTCAGCCCCCGTGTAGAGTAGGCGCCGTTCGCCTCTCCGAAAGGACTCCCTTCTTCACACAGCCGGCGCATCTACAGCCAGTGAACATCAACAGGCCGCGCTGATACCCGGTACAAATTTTATGCCGTCCGCTCCGAACGTGTTAGGCGTGCCCAGGCTAAACGTTGCGCTCGCACCGTTCCCGCCCGCAGTCCACGTCAGCCCGTCACCGTTCTCCACTGTCTCCTGGCAGGCCAGATCGCCCACGACCGCTTCTGACCCGGTGCCGGTCCACCCACCTCCAAGCTTGACCAGCGCAGTGACGGTCCCCGGAAGGAGTAACGTTAAGTTGGCATTGGCGCCCTTCCAGGCACCACCCATGATCAGTTCGGGCTCACGGCACGCGGCAGGCGCAGGCGTGCAGGATGGAGTGGGTATTCCTGCTCCCGACTCGAGATATGCGGTCGATCCGAAGGAATCGGTCGGGCTCGAGCCGAACTCGGTCCCCTGTGGTCCGGATGCGGTAAATGTCATCGTTCCACCAGACAACGTCGACTGCAAGGAGAAGGTTCCATACAGTTCTGCACCCGTATCGCTGACGGTGGTCCAGCCGATCGGCAGCACCGTCCCGAGGCGCCTGAAAAGGCCGCCGCATACACTATAGCCCGAGCACATCTGGATGGTTGTTGGACTTCCGTCGACTACCTTCCATACTTGGACGATCTGCGCCACACGCCAAGCGAACGCCGTATTGATCAAGGTCGTCGACGGAGGTGCCGGAGGCGTCGCTCGCATGCGTTCAAAGATCAAGACGTTCTGGGCCCAGTACGCCGGACTGCTATCGGTCTCACTGGAGAACACATATTCGTTTTGCTGTACACTAAAGCATTCGAAGCCGGAGGAATCTGGACACCGCGTGTTGCTGGTACCCGTGAAACCGTTGAAAGTGACGGTGTTCGCAACGCCTTGCAGCGCCGTCGTTGCAACGTGAACGGTCACCATCTGCGACGGTTCGGGGAAGCTGGTCGCGACGCCGACAACCTGCAGTCTATAATTCGAAGTGGAGAATCCCGGTAGCGCATACACTGACATATCGACAACATTAGTGCCATTCGTTAGCGGTGTCACCAATTGCGGCACGCTGAGGCCATCCGCGGGATTGGCGCCAAGATCAACCGATCCATCAAATCCGTTTACTGAATTGACCACGATGGGCACCAGCGTAGCACCGGTGAGGGGAAGGGTCGCCGGGTCGTTCGTCTTGCCGACGTCCACGAGTCCAAGCGTGAATCCGCTGACCTTCACCGCCTCGCCGCCGCAAGAACTGACCGCCGGCGCATTGTACGTGTCGCCACTGTACGAGGCCTGCCAATAATAGGTTCCCGGCTGCGGGAACACTTCTGGCGCCGATGCCGGAAGTGCGTCCGTCGTCCAGTTAGAGAATGTGGTAAAGGACGAGTCGGTCAATGAACTCGCCGAGCACGTCGGCGAGCCGTACACGGCATATGTCACGGTCCCCGAAAGGGGCAGCGATGCACCCGCGAGTACCGCCTGGTCCGTCACTGCGTCTACAATATTCGTCGAGGCCGGCACGGTGATCGTAGCTCCCGATTCTGTAGCTCCCGATTCTCCGGAGCCCGAGAGCGAGGTGGTTATAGTGGGCTGGCTGCGAACTTGCGCCGTCGTGAAACATTCGCTCCCGTTGTTCGAGGCCGGTTCCTCGGTCGCCGGGGTGTAGAACGTGTTCCCTGAATAGGCCACCGCCCAGCAATACGTGCCTGTGGCACTGGTACCGGCGTAGGAGATGGACGTGGCGGTGCCCGCAGAAAGTGTCACCGCGCCGCCTACTTGCGTCCCGGTTGTCGTCGAGCAGCCTGGTGCCTGGGCCGTTAGCGCCAGTCCACAAATGTAGAAGGTTACGGTGCCAGTCGGCGTCGGCTCGCCCTGGCCTCCGCTCACGGTGGCCGTGTCGGCGGCCGGGGTTCCCGGCACGACGTTGCTGCCGGTTGGCGAAGACGAAGTTGCGATGGCGGGGATGACCCGTGTAGATGCCGACGTCAGTTGGTCGACGGCATCAGCCCCTGACGCCGCGACGTAAAGGCTGGTCATGCTGAAAGCCCCGGACATGGGAAAGACGTTGGTGGAACCCAGGTCGACCGTCTGCGCGACCGTGTTGGTGATGTCGTCAATGAAACTCACCGTTCCGTCTTGGTAGTTCGGCACCGCAATGATGGGAAGGGAGGTCGCCACCACAGGGCCGCCCGGTTCGTACCCGACGGTAATCGCGTCGGTCACTGTGTTGGTCAGCGGATCGACGACTGCGACAAGATCATTCTCCATATAGTCATCGAATCCTGCAAGCGCAACGTAGAGGCTCCCATCGTGGCTGTCGTACGCGACTCCATCCGGACCGAGCCAGCCTGAATTCGCCAACAGTCCGGCGGAGAGGTCAACCGTCGCCGTTATCGTGGCCCCCGAAATCACCGTAAGTTCGCCGTACATGCGATCGGGCACATACACGTCGCCATTGGCCGGGTCCAACGCCAATTGCACGACTGTGTCGCGCGGAGTGAAGCCGTCGTATTCGGACGGTATCGCGACGGACGCGATCACCGCACCCGAGTTGGCGTCTAGGATAACGATCGCCGCTGATTGCTCGGATATCCCGCAATCCGCATAAACTTCCGACGCCTCCGGGTCATAGAGTATGCCGGCGACATACCCGCAGTTCGGAACCGTCCACGTCGCCGTCAGGGTGTTCGTAAGGGTGTCGATCACGCCGATCGCGGGACTGTCGTTGGCAACGAAAAGGGTCTTCGCCGCCGCGTCATAGGCGAAGCCCCAGGCGGCGCCATCTTCCGGTATCGACTTCACCACTCGGCCATCACTTGGAGCCACCACTGATACGGTCTCGGAGCCGTAATTGGCCACATACAGCGAGTTGTTGTCCCCGTCGTAGTACACGCCTTCCGGCGCCACCGCTACCGGGATGGAAGGGCCAAGGGAGAACGTCGGGGGCGTACTAATTGTTTGGGCGGCCGCCGGCTGGGCGATGGCCGAGCCGACGGCGCAAGCGAACAGCACCAGAAGGACCGGCACCGGAGGTCGCAGCGACCCGAGCCCGAACCAGATCATCTGCCCCACCTCCGCACCCGGGTCGTTAGTGCGCTTCGGTGCATTCGGAGCAGTGACGGCCGATCCGTCGGCTGCCGCCGTTGTTATAGGGTCACGCCCTCGTTCGCCCACGGTGACCACCTCCTGGTGCGGGCCCAGTGCCAGCGCCTGGCGCGAGCCGTGGAAGGCGATCGTTTCGGAGCCCACGAGCGTATGTGTTCTACACAGGCCCCGCGGTTCCTGGGCGCACCACGCTTTCGGAGGGACCGCAACTGGAGTCCGGGGCCCCGGTGCCCTGCCGCCAAGGCCCGGTGCCATCCCCGGAGGGGCAGCCGGCGATAGGGGGTCACGCGTCGCGATCGGGCGTTACGGGCACCTGGGCAACGGAAGGGCCGCCCTACGGCGGCCCTTCACTCGGCGTCTCTATCGCTGGGGACCAGGCCCCGTGTTCTGGCCTGGTCCCCCGTTCTTGCCCGGCCCGCCGGGCTTGGGACCGGGCCCACCAGAACTCGCGCGCGTGACGGTGAAGGCGCTGAAGGAACCCGCGGTGGAGGAAGCCGTGCCGATGCTGGAGGGCGAAACGGTGACCTGCGGCTGGCCCTGAGCGTTGATGATGATCGACTCCAGCGGCGTGCGGGTAATGGCCGTCGAGGTGGTGTCTTGCACCGGCCCGAACGTTTCAGGGCTGAAGTTGGCGAAGGCGCACAGCATGCTGCCACACGTCGGGTCCTCAACGATCCATTCCGCCGTCTGCTGGTCCGGCGCATAGTACGTGTAGCCAAGCGACCCGTAGACCGCGTCGAGGTCGACCTGTCCCGTCGTCCATCCCGCGCTGTAGTCGGTCACGTCAACGCTGGACGGGGCGGCGGCGGTAGCGGCGATTGCGTCGCCCGGATGCACGGGCGCGTTTACATACAGAGGCGGGTTCGGGTAGTCCTCAACGAACGCCACGTACTCGGCCCGAGGGCCGGAGAAATACTCAATCGTCCCGGCCTGCAGGAGGTTCTGCGTGCCGGTCACGCCGCCGAGTCCGACCCAGGAGGCTTCGTAGCTGTTGGGCGCCGAAGGTTGGAGTTGTGGCACGGCCCAACTCGCGTCCACCCCGTCGAAGGTCGCCCCAATGCCCGCCAAGCCGTTGGACGAGGTCGAACTGGGCGCGGCGCCGTCGATAAACCCTCCCCAGTTGGCAGAGTAGTACTGCCCTCGCACCTTCAGGGCCTTGGGCGTGGGTACGGGACCGGGGCGAAAGGGATAGCTTGGACGTATGGGCGGACCGGAATTAGCCCCACCAGCCGCCGGCACCAGCGTTGCGGCGGCGAGCCCACTCGCCCCGGTTGCAGGAGCGGCAGCCGCTACCAGAAAGGCGGCTGCGAGCAGCGAGGTCAGCGTACGGACGTTCATGGAAAACCTCCTTTGCGAGCGGGGTTCCCGGACGACCCCAGCCAGCCTCCCATCACTCCGGACGCATAGCTGGGTTGGTTCGCCAGCGCCGCCCGGTGTCCTCCCGCTTGCAGGACGCATTTGTGCAGGATGCGCTACCCAGACGCCCCGCCGTCCCGGCGGGCGGTCGGAGGCGGCAGCGCACGCACTGGCGCCACATCGACCGACACAAGGCCCGCCTGCAGCCAGGCGAGCAGGCCGTGCAGGGGCACCCGGAAAGGCCCGTACAAAGTCGGATAGTCGTTTGAGCCCTTGGCCTGCTTGCGCACCTCGTCCGGCAGCGGCACCTCGGGGTTGGCGAGGTTGCCCTGGCTCCACTGCTCCAGCCGAGCCAGGAGGGCCTGCCAGGCTCTGGGCTCTACCCGCTGCCACAGCGCCGGGTCGCCCGAGCGCAGGGCTTGGGCGAAGCACAGGTCCTCGCGCAGCTCGGCGGCCTCGGCCGTCAACCGCTGGAACTCTGCGGCGGCGCGCCGGACCTCGGCCGCAGCGGCCTCCGCCGTCGCGCGGACCCGGGCGATGCCGGTGTCCCGCACGGCGCCGATGGCGGCCGTGAGACCGTCCCGCTCCCGGCGCAGCGCCGCGACCTCCTCCGTGAGCTGGGCGTGGGCGGTCCGCAGTTGGGCGACGGCGGCGGTCCACTGCGCGCGTGCGGCCTCCATGCTTCCGTGCTCCTCAAGAGCACGGGCCAGGCCGGTCGCCAGCGCCTCCGCGCCGAGCCCGAGGCGGTCGGCCGCCGCCTGCCAGGCGCCGACCGTCTCGGCGCTGATCTTCTGGCGCACCAGCCACAGCGCCCAGTCCACGGCGACGGTGCGGACCTTGGCCTCGCGCTCCCGGCGGCGGCAGGCGGCCTCGGCCTGTTGCGCCCGGTCCTCCGCCGCGGCGACCTGGGTGCGAAGTTCGGCCAGGTGGCGCCAGTCGGCCGCCGCGTCCAGGAAGGCGGCGACGACCTCGGCGGCCGGTTTGCCCTCGGCCTGCGTGGCGCCGTCGAGCGCCTCCCCGAGCCGAGCGAGCGCGTTTTCGTCGAACCCGGCCGCGGCGAGCGCGTCGGCCCGTGCCAGCAGGGCCTGCCGCTGGGCGAGCGCGGACTCCATAGCGGCCAGCCGCTCCTCCGCGGCGGACGCGCGGCGCTGGGCCTGGACGGCGCGCCTCTCGGATTCCTTCGCCTGCCCCTCGGATTCTCGGCAGCGGGCCTGAGCCTCGCGGAGCTTGCCGCGCATCTCGCCGAACCGGGCCGTCGCGGCGACCGTCGCGCGGGCGAGGGCGGCATACAGCGGCCCCTTGCTCCCGGCGTGCCGGTCGAGCACGGCCTGGGGGTCCCCCTCCGCGTCCAAGGTCGCGAGGAGTTCCTCTTCGATGATGTCCGTGAGCGGCACCGGAACCACCCCCTCGCCGCCGGCTCGCGGCACCGGCCGAGGCGTCGGGATCACAGCCGGGACGCGGATGCGCGCGCCGGGCGACAGGGTAGAGCATCAACGCAGCGAGTGCATGCCGTCCCGGTGCGCGACCGTTACGACGGCTGGACCTTTGGACGAACGTCTGGACCGATCCTGGACCGCCCAACCGCCCCAAGGCCCCCAGCGGTCCAGGCGTGGGTCTTGCCATAGGGCGCGACCCAGGAGCCGCCGGGACTGTGGCAAGACCCCGGTGTACCCTATGGCAAGACCTGGGTAGACCATAGGGCAAGACCGAGGTCGCGCCCCATGGTCTTGCCCCCGGCCGCGGCGGCGGCCTACCCTGTCGCCGCCCGGAGGTGGAAGCGATGCCCCGGCGGAAGCCGCCGTCCCGGGTGCGCTACGAGGCCGAGCACCCCTCGCTCACCGTCCGCGTCCCGGCGGAGGTGAAGGCCCGGGTGCTCGCCGCCGCGAAGGCCGAGGGCCTGTCCGTGAGCGAGTGGGTGCAGGCCATGGCCGCCGGGCACGCCGCGAAGGCGGCGGAGGCCTACCGCCGCGGGCAGGAGGCGGGGCGGCGGCAGGGCGAGGCCGAGGGCTACGAGCGCGGCCGCGCGGCGGGCCAGGAGCTTGGCGGCAGCGCCGGCTTCCGCGCGGGTGTACTGACCGCCCTCTTCGCCGCCGAGCAGGGCCGCAGCTACAGCGCCCCCACCATCGCCGCGCGCCTCGCCGAGCAGCCCGACCAGCTCGCCATCGCCGAGCGCCTGATCCCCGCGGACTTCCAGCGCGAATGGGCGCGCCTGCTGCGGGCGGCGGGACACGGGCGCGCCCCGGCCACGATCGCCTGACCGCGCCGCCACACGCGGGGAGATTCCGGCGAAGACCCTCCGATGTATCAACCTGAATTTCGCAATGGAGAAGTGAATAGCGCCCGCATGAGCGCGAACTGATGCGAACGAAGAGTCTCGGAGCGATGCCAGGGCCCCGCGGGCGGGTCGCGGGGACTGGGGACCAGTGGGATGCGAGGCCCGCGACAGGGGTGCGTGGTCAGCGAAGGGTTCCGGGGGGACGCCGGAGCCGATCGCGGACACGCGGAACCAAGGGCTGGCCCGACGCCCGTCCGAGGATCGGCACTCCGGGACGGCGCGGGGGGCCTCACGTGGCGGCGATGAGAGCTTCCAGCGCCCGGACGGCCCGGCCGTAGTGGCCGTGCTCGGCCTCGGCGGGCAAGCGGAGGAAGATGTCCCGGGCATGGGTGGCAACGACGGCCGGCAGCAAGAACCACCGCCGGCGGATGGTATCTGCCGTGTGGACGGTCGCCCGGTCCTTGGGATTCAGGAGTTGCTGCATCCCCAGCGTGAGATTGTACGCCAAGCCCTTGAGGAAGAGGTCGACCGCATTAGCCTCAAACCCGTGCTTGCTGAACGCGTCGAAGCTCCAGTCTTCTTTCAGGGTCCGGATACTGGTCTCCGAAGTGCAACGCTGGTTGTAGCAATGCCAGATGTCTTCCTCGTCCCAGTCCTGCGTCGTGGCGATGAATTGCTCCTCGAGGACGGCCGGCAGGTCCAGCAACTGCCCACCCAGGCCGCCAGCGGCTCGTTCCCGCACGACCACCACCCGACGGGGGCGGGTCCAGTCGCCTGCCTGGTACAGGCCTGAGGCCACTTCGCGCACGTCGCCCACTGCGGTCTTGCCGATGGCGCGGTACGTCAGGGTGTCGGACCACACCCGCAGGGGCCGGGTCGCCGACACCTTGAGGATAAACGGCAGCGCCCGGTCTTCCAAGAAGGCCATGAACTTCTCGTTACCATAGCCGCGGTCCCCGCGCACGAGTTCGATCTGGCGCTTGGCCAGCACCGGGAGGTCGAAGACCCGTTGGGCCGTCTCCACCAGGCCGGTGCTGCTGACCGTGTTGCCGGGGCGTAACTCGGCCTCGATCAGGCTGCGGGAGAGGCCGTCGAAACAGAGTTGGGGGTGGTAGCTCGGCCGGCCGGGACGAGTGGGGTTGTACCCGACCTTGGCGCCCTCTTGATGGCCGTACACGGTTTCCACGGACGAATCGAAGTCCAGGATGGTCTTCTGGCCGAGGGTGCGGTCCAGTACAGCCTCATGGACGGGCTGAAGGGCCGCGCGTATGCCGCCGGTTCCGAGACGCACCAATTCCTTGTACAGGATCGTGACGTCGGCGAGCTTGGGGAGGTGGAACAGCCGGGTCAGCAGGGGGTCTTGTTCGAGCTCGGTGAAGTCCGCGATGCGGCCTAGGCCAAGCATGCGTCCGATCAGGAGAAGGAGCACCTCTTGGACGAGCGAGTACCGTGCGTGCTTCGCCTTATGGTGGGGAGCCAGGTTGGACGTCAACATGTCGGCCAAGCCAATGGCCTCTAGGAACCGCCAGATGAGATTGGCGCCACCGAAAGGGGTTGCGTTCTTGAGTGTGAACTGCTCCGCGAGAACACGCGATCCCTTGGGTCCGCCACTCCGAGCCGCCACCGTTGGGTGATCCACCCCTCAGCACCGTCTGAGTGATGCTTCGCCACGATGCCGTGATGCTCCTGCCGGATCATTGCTTGCCTTGCCCCCCATAAACGATGCCTTGCGAGATTCAGGATCAAACGGGCATCCGCGGCTCGGGGGTGGGGCTCCGGCGGATGGCGCCGCCAGGCTTGAGGCGCCCGGCTCGCGCTGCGGGGGGTCGCGGCCGTCGCGCCGCCCTTCGACGCGCTTCGCCCTCCGGGCCGCCTACGCTGTCGAAGATGTGGCGCACGCGGCACCGTTTGTTTCTGGAGCCCGGCGAGGTCGAGGCGCTGGCCGCGGCGGCACGGGCGGCATCCGCGGCCGGCCCGCCTCACCCGCGGCAACTGCTGTTGGCCGCCGCGGCGGAGGCCCTGGAGGCGTGGGCCGAGCCCGACGGGCTGCTCGTGCGGCGAGCTCCCGCCTGCATCCGGCGGCGCGGCGCCCGCGTCCACCTGCTTGCCGCCGGGCGCGAAGAGGGCGAGGGGCCGCGGGCGGAAGAAGGATGCTCCGGGGCGTCCGGCGGCGCGCTCCCTGCGGGGCCGGCGCGGGGCATCCGCTGACGGCGTTCCTTGCCGCCGCACCGTGCACCGTGCCGCGGCGGCGGCTCAGCGTTCGACGAGCCGCTGCAGGGCCCCGCAAAGTTCACGGCAGTCGTGGGCGTGGCCGCGGAGCGGGTCGTCCTCCGGCAGGGCCGCCAGCAGTTCGTCGAGCGCCTTGGCCAGCGCCCCCACCGAGAAGCCCAGGACCATGTCCAGCATGCGGCGGTGGTCGGCCCACCAGAGGAGGGCGGCGACCACGGCGACGAGCCATGCGGCCAGGACCCCGAGCACGAAGGCCAGCGCGGGCGCCGGGGGCATGGGCGGCACCTCCCGCCCGCCGGCCCGGCGGGCAGTCGGGCACACTTCCGGTCGCCATGGCTTGTGTCAACACCCCGCGGCGGTGTCGCGGCAGCCAACACCGCCCGGGCGGTTGCCGCGCGGGCCAGGGTCCTCTACACTACACCTGGGAGGCGCACCCAGGCCCGCAGGCGCCTGAGCGCCAAGGGCGGGTGGACAGGGCCTCCAAAACGATTGCGGAGAGGGTGGAGCAGTGGGGGCGATCAACGGGAGCCCCGGAGCGCAGCGGGCGGCCCTGTACGTGCGGGTGAGCAGCGAGGCGCAGGCCGAGAAGTACGGGCTCGACGCCCAGCTGACGGCCGTGCGCCGCCGGGCGGCGGAACGCGGCTACGCGGTCGTCCGGGACGGCGAGCGCGACGCCTTCGCCGACGACGGCTACTCCGGGGGCGACCTGCGGCGGCCCGCCATGGACCGCCTGCGGCAGGCCGTGCGCGACGGCCGGGTCGACGTGGTGCTCACCTACGACCCCGACCGCCTCTCGCGCAGCCTCACCGACCTGCTGCTGCTGGCGGACGAACTGGACG
>JAJYVV010000161.1 GCA_021791815.1 Bacillota bacterium | reverse complement strand
AGCGAGACCGGAAGCCGGAACGGGGTGCTGGTGGGAGCGCAGGCAAGCGGAGCGTCGAGGTCGGCGCAGGCCGTGCCGCCGGCGCACGAGGGTCCCGACCCCGAGCTGCGGGCGCGGCCGACCCGCCGCCGGCGGTTCACGTCGGCGTACAAGCTCACCGCCGGAGCCCGCCGCGTCCTCGACCTTCTCGGTATCCCCCTCGCCGCCTTCGCCAGCGAGCCTGGCCCGCCGTCGCAGCCTTGACGCTCAGGCCCCAGACACTCGCCACCGACCCGAAAATCCGTCCTGCCCTTGTTCAGGGTGCGGAATGTGCGACCAATGTGGCGTAATTCTTGTTTTACGGTCGCCCACCGTAAGGACGCCGGCGGTCCTCTTCGGCCCGGTCTATCCCGGCTGCTCGGCCTGTGGGGCACGGCCGATGGCGCGCACCGCCTCCCGCACGTCGGCGAAGACGCGGTCCGCGCGCGCGGTGGGCTCCCCGCGCGCCGTGTCCTCCCCGCTGCCCGTGCGCACCAGCAGCCAGCGCACGCCTGCCGCCTCGGCGGCCGCCAGGTCGGCGCGGGAGTCGCCGATCATCCAGGAACGGCCGAGGTCGAGGCCCAGGTCGGCCGCGGCCCGGAGCAGGAGGCCCGGACGGGGCTTGCGGCATGCGCAGCCCGCTTCGGGCGCGTGGGGGCACGCGTACACGGCCGCGATGGCGCCGCCGGCCCGGGCGGCGTCGGCACGCATGCGCGCATGCACCGCGTCGAGTTCGTCCTGGCTCTGCAGCCCCTTGCCCACCCCGGCCTGGTTGGTGACGACGATGCATGGCCAGCCCCGCGCCCGCGCGAGGCGGAGGGCGTCGCGCGCCCCGGGGAGCCACTCGAACAGGCCCCAGTGCGTGACGTAGGCGCCGGGGAGGAGGCGGTTCAGAACGCCGTCGCGGTCGAGGAACAGCGCGGGTCGGCCGGGCCCCGCGGTACGGGCCGCGGCGCTCTCCCGTGCTCCCTCGCGCGTCGCGCCGCCCACCGCCCGCATCCCTCCCGCCGAAGGCCAGCGGGTGGGGCTTTCGCCCGCGGTCCCGGTGAACCTGCGGGGCGCACCCGCTGCGGCCGGCGGCGCGCCGGTCCGCCGCACCGGGGCTCGCGCCGCGGCCTCCTCCACACCGCCGAACGCCCACGCGTCGATCGCGGCCGCGTCCGGCCCATCGCTGCGCGTCGACGATGGCACCCCAGGACGCCTCCCGAGCCGTGGTCCTGCTTGGGCCATGGCTCCATGCCCGCGGGGGAGGCCGACGCGCACGATACGGAAGGTCCTGCCGGACACGCCCGCGCCCGCCGACGGGGCCTTTGCGCGTCTGCGGCCCCGGTCCGCGGGGCGGCTTCCGGGAGGGTCCTTCGCCGCCCGGCCGCGAGCGCCGCGTTCCGGCCCGCAGGACCCGCCCCCCTGTGGCCGAAGCCGGTCCCGTCCGCGCCGGGGGAGCCCGCCCCCTGACCCGCGGAGGGAGGCGACCGGTTCCGTGGCCAACCCCACGAACATCCTGTGGATCACCATGGAGGACACCAGCCCGCGGTTCGGCTGCACTGGCGATGCCATCGCCCGCACGCCGCACATCGATGCCCTGGCGGCCGCCGGCCGCCGCTACCCGCTGGCCTTCGCCACCGCGGCCGTCTGCGCGCCCAGCCGCTTCGCCGTGATCACCGGCATGTACGCCACGGCGATGGGCGCCCACCAGATGCGCACCGGCCAGGTCCGGCCGCACGCGCCGGAACTGCCGCTGCCCTACGCCGTCGTGCCGCCGCCCTACGTGCGGACGGTCAGCGAGTACCTCCGCGCCGCGGGCTACTACTGCACCAACGACGCCAAGACGGACTACCAGTTCGACCCGCCATGCACGGCCTGGGACGAGTGCCGGCGCGGCGCGCACTGGCGCCACCGCGGGGCGGGCCAGCCCTTCTTCGCCGTGTTCAACCTGGACGTGACCCATGAGAGCGGCATGTGGCCCCGCCCCGGCCGGGCGCTCGAGACCGATCCGGCGGCCGTCCGCCTCCCGACCTACCTTCCCGACTCCCCGCCCGCCCGCGAGGCGCTGGCCCGCCACTACGACAACCTCGCCGCGGCGGACCGCCGCGTCGGCGACATCCTGGCGCAGTTGGACCAGGACGGCCTCCGCGCCGACACCGCGGTGTTCCTGTGGAGCGACCACGGGGAGGGGCTGCCGCGTGGCAAGCGCCACCCGTATGACAGCGGGACCCGCGTGCCGCTGATCGTGGCCTGCCCGGGGCGGGTCCCGGCCGGCGAGGTCGCGGCCGACGCGCTCGTCAGCATGATCGACCTGCCGCCGACCGTCCTGGCCCTGGCCGGGCTGGCCGTGCCGCGCCACCTGCAGGGACGGCCGTTCCTGGGCGGCGCCGCGGCTCCGCGCGACTACGTGCACTCGGGATGCGACCGGCACGACGAGGCCCCCGACATGGTGCGGGCGGTGCGCGATCGGCGCTACCGCTACATCTGGAACGCGCACCCCGGCACCCCGCGGCTCGGCTGGAACCCCTACCGCAACCGCCATCCCGTGATGCAGGAACTGTGGCGCCTGCACGCCGAGGGGGCCCTCCGGCCGGAGCAGGAGGCCCTGTTCGCGCCGCGGCCGCCCGAGGAGCTGTACGACACGGAAGCCGATCCCGAGGAACTCCACAACCTCGCGGCCGACCCGGCCCACGAGGGCACGCTGCGGCGGCTGCGCGCGGCTCTGGATGCCTGGCGCGCCGAGTGCGGCGACCTGGGCGACGTTCCCGAGGAGCAGTTCGCGGCCCGCATGTGGCCGGGAGGGGTGCAGCCGCGCACGGCGACGCCCCGCTTCGTCCTGCTGGGGCCCGGGCATCCGGGCACGGAGCCCGTCGCCGGCGCCGTGGCCTGCGCCGGCCCGGTGCTCGTCCAGCTGTATTGCGCGACGGCGGGGGCGTCCATCGAATATGCGCTGGGGGAGGGGCCCTCGGCCCCCTGGCGCCTGTATACCGAGCCGATGCGGCCGGCCGCCGGCCGCACCGTGGTGCGGGCCCGCGCCGGCCGCATCGGGTACGCCGACAGCGCAGAGGCCATGGTGATCTGCGCTGTGGGGGATCGCGGCCCGGCCCCGCCCGACGGGGGCCCTGAGCTTCGGGAACGGACGGAGGCCGGCGGCGGACTCGGGGCCGAGGCCCGCCTCGCTGCGTTCCTGCGCTCCTGGGCCGAAGGGTGCGCCGACCGGCTCCGGCGGGCCGGCCATGCGGGCACGGACGGGGAACTGGCGGCGCGCCACGCGGAGGAGGCAGGCGCTCCGGTGCTGGCGCGGGAGCTGCCGGAGGCGCCGGGGTGGTCCGGAGCGGCGGCGGCGGTGCGGGCGGCGCTCGCCGGGGGGGCCCGCGAGGCCCTGCGGCGATGGGCGGCCGACGCGCTCGACCTGGGGCACCTCCCTGCGGGCCCCGGCGCGCCGGGGCCGGGGGGGGGCGCCGGGGCAGATCCGGCCGCGGTCGTGGCCGAGGCTCTGGAAAGGGCCTGCGAGGCCGCCGGCGGCGGGTAGGGGCGCGGCCGCCGGGACTCACGCCCCGCGGCGGCCGGCCCGATACACGGAAGGGGAGGGCCCTTCCGGGGCGCGGCAGGAGGCGGGGCATGGCCAGGACGGCCGGGGGCGGGACGCTGGCTGCCGCGGCGGAACCGCGGGCGCCGGGCGGCGCCCCGCATGGCCGGCCGGCGCTCCGCGTCGGGCTGGCCGCCGCCTCGGCCGCCGCGCTCGTGCTCGGGCTAGTCGCCGGCGTCCGCGCCGGAGCGGGCGCGCTCCGCGAACGGGAGTTGCTCCGGGCGGTCGGAGCCGGCCGGGCCGTCGCGGCTGCCCTGGAGACGTACGACGTGGAGCACGGCGCCTTCCCACCGGCGGTGGGGCGCGCGGCCCTCCTCGCCGGCGAACTGCGGGACAGCCTGGGGCGCCCCGCCGTGTTGGCGCGCGCCGCCGGTCCGTTCTCTTACGATCCGCGCCCCGGCGGATACACCCTGGCCTTCACGCCGGCCCCGGGCGGCCTGCCGGTCGGGCTCGTCGTGACCGCCGGTCGGGGCGGGGTCCTGACCGCCGGCGGCACGAGCGTGGCCCTGGGATGGTAGCGGGTGGGACGGGCGCGGCGCTACCGATTCTCGCGGCGGCACTCGGCGCGTGCGCCGGGTGGGCGGGGGGCGCTTACGCGCGCCGCGAGGGCAGCCGCCTTCCGCGCGGTGTGCTGGCCCTCTGCGTGGCGGCGGTTTGGGCCGGCCTCGCCTGGCGTCTGGGCCCGGGCGGCCGTCTGGCGGAGGCCGCCGCCTGCGCGCTGGGTCTCTGCCTGGCGGCCGCCATCGACCTCCACGCCTACCGCATCCCGAACGCCCTGACCCTGGGCCTCGCCTCCGTAGGTGCGGCCGCGCATCTCTGGAAGGGCGCGGCGCTGGCGCCCCTCGGGGCGTCGCTCGCCGCCGCGGCCGTGCTCGGCGCGCTCGCGGCCATGGCGGTGCTCGCTTCCCGCGGGGGCGTGGGATGGGGTGACGCCAAGCTGGCGGCCGCGCTGGGCCTCGTGCTGGGGCCGCGCGGGGCGATCATCGCCATCTTCGCCATGTCCCTCGCGTCCGGGCTGGCGGCCGCCGTGCTCTTGGCCGTCCGCGCGCGCGGCCTGCGCGACGCCCTGCCCCTGGCCCCCTTCTTCCTCTGTGGCGGGCTCGTGGCGTTGCTGCAGGCCGGCGCGGCCGTGGGGCGGGGCTGAGGGCGAGGGGCCGCGGGCGCCCTCCCGTGCGCGCCGGGGGATCGTCGCCCCGGCTTCACCCCGACCCCCGCCGCCACCGCTCCAACACGGCCTCCACGACGGGCTGGACCTCCGCGCGCGCATCCAGACGGGGCACCCCGGCCATCCGCAGCGCCTCGTACCGCGTGTCCTGGCGGCGCACGGCCGCGCCCACCTCTCGCGCCACCGCCTCCGACGGCAACCCGCCGTCCGCGGCCCTCGGTCCGACGCTCCCGCCGCCGCGGGCGGCGGCGTCCCGCGCGATGGCTGCGGCGCGCGGCTCCGGGCACCCGGGGAACAGGCGGAGCACCTCCCGCGCCAGGTCGCGCTCGAACGTTTCGTCCCACGCCTCCCGCCGCGCCTGCTCCCGCGCGCGCCGGCGGGCCCGCGCCTCCTCGTTGCCGAGGCACTGCGCCTCGGCCTGCTCCAACGCCGCCTGTTCCACCAACAATCCCTGGCGCTCGTAGCGCCCCCGCGACCTGTGGAAACGGACGACCACCGCCCGCAGCCCGCCGGCCGCCTTGGCCCGCCGGGTGAGGGCCGCGTCCCCCGCGGGCAGGTAGAGCAGGTGGTCGAGCTCCGCGCAACGCAGGCACAGCGCGCCGGGCCCCTCCATGCACAGCAGCCCGCCCGAACGGCCACACTCCGCGCACGACCAGTCTTGGTGCAGCGGCCAGATCACCACGAGGTCGGGAGGTCGGCTCTGCTTTTCCGCCAGCCGTTGGCGCTGAACGGCGGGCAGGTCCGGCGCCATCCAGTGCGTCCGGTAGGCGATCTCGTCCTCGGGTTCGCCCCCGTCCGTGAACCGCAGCACCCCGCGGTCCCGGGTGCGCGCCACGTACGCCGCCTGGCTCGGCACCAGCCCGCGGCCCTCCGCCCACCGCCGCAGCAGGGCCACGGCCTCGGCCATCCGCTCGGCGCCGACCGCGCATTCCCGCTCCAACGACTCCGCCCGGCCCTGCCGCCAGAACGCCACCTGCGTGGGCGCGATCCACCCGATGCCCACCAGCACGTCCAGCGGCGCCACGAACCTCTGCCGCCCCAGCGCCTCTTCGGCAGCCTCCACGACGCGGGTCTCCAGCTTCGCCATGGTCCACCACCCGTGCCCCCGGGCCGGGTGCGCCCGGCGATCCCGTCAACCGTCCGGGTGCCCGGCCCCTGCGGGCTCCCCATCCGGATCCCCGGCCGCCTCGAACCGCTCGAGCACGGCTTCGATGTCCGCGAGGTCCCTGTCGCCGATCATGTCGTGGAGCTGGCCACCGTCGACGAGGAGGTAACCGTGGACGACGCTGTTGTGGAATCGAAGCATTTCGGCGTTCTGGGTATCCCTCTGACTGCCACACCTACTGCTGGTAGTGGTTGTGGCTCTGTGGCCCAATGGCCCGAGCGATGATCTGCTTATAGGGTACAGGGTCCAGATCCACCGCTTGCTGCACGAGGCGGTAGAACAAGAGGCCACGGGATCGGGAGGTTCGGCAGTTGAACCGGAAGGCGAACTCATCGAGGTAATAGTCTAGGTGCTCGATGCTCACGGCTCCCTGGTGCGTGCCCAGCAGCCAGCGCTTCAGAAGCGAGGCAACAAGGTGGATTCGGGGAAGGAGCTCCGCGGCGGCCCCTGCGCCCTTTCCCGCCAGAGGGGTGGCTTCATGGACGTAGCCCTTGCCCTGTATCCCCTTGTAAGATGACCAACCATCCGTGTGAACGACACTGCCCGGCGCGATGGCCTCGATAACGAAAGGTTGCAGGCTGTCTGCCGTGGCATCTGGTACCCGCCGCATCCGGATCCGGCCAACGCCTGGACCATCTTCTTCGGCTGCTATGACCACGAGAGCCTTAGTCTCGGTCTCTCGACCACGGGCACCTTCTTCTTCACCCCAAACAAAGGTTTCGTCTACCTCCACGCGACCGCTGAGCCGATCTCGTCCGGGCCGCACCATCGCCCGCCGCAACTTGTGCATCCATGTCCACGCAGTCTCATAACTACCCAGACCTAGTTCTCGTTGCAGCCCTAGCGCGCTCGCACCGCTCTTCTGGCTCGCAATCCACCACATGGCTCGGAACCACATCCGCAAGGGTTTGCGCGTGTCCTGAAAGATCGTTCCCGCAGTAACCGAGACGCGGTGGCGACAGCCAACACAGCGATACATCGCACGCGCTCCGACCCACGCTTCCGCACACCCGCAAGTAGGACAGCGGAAGCCATTAGACCAACGGACCTGCGCCAGGTATTCCCGACAGGCCTGTTCGGTGGCAAATCGCTCCTCAAACTCCAGGAACGTGCCCGGATAGTCGTCCACGGCGCGACACTACATCTTGGGGGTGTGGCAGTCAAGGGGATACCCAGATTCGGCGTATCGGGCATCCGCTCCGCGCCGAGCACCTTCTCCAGCGCCATCGTCAGAAAGGCATCGTGCGCGTCCGCGGGCGCGTGATCCGCCAGCTTGGCCGAACGATGGTAGGCCACATCGATCAGGGCCTCAACGGCCGTCTGGAACCGATCGCGCGCCGCGGCCGGAAGGTAGCGGGGCGCGACGAACGCCTCTCTCGTCAGGTCGGCCGGCAGTGCGCGGAGGGCGCGCAGCGGATGGCGCACGTGCTCGCCGCGTTGCCGAACGCGAGCCACGTCAACCGGCATGGCCGGCCGCCGGTTCCGCGCGGACTTCCGCCTCGGCCGCGCGGTGCCGCGGCGCGTTCTCCCTGTAAGACTGGGCCATGTGCTCCAGGCAGTCCGTGTACGCGTCGCGCTCGCCGACGAAGCACGGCCGCCCGCTGCCCAGAACGCGCATGCCACAGAAGGGCCGCGCCTCGTCCAGCACCGAGACCTCCAAGGGGTGCCCGTCCAGCGTGCCCAGCGCCTCCATCATTTCGCCTGCGAGCGCGAGCCTGGCCCGAAAGCGCGCGTGATCGCCCTCGCCCGCCGATGGTCGGCGCTGTCCGGACGGCATGGTCCCAGGGCCGATCCGAACAGGTAGGCGGCCGCCACCTGCGGCAGTCGTGCGCACACCGCCGCGACCCGCCTCGCGGCCTCCCCGCGGTCGATCTCCACCAGCGCGGCCACGACCAGCACCCCCGGCCTGGGATGGAAAGCGGCATAGCACGGCTCGGCGCCCCGCCGCCGGCCGCCCGGCCCACCCCGTATGGGGCCGGCGGAAACCCCCTCACCCCTTGTCGTTACCCATAAACCATCCAGAACGCGAGCGCAGCGACGGGGCAGCCATGGCTCGGGAGTTGTGCGGCGCAGTGCACGCCGAGGCCGTGGGTGCCTGCGGACGGATGTGCCGGGGCGTCAGAAGCTGGGCGTGGCCGGTGCGGAAGCGACGGAGTAGGTCGGAGGACGGTCAAGGCTCCGGCGGGGGG
>JAJYVV010000160.1 GCA_021791815.1 Bacillota bacterium | reverse complement strand
CGGCCGCCGCGCTCTCGGCCGGCGCCTGGTGCGGCCGCGCCGCCTCCGAGGCGGCGGCCGCCGTCGCGGAGCGGGTCCGCCCGCGGGTCGAGGGCTGGGCCGCCCACCCGGCCCGGCTGGTCTGGACGCTGCTGATGAGCACGGCGCTGCTGGCGGCGGTCTGGCCGTGCATCCACTACGCCCGCGGCTTCTGGCTCCACGGCATGCAGTGGGGCTTCCTCGTCAACCAGCAGAACGACTATGGCGAAGGGCCGCTCTTCAACCAGGAGGTCATCCTCTACCATCTGCTGTTCGCGCGCGGAGACCCGGCCTATCGCGGCGCGAACATCTACCAGCTCGGGGAGCACCCGCCCTTCACGGTGGGCAACTACCCGCCGGTCTTCGCCCTGGTCTCGGCGATCTTCATGCGTTTTGTGGGCATGACGTTCGAGGCCGGACGCCTCGTCTCGACCCTCTCGATCATCGGCGCCGCGATCCTGGTGGGCCTGATCGTCTGGCAGGGGACCGGCCAGCTGCTGCCCGGCATCCTCGGGTTCGGCATCCTGATCACGATGCGCGACGGCATCTGGGCATGGGGGCCGTACAACCGCGTCGACTCGCTGGCGCTGTTCTGGTCCATGCTCACGGTCTTCCTCGTGCTGCGCTACGCGGGCACGCGCAAGGTCTATTGGGCGGTGCCGGTGGCCATCCTGACCATATACACGCGGCAGTCGATGGTCGACGGCGTCTTCGCCGCGTTCTGCTATTTGCTCGTCAAGGATTGGCGCCGGGCGATCACGGTGGCGGTGGTCACGGCGGCGGCCGGCTTCGCCGTCTTCGTCGCGCTGCAGATCTGGACGCACGGCGCATTCTACCTGAACACCGTGGTGGATAACGAGAACGCCTACAGCTTCGGCGGCGCGCTCGGATCGTGGCACAACTTCATGAGCAACGAGGGTCGCTTCGCCTTCCCCCTCGCCGTGGCGGGCGCCGCGGCGGGGCTGCTGGGCACCGGGAACGTGCTCTGGCCCATCTGGCTCCTCGGCTCGATCTTCGTCTTCGCCACGATCGGCAAGACCGGCGCCGCCAACAACTACTACTACACCCTGGAGGCCGCGACCGCCGCCTGCGCGGCGCTCTTCGTCGGCCGCCTGCGGACGTTCTTCCGGCGGGCCCCCTTCCCCCTCTGGCCGCTGGAGGCCGCGATCCCCGGCATGATCTTCCTGTATGTGCACGGTGCGCCGCCGTCCTGGTTGCCGGCGCGCCTGCCGCTCCTGCAGCGGGCCACGCAGCTCGTCGTGGGGCCCTCGCTCCGCTCGTCGCCCGCCGCCGACTTCGCGAATGCCCACCCATCCAAGACCTGGAGCCGTCCGGAGGACCGGGCGATGGTGGACTACCTGGAGACCGTCCACGGCCCGGTCCTCGGGATCGACTTCCCGTACGGCGTCGTGGTGCAGGGCGGCCACCAGATGCAATGGCAGCCCTTCGAGTACAGCGTCGCATACTCCGACGGCACCTGGAAGGCCACGCCCTTCGTGGACGCGATCGACGACCGCTACTACGCGATCGTCATCACGCGGTCGGGGCTCGGGGGCTACGGCAACTCCCCGCTGATCACGTCGGCGCTGGAGGCCAACTACCACTACTCCCGCAGCGTCAGCGGCTACAGCGTCTACGCGGCGGACGGGCCGCCCACCGGCCCGCCGCCCACCGTGGCGGAGCAGGTGCCGCACCCGCTGGGCGACCTGGGCCGGGCCCTGCTGCATCTGGTGACCCATCCCGGCGGCGTCGTGCAGGCGATGGCGGCCGCCGGGGCCGCCGGCGCCAACCCGTCGTGCCGCCCCGGTTCGGCCGTTCGCGCCGAGGCCGGGTTCACCATGGTCTGCCTGCCCCTGGACGAGCAGGTCTTCGGGGTCGCGGGCCAGACTTCGCCCGCGCCCTGCTTCGACCAGGGCGGCAACTGCCTGGACCCGCAGGACCCGGCGTGGCCGAACCACGGCGCCGCGGGCGTGGCGTCCGTGCGCGGCGTCCCCTTCTGGATGCCGGCCACCGGCGGGGGGCGGACCGCGGTGAAGTCGGCGTTCAACTTCGGGCCGGAGCACGGCCGGACGGTGACGGTGCGGGTGCCGGCACGCAGGTACGGCGTCCTGTACTTCGTGGGGAGCGCCGGGAACGGTCCCGGCGTCGCGGACATCACGTTCGACTACGCCGGCGGCGGCGGCGGCGACACCGTGCGCCAGACCATCGACGACTGGTGCGCCCAGAGCCTGGGCGGCGCCGTCGTCGGCGTCGCGGCCTTCGTGCCCGTCGACCGCTGGAGCCCGAGCGGCAGCCCGACGACCCCGGGATGCGGCGTCATGGAGTACCGGGTGCCGGTGCCGAGCCCCGGAAAGGTGCTCGACAGCATCGTCTTCACGGACGCGGGCTCGAATCCCGGGGCCTTCGAGCCCAACGTCATGGCGGTCACGTTGGGATAGGCGCGGGTGGGCGGGGCGGGCTTCGGGGCGCGGGCCCCCCGCCGCGCCAACCGGTCGGGCGCGCGTCCGGGCCCGGCCGCGCGCGGCAGGCCGCCGGGGTGGGTGGCGCGAAGCCGCCGGACGAAGGGGGAGCGAGCGGCCATGAACCTCGCCACGATGCAATTCCCCAGCGCGGCGCTGGGGCGGCACGTCACGTACACGGCCATCCTGCCGGAGCCGCGTCACGGTCCCGGCCCGTTCCCGGTGCTGTATCAGCTGCACGGCAGGTCGGACGACCACACGGCCTGGGTCGTCTTCGGACGCCTGGTGCGGCACGTCGCGCCCTACCCCCTGATCGCCGTGTGCCCGGACGGCGGGGTCTCCGGGTGGCGCAACCGCAGCCGCGGCGAGCGCTACGAGGATTTCGTGACCGCGGACCTCGCGGCGCACGTGGCGGCCTCGTTCCACGTCCGGCCGGGGCCGGCGGCGATCGGTGGCCTGTCGATGGGCGGGGGCGGCGCCATCCGGCTCGGCCTGAAGCACCCGGATCTGTACGCCTCGATCTGGGCGCACAGCAGCGGCCTCGGCACGCGGCAGCGGCTGGTGGACGACGGCGCCTCGCCGCAGGAGGCCGATGCGGATGACGTGTACGGGATCGCCGAGCGGCTGCTGCAGGCGCCGCCCGCGGCGGGGCTGCCGCGCCTGACGATGGACTGCGGCGTGGACGACGGACTGGTCGAACGCAACCGCGACTTCCACCGGCACCTGGTGGCTATTGGCTTTCCGCACAGCTACCATGAACACCCGGGCGCCCATACGTGGGAGTACTGGGACCTGCACGTACGCGAGGCGCTGCGCCAGCATGCCGAGGTGCTGGGGATCCAAGCGGCATAGCGACCCCGCGGCGGTCACCGGCCGCTGGGACCGGGCGGTGACCGCCGCCCTGCGATACTTGTCGCGGTGGTGGAGCCGGTCTGCATCGATGTGGCGCAGGCCCGCGGCGTGGGGCTGCACGGTGCCGACGCCCTGGTGCACGCGGCGGTCACGGACCATGACGTGGTCGTGCTCGACCCTACCTGCCCGGCGTGCGCGGCGACGAAGTGTGCCGCACGCTCGTGGCCGAGGGACGGGCCTGCCGCCTGCGGCCCCCGCCGGGGGCAGCGCAGCAGGCCTGCGGCTACGCGCCGGTCGCGGCATGGGGCGGACCGTCGGTGCCTGCGGGCCGGGCTGCCGGACGGATGGGATCGGCTCCCGGAACGTCCCACCCGCGGACCCGGGCCGCCGATCGCAGCCAACGACGACGGAGGCGAGGGATGCATCGTGGCCGGCATCGTGGTCACGCCTACCCCTGAGCGTTCCACGAAACCCATCGCCGCCGGCCATGGCGGCACGGTTGTGGAGGCTGAATACCCTGCGGCCAACTACATCAACGCATCCCGGCAGCTTGTGACCGACCAACCGGTCAGGGCGGCGGCAGCGGGAAGAGAGGTCGTCGCAGGCGACCCCATCACCAAGCCGGTGTGCATCTATCTGCCCGCGGGCTACGACGTCCGAGACCGAACCACTCGATACAACACGCTGTATCTGCTGCACGGCGTCGGCGGAAACCGGCGTGAGTGGCTCGACGGCAACCGCGCGATGGACGGCGGCTTCGTCATCACCAACCTGCTGGATCACATGATCGACGGCGGGGAGATCGCACCGCTGATCGTCGTATTCGCCGAAGGACGGAGCTCCCATGACTGGATGGACACGTCCTTCAACTCCTCCGCAACCAATATGCTGGGGTTCTACTACTTCGACTATGAGCTGAGGCACGACCTCATCCCATTCATCGAGCGCACGTATTCCCCCTGCGGCGCCGCCGCGGAGCCCCGCACGCACCGGGCGCTCGCCGGACTGTCGATGGGGGGCATGCAGGCCCTGAACCTGGGTGTGGGCGGCCACAGGTGTGACGCGGCGACCTGCGTCGGCGTCCCGCCCGCACGGGGCAGCGGCTTGGCGGCGACCGTCCTCGCGCCCGGGATGACCGATCTGTTCGCGTACGTGGGGGCCTTCTCCAGTGCGCCGACGACAAGCGAGGGAACGGTGCTGGGGAGGAGCCTCGCCTCCTCCGGGCACGGCCTTTCCCTGCTGTACGTCACGTGCGGCGAGGCCGATCGACTCCTGCAGGCCGGCTACGAGAGATCCCTCTCCGGGCTCGCGGAGGCAGCGGGGGATCGTCTGGGCGATTGCCACCAGGTCCTGATCCGGGGCGGTACCCACAACTTCGACGTATGGAACAACGGAGCCTACAATTTCGTGCGGCTGGCGTTCCGGACGCTCGGGGAACGTGACCGCCCGACGGTCCTCCGGACGACGATCGACCCCCGGTGAGGGGCTGCGCGGGTCCGGGCGGCGATGGCTGCCGCCCCTCTCCCCATGCGCGCCGGGGCTGGACGGCGGCTGCGCCTCCGCGCGCCCCGGGGGCAATGGCCGGCCGCCCCCCTCACGGGCCGAGGGCGGCCTCCGCCGTGGCGACAAACGCCCCGGATTCCGCGCGCTCGGGTCCCGGGAGGCCGTGGAAGCGGCGTAGCCGCGCATCCACAGGGGCCCACCGTCGAAGTACCCGGCGGCCAGCGCGAGATTGCAAAGCGCCGGCACCGGATGGCGGGCGACGAACGCCTCTCGCGCCGTCAGGCCGGCCTCGCGCCGGGCGCCGCCGAGGGCCCAGGCGCGGTCGAAGGGCGCACCGCTCCCCGGCGGGCTCGCCGCCGGGGAACGGTCCGTGATCCGCTCCGCGCCACCATGTCCGCCCAAGCCGCCCAACGAGCGCCGTCCCGGGCCGGGAGCGCGGCCTCAGAGCGGCCGGGCTCTGGGCGGAGGACCCCTTCCGTGCAGCGCTGGAGCGGCACCGCCCCGGCGGCGCCCGGGGCACGCACCGCCGGGGTGTCGGTCCGTCTCTGTTCATGCTTCATGTGCCCCGGCCGCCCGCGCCTCCCGTGCCTTCCGGGCCTCGCCCCCATGTCCGGGATCCCATCTGCCGCAGGCCGGTTTCCGTCTGGGCTCGAGCCCGAGCGCCCGGGGCACAGGCATCGGAGCCTGAGTCCCTCACTCCTCCCGTTCGGGACACTCCGGCAACTCCCGGCGCATCCGCGCGAAGACGTCGGGCACGGAGGCGGGGTCGAGCGGCAGGTCCACGCGGACGTGGTCAAGCGCGCTCAGGCACACCGCATTGAGGATCTCGTAGCCGTGGTAGGCCATCTGCACGTCGCACGAGTGGCGGTCGATGGCGCCGTCCAGCCAGTCGGCCAGTTCGGCATAGTACAGCGGCTGCAGGCGGGTCGGCTCCTGCTCCGCCCAGGTCGGGCCCTCCCCGCCCAGGGTCTCGCTGGCGACGGCGCCCCAGCGACCGTCGGCGTCGGCCCAGGCGTGGCCCCGACTGCAGTAGAGCGTCAGGCGGTCGTCCAGCCAGAACTTGCCGCGCGCCATGTGGGACGCGGACAGACGGCCGAACTCGAACCAGGCGCGCACGCCGTTCTCGAACTCCACGTGGCCCATCGTGTAGTTGGGCGACGGGTGCGAGTCGGCCAGAAGCTCCCGGCCGTGGACGTGGCCGACGGCCCACTTCGCCCGGCTGCCGCCGTTCGCCCAGAGCACGTAGTCCATGTAGTGCGTGCCGAGTTGCCCCAGCCACGCCTGGCAGGTGGCCTCGACGCGTTCCAGCCGGCCCAGGGCGCCGGAGTCGAGCAGGCGCCGGCAGTTCTGGAACGACGTCAGGTATTTGTGCTGGTGGGACACCACGCCCCGGATGCCATGGTCGCGGCAGAGGCGCGCGATAGCCCAAGCCTCCCGCAGCGAGTTCGCCATGGGCTTCTCGAAGGAGAGGCCCCGGACACCGTGGCGCACGCCGAGTTCGACCATCGGGAGTCGCAGGTCGGGTAGTGTGGCGAAGCAGAAGACCTCCGGACGCGTCTCTGCCAGCATGCGTTCGGCGTCGGCGTAGAGCAGACCGTCGGGCAGGCCCTTGGCGGCCGCGTAGGCGCGGAGCCGGCCGGCGTCGATGTCGCAGAGCCCGACGAGGTCGTAGCGGTCGGAGAGCTGGAGCAAGGCGTCGGCATGGATCTTGCCCCGTGCGCCGACCCCGACCTGGGCCACGCGGTGCCTCGCCACGCGAATATCCGCTCCCCTTTTCATAGTCTTCTGTTTCCACCCGCCACTGCGGATGGTTTCCAGCTCGAAGGTTCCTGCTTCGACGCGGCCGGTTTCACCAGGCAGTTCTCCTGGCCAGAGGCCGGGGCCTTCCTTCTGGCCCAGTCCGAGAACATTTGATCCCATCGGCGCATGTGCGACGATACACACTCCGGCTGTCGGCGGCCCCGATCCCGAGCCTGCTGGATACGCCGCACGGCGGCAGCGGCGATGGTCAAGGTGCCTGACCGTCTGCGCGGGGCGCGCGGCCCGCACCTCGGCCGACACCCCCATGGCGGCCACTTGCCACTCTCCCCGCCGGACGCCACGAGCACGGTCCACTCGGCGCCGCCGGGTTAGACGCAACCGCACACCGTCGAACCGGATGGGGCACGCCGCCGCCGGCCCGCAACCCGGACCCCGACGGGGTTGTCCGGTGTCGGGACCGCGAGCGGCCTCGCGGCCGGCGGAGGGCCAGAGGGACCAGGCCCGCTCGGCCGAGGCCCGGTGGCTCCGGTCCACCGCCCATTGCAACTCAGTGTCCGCGTGCGCAAGCATCCCGTCGGTGCCGACGCCGGCCACGCCGATCCACGCGCCGCCGGCAAGGGGCTTCCCCTGCCGGGAACGGAGCGCCCCCTACACGCCCCGCTGCCACGGCCACGCGCGGTCCGGGACCAGCAGGTTTCGCTCGCGGTCCGGCAGCCCGCGGGCGAAGTCCGGGCTGATCTCGTTGCCGGGCCAGACCTGCAGCATCGTCGGCGTGTAGCCGCTGACCACGATCATTCTCTCGCGGTCGCTGGCGATGGCGGTGGTGCTGTGGATGAGCGACTCGGGGAACAGCAGCACGCTGCCGGCGCGGGCCACGACCTGGTGGACGAGGCGGGCCGGATCGGCCGACGCGGCCTCGATCATCGCGCGCTGGGGCCAACCGCAGCGGTGGCTGCCGGGGATGACCGCCGTGCCACCGTCCTCGGGGCCGACGTCGGTGAGGTAGGCGATGGTCTTGACGAAGAGGCAGTGGAAGCGTCCGTCCTGTTCGAAGGTGCCCCAGCCATGCTCGGCGCCGGTGTGGAAGCCCGTGGGCACCGTGCCCCGCCGCCGGATCTCCTCCGGGTCGGAGTCCGGGTCGCGGCGGTTGATGATGGCTTCGGTCTCCTCGACCCGCACGCGCCCGCCCACCACCTCCTCGACGAGCGGGACCAGGCGGGGGTGGGCGGCCTGCCGCAGGAACGCCGGATCGTACTCCACCAGATGCCCGAAGTGCCGGTAGTGGGTGCCCCGTTCCCAGTGGTAGACGCCCCTGCGCTCGAGGTCCGGTTCGGCCGCCAGCCGCCGCATGGCGGCCGCGAGGTCGGCCACTTCGTCCGGCGCGAGGGCGTCTTCCAGCAGCACGTAGCCGAAGACGTCGAGTAACTGCTCAGGACCCCCCTGGCGGAGCGGGCAAAGAAATCGCTGGACAGGGGGTGCGGTCCATGGTAGGGTCGCCCTACCCGGGTGCCTCTGGGTGGGGAGGCCC
>JAJYVV010000159.1 GCA_021791815.1 Bacillota bacterium | reverse complement strand
CTTGCGCTCGCCGCCGCGGTGGCCGCCCTCGCCGCTTGCGGCCGGGCCGCGGGGGCCAGGCCGGCCACCCTGCGCTGGGTCATCTCCGCGCCGGCCCTGCAACGCCTTCTCGCCCTTCCGGGGGGCCGGGCGCTCGCCGAGTCGGCCTTCGACAACCCCGACACGTACGTGCTGGCCGGCGCGGAGCCGCCGGGTTTCCTCGCCGGCTGGCGCAGCCCGATCGCGATCGGCGCCGACGGCTACCCGGCGCTCCGTGCGGCCCTGGCCGGGTCGGGACCCGGCGGGCGGATCCGCGCGGTGGTGTTCGACCAGGAGGCCTGGCCCTTCACCCCGACCGGCGAACAGCGGGACCCGGCCCCGTACGTCCGTCAGGCCGCGCTGCTCGCCCACGCGCTGGGTCTGACCCTGATCGCCACGCCCGCGACCGACCTGGCGCCCGTGGTCGCGGCGGCCCGAGGCTCCTCCGGCGTCCCGCCATCGCCGGCCGCCGCCGCACCCCTCGGCCCGGCCTACCGGACCTTCCTCGCGCTCGGCATCGCCCGGGCCGTGGCGGCCTATGCGGACGTCTATGAGGTCCAGGCCCAGGGCGCGGAGGGCGACGTCGCGGCCTACCGGGCCTTCGTGGAGGCCGCCGCCGCGCAGGCCCGCGCCGGGCATCCGGGGATCGTGGTGCTGGCGGGCCTGAGCACGAATCCCTCGGGCCAGAGCGTCGCCGCCGCCACCCTCTACCAGGACGTGCTCGGCACCCGCGACGCTGTTGCCGGATACTGGCTGAACATCCCGGCGGGCGGGGCGGCCTGCCCGCGCTGCGGCGAGGCCCGGCCCCAGGTGGCGGAGGAATTGCTGCGGATGCTCTACGCCAGGGCGTGAACGGGGCCCCGGCGGCCCCAGGCGGCGCGGCCTTTCCGCGCCGGCTTGGGCCGGGCCGCGGCCTCACCGCTCGCCCGCCTGCCCGTCGAGCATGGCGCGCACCTCGCCCAGTTCCACGGAGTGGGTGCGCCCGCAGCCCCGGCACTGCCCGAACAGGCTTGCGCGCGTCACCTGCTCCGGCAGGAAGCGCACCACGCCTTCCTCCGCCAGGTCCACCCACACCTCCTCCCGGTTCCTGCTCGCGAGCCGCAGCCTTCGATAGAGCGCCTGGGACGGCATGCGCACCAGGGCGGGCGGCACCGCGCGCGCGTCGTCGCCCCCGAGCAGGCCCTCCGGCCCGCCCCCGTGTTCCGGAGCGCCGAAGGGGCCCGGCCACGGCAGCCGGAACCCCGCTGTGCCGCTCCCGGCGCCGGCCAGCGGCGGGTGTCGGCCGGGCCCCGCCGCCGCGGCGACCTCGGCCCTGGGGTCCCCGCCCGCGTCCGGTGCGATGCCCAACTTCTGCAGGACGCGCCGCACCGCCGCCTCGCGGCCGGGATCCAGAACCCAGGCCGTCGCCGTCAACTGCTCGCGGACCGCCTGGCGCAGCGTGGCATCGCGGCGCGCCGCGGCGGCGACCTCCTCCGCGGGGAACCGCAGCAGCAGGACGGTCTCCACGGTGGCCCTCCGCGATTCGTCCGACCAGTCTTGCTCCAGCGTGAAGGCGACGTTCTGCGGGACCGGCTGGCGGCTGCCCTCCATGGCCGCATCCCACAGGTCGAGGGGATCGTCGCCGCGGGCGCGCGCGGCCGTCCACGCCGCCTGGGTCAGGCGGTAGCTGGCGACGCGGTCGATGCCCTGCAACTCCGCCACCCGGCGCAGGCCGTACGCGGCCCGGGGAAGGGCGGCCAGGGGCTGCACGACCGTGAGGTCGGAGGCCGCGGCGGCGGGTTCCGCTCGCGGCCACCCCGCGGGGCTTTCCCCGCGCAGGGCCCGCGCGCCCGCCTGCGTGAGGGCGCAGGCGAGGGCGGGGCTCCGCCCGCCGCGGGCGGACCCCGCGTCGACCGACCCCAGGGCGAGCACCCCCAGGTCCGCCCCCGCCCGCACCACGGCGTCGCGCAGGTGCGGTCCCATGCGCGCCGCGCCGCCTCCGTGGCGGTCGAGCCAGTCCACCAGGCGGTCCGGAACGAGCCACGCCGCTCCGGGCGCGTGCCCCGCCAGCCGGCCGACGGCCAGAACCGCCACAGCGGAGGCGGCCGCCGCCCGCGCCCAGGAACGCGCCAGGCGCGCCCACTGTTCCTCCGGCGGCAGGTCCAGCCACCGGCCGACGTCCGGGACCGTCCACCGGCCGCGCGCTCCGGTCGCCCCATCCCTCTGCAGCAGCCCCTCGTACGCCGCCGTGGCCAGCCAGATGCCCAGCCTCGGCTCGAAACCCGCCCACGGGGTCGCGGCCTCGCCGTTCTGGGGGGCCGCCGCCTCCTCCCCGTCGGGGGCCGCCTCGCCGCCGCCCGTCCCGGACCGCCCCCGCGCGGGCGCCGGGCCGTCCGGGGCCGGCGGGAGGCAGCGGACCAACTCGCGCTGGCTCGCCCGGGTCGGCCGTCCCGCGCCGGCGAGCGGCAGGCCGTCCGCGACGGCGAGCACCCGCGCGAAGGTGGCGACCGCCTCGGCCGGCGCCACCGCGGGTCGCGCCTGGACCCCGGCCGCCGGCACGAGCAAGCCTTCGGCCGACCACCACTGCGGCACGGCGGCGGCCACCGCCTGCCTCCCGGCTCCCGACAGCGCGAACGGAGGCCCGTCCCAGGGGCGGCGTACGGTCCGCTCTCCGGGTCCGGGCCCGACCAGGTAGCCCTGGGCGACAAGCCCGCGGGCGAGGGCGTCGACGCGGTCCTGGGTGGCCTGGTCGGCGAATATGTGCCCGGTGCGCCCCTCGCGGAGGCGCAGCCAGGCCGCCCCGAGGGCGAATTCGTCCAGCGCCACCGCCATGGGGCCGCGGGCCCGCGATCGGGGCAGCGCCTCTGCCGTCCAGAAGATGCGCAGGAGGTCCCGTTCGTCCGCCCCGAGGTCGTCCGGGGCCGCCGCGACGGCCTCGGGCTGCGACCCGGCTCCCCGCCGCCCGCCTCCGGTGCCCTGGGTCCGCGCCATGCGGCCCACCCCTTCCCGACCGCGCCCCTCCGCGGAACCCCGCTCCGGGCCCCGTCATCCGGCCTCGGCCACCTCGATGGTGTAGCGGTAGCCCTGTTCGGCGAGGAAGAGCTGGCGCTTCGCGGCGAATTCCTGCTCGCGCGTGTCCCGGCTCACCAGGGCGTAGAAGCGGGCGCTCCGGCCGTCGGCCTTGGGCCGCAGGAGCCGGCCCAGCCGCTGCGCCTCCTCCTGCCGCGAGCCGAACAGGCCGGAGACCTCGATCGCCACCGACGCCTCGGGAAGATCCACGGCGAAGTTCGCCACCCGCGAGACCACGAGGACACGCCGCCGGCCGTCGCGGAACTCGGCGAACAGCCGCTCCCGCACCGCCTGGGGGGTGGCGCCCGACAGGACGGGCGCCCCGAGGCGCAGGGCGACCCGGCGCAGCTGCTCCAGGTAGTGGCCGATGACCAGCACCCGCTCGTCGGGGTGCCGGCAGATCAGCTGCTCGGCCAGAGACTCCTTGGCCGGGTTCTCCGCCGCGAGCCGGAACTGGGCCTGGCCGGACGCCATGGCGTACGCCCGGTACAGATCGCGGGGGAGCGTCACGCGCAGTTCGTGGCACTCCGCGGGCGCGATCCAGCCGGCGTGCTCGAGTTCCCGCCAGGGCGTGTCGTAGCGCTTGGGGCCGATGAGGGCGAACACGTCGTCTTCGCGCCCGTCCTCCCGGACGAGCGTGGCGGTGAGGCCCAGGCGGCGGCGCGCCTGGATGTCCGCCGTGGCGCGGAACACGGGCGCCGGGAGCAGGTGCACCTCGTCGTAGATGACGAGGCCCCAGTCGCCCTCGCCCAGCAGGTGCATGTGCGGGAAGCCGCCCCCGGCGTCGCGCCGGCTGGTCAGCATCTGGTAGGTGCTGACCGTCACCGGCAGCACCTCCTTGCGCAGGCCGGTGTACTCGCCCACGGCCGACGGGGGCAGCGTCGTGCGGGCGACGATCTCGCGCATCCATTGGTGGGCGGCGGTGGTGCTCGAGCAGAGGATCAGCGTGCGGGCGCCCGCGCGCACCATGGCCGCGAGGCCGACGAGGGTCTTGCCGGCGCCGCAGGGCAGGCAGATGACCCCGCTTCCCCCGCGGGCGGTGCCGCCGGCCCAGAAGGCGTCGGCGGCGGCGACCTGATAGGGCCGCAGGGAGAAGGGCTCGCCCCGCGGGCCGGCGTGGTCCCCCGCGGCCGGCGCCGTGACGTCGCGCATCGCGACCGCGAGGGGCGACCCGGGGACGTAGCCGGCCAGGTCCTCGACGGGGTGGCCGAGTTTCAGGAGCGCCTGCTTGAGCAGGCCGCGCGCCCCCGTGCGGACCGGCAGCGTGCCCCGGGCGGGGTCCGCGCCCTCGTCGAGGTGGACCGCGACGGAGGGCTGCCGCGCGATCTCCAGCAGGAGGAGGCGGTCGTCGGCCCGCAGGTGGAGCGCGCCGTCCTCCTGCACGAGCCGGAGCCGGCCGAAGCGTCCGATCTGTTCCTCGACGGTGAAGCGCACGGACTGGGGCAGGGGGTAGCGGCTCCAGCGGTCGAGCGCCGCGAGCGCCGCGTCGGCCGAAAGGCCGGCGGCGGCGGCGTTCCAGAGCGAAAGGGGCGTGATGCGGTAGGTGTGGACGTGCTCCGGGCTCTTCACCAGTTCGGCGAAGGGCGCGATGTCGTCGCGCGCCGCGTCGTGCTGCGGATGGTCCGCCTCGAGGAGGAGCGTGTGGTCGCTTTGGACGATCAGCGGGCGGTCGGGCTCGAGCGGCAACCGTCGGCCTCCTTCCGCGGGGCGGGCAGGGACGCGGCGGCCCGGGTGGTGCCGCCGACAGCGTTCTCTCCGCTGGCGGCCGAGTCCTGGGCGGCGCGGCCCGGGCGGCTCCGCGGCCTCCCTGGACCGGTGGGCCGCGGCGCACGCGCCTGGCAGCCGCGGCGGGGCCGTTCCAGCGGCGCCGATTCTTGCCGGCGCGGCGTCGCCGGCCTCCGTGTGCAGGCACATGTTGCCGCGCGCCAGGCCACGGCCGGCGGCGGAAAGCGGCGAGCGGCCGGCCGGCGCGCGGGCACGGCGCATGTCGCCCGTCACCCGCGGGGATGCGGGCGCCCCGCGCGCGGTACTGGACGCATTTCCCGCAGGTCCCGGGAACCGGGGTCGGCAGGCGCCGCCGGGTCCCGGCCGCGCCTGCCGCCGGGTCCGTCGGCCCTTCGCGCCCAAGGTTCCCGCCCATACGGCCGGAGGCGGGGCGGGGCGCCGGCCAGTGCCGCGCGCTGGGAGTGCCGCGGGCCGCTTCGGCCGCCGCCGCCCGGGGCCGCCCGCGCCCATCCCCGCACCGGCCGGGCCCCGCGGCGGCCCGGGACCGCATCTGACCGGATATGGGGTAGCTGCTAGCGTGACGGCGAATCGCCGAAACCCTGGGAGTCCAGGGTGCGGGGAAACACCGTCGGGTGCATCCCCGGTCGCGGCGCGGGAAATTCGGCGGGCCGTGCGGCCGCCGCTTCCCGCCCCCCGCGGCCGGGGAGGGGGCGCCCTCCCCCCAACCCGCGGGGCACCGCCCGGTACCGCCGGCGCCGGGTGGATCGCCGTCCGTGAGCTAACCCCGTAGGCGCGAAGGGAAGTGCCCCGCGATGCGGTTTCGCCGTTCCCTCGGCGCCCTGGCCGGAGCCGCGGGCCTGATGCTCGCGCTCGGCTCCTCCGCACCGGCCGCCGCGGCCACGCCCCACGACCCGGGCCACGACTCCCGTTGGGCGACTCACCGGGATCGCGTCCCGCACCACCACGGCTCCTGGCGCGACTCCGACCGGTCCGGGGCCCCCGGCTCCTCGCACCCCGCGTCCTCATCCGTACGTTCCAGCAGCCCTCCCAGTTCCAACAGCTCCCCAACCCCCAAGGGCTCCTCCAGTTCCGCCAGCTCCGGCGGTTCGTCCGCCTCGGGCGGCACCGGCGGCTCCGGCAACGCCAGCAGCTCCAGCGCTTCCGCGGGCTCCGCGCGCTCCGGCGGCTCGGGTGGATCTGCCGGGTCCGGCGGCTCCGGGCCATCGACCGGCGGCGGCTCCGGTTCCACCGTGGCCCCGCTCGCGGGTGTCATCTCGCCTTCCCCGCGCGTCGCGATCGACTACGAATACACGTGGTTCACCCCGGGTTTCCTCCTGACCGGCTCCTGCGCCAGCCAATCCTCGTACGGCGCGTGGGACGCCGCCCACGGGTACGCGGGGATCGTGCTGGATCTCGGCAACCCGCTCGGCCTGCAGTCTCGGGACGGCCTCGCCGGGGCCGAGTCCGTCCTCAAGAACGCCGAGAACTGCTTCGCGGAGGGCTTCGGCAGAGCGGCCCCGCACGATCAGCCCCTCATCTACGTCGGGTTCAGCAACTGCGTCGGGGCCTGCGGCGCCGGGTCGACGTCCACGGCCTCCTTCGAGCAGGCGGGGAAGGTCGCGGCCGAGTACGTCGACGCCGGGAACGCGGACGTGCGGGGCGTCTGGCTCGACATCGAGGGCGACTGGTCCACCGTGGCGGAGGTGCACGCCGCGGTGCTCGGCTACCTCTCCGTCAACCCGGCCCAGAGCGGGCGCGGGCAATGGTGCGACAGCAACTACCGCAACTACGCCTCGGGCCTGCCCAATGACACCTGGACGGTGTCGGCGATGGTCAGCCAATACCTCTCGCCGCTGGTGGGCGCCGGGTACACCTGCCTCGGGAGCCAGCGCATCCTCATCCCCCAGGCCTACAACGCCACGTGGCTGACCAACGGCTCCGCCTACTTCTCGTCGTCGTCGCCCCTCGCCCAGTACGTGGGCGGCATCACGGTCTGCGGAGCCGCCCAGTCCGCCGGCAGCTGCCCCGACCTCGGCCTCCCCGGGTCCGCCGGGACGACCACGAAGTGGACCGACTACGCGCAGGACGGATACGCCGCCGCGACGTCCTCGGCGGTGACCGTCGTCGGTGGAGGGGCTGAGAAGATCCCGATCTAGGCCGCCGGCCCCTGGGCTCCGCCGATCGCCTCCGGGAGCTGGGCGCCGTCGGCGGCGCCCAGCTCCCGCGTCCGCAGCTCCCTGGCCGACCGGCCGTCCCGGCCTTCGCCGGGCGCTGCCCGCCGCCCGCCTTCCGCCCCAGCGGAACGGCGGACAGCCGTACTCCGCGCAACGGTCCGGGACCGGTGCGCCCTGTTCGATCCGGAGAAACGCGGTCCGTCCCTCGAAGAACGTCAGCAGCGCGCGGCGCTCCCGCGGTTCCGGCCGCGGCAGGCGGGGCGCCAGCGGCGCACGAAGTCGGCGGCTTCCCGGATCGGCTCGAGGTTCGCCTCCGCCGCGCCGAGCTGCTCGGCCACGATGCCGGCCTCCATCCCGTTCGGCGTCCACGGGCTGTGGGGCGAGATGGCCGCGGCCCCGCAGCGGCGGCAACAGCCGGAGAGGCCGTCCCACGTCCCTTCGGCCGTCGGGAGCCTCCGGCCCGCCCGCGCCAGGAGGTCGGCGTTGCAGGGGACGACGTGCGGTCGTGGGGAGCCCGTGTGGCCGCCCCGGTGGGCGAACCGTGCCAGCCGGTTGCCGGACGGCTCCCCCCCCGCCGCATCCGCCAGCGCATCCAGCCGCCATGCCGCCGACCCGCCCGCCGATCCAGGGCCTCGCCCACCGACGCCGGGGCGATCCGTGCGGGGTCGCCGCACCCCCCCGCCGACGACGTGGCGGCGGGCCCGCCTCCCGCGTGCGCCGCGATCCGACTCGGCCTGGGCGGCCTCATGATCGCACCGTGACGGCCGCGCGGCACGGTGTCGCGGCCGCCCGACGGAGCGCCCGGGGACGCCCTCCTGGCGGAGGGCCACGTCCCCTGCGCGAAAGGGCCGCCCTGCCTCGCCGGGCCGGGAGCCCCTCTCGTCTCCGCGCGCCCGCGGCCGGTGCGCGGCGGGCGCCCTGCAACGGAACGACAGCCTGGGCCCGCCCAGGGCCGGCCAGCCTGGGCGGCACCCAGGGCGCGTCCGCGCGCCGGGCTGGCCGGATGGGCGACCCGGCCTGCCCTGCACGGACGGACGTCGCGGCGGTCATGGGCTCACGCGCCGATCGGTAGCTCCGTCCAGGTCTGGCCCCCGTCCGTGCTGCGGAGCAGTGCTCCGGCGTTGGTCAGCAGCCAGCCGTCCGCCGCGTTCACGAACTGCAGGCGTAACTGCTCAGGCCCCCCTGGGGAGGGGCCGAAGGGGCGGGAGCGGCGGGGGCTCGGGGGTGCGACTGACCAGGGGAATGGCGACCG
>JAJYVV010000158.1 GCA_021791815.1 Bacillota bacterium | reverse complement strand
GAACTCCCGGTCGCCGATCCAGAACGGCGGCTCCAGCCCCGGCGCCAACGGTTAGCACCCCGACGCTACCATCGCACCTCCTCCGCGATCTGTCAACCCGGTGGTTTGATCATGACCGGCTCCTAAGGTGGACCCCAGTGTCAAGACAGTTGAACGAAGTTCTTTAAGCTACTCCCTTGCCTCCTTCTGTTTCCATAGTCTGGTGTTCATGCGCTATCGGAGGAGCCAGGCGACAGGGTGGAGACCGGTTCATGTGTGCCCCTCCCGGCCTCAGTCTCCGGCCGTCGCAGCGACTTCCCGGTCCGCGTAGACCTCTGCCGGCGTCCGGTACCCCAACGACTGGTGCCCCCGCTCGTGGTTGTAGAACGTCAGGTAGCGGGTGATACCACTGCGAGCCTGCCGGCGGCCTCGTGGGGGTGCGACGGGCTCGGCCTGACGACCGAGCCCTGCCTGCGCGCCGGGGTGCGGCGCCGCCCCCCTCCGTGGGGCCGGCTGGGCCGTGCGGCTGTGCGGCGGCCCGCCCTCGTGGCGGGCCTGGACCGGCGCCTCCTGCCCCCCGCATGCGCGGCGGGCGCTCGGCGGCCTCGTGGGGGTGCGACGGGCTCGGCCTGACGACCAAGCCCTGCCTGCGCGCCGGGGTGCGGCGCCGCCCCCCTCCGTGGGGCCGGCTGGGCGCTGCGGTCTGCGACGGCCCGCCCTCCTGGCGGGCCTGGTCCAGCGCCTCCCGCCCCCCCGCGTGCGCGGCGGGCGCTCGGCCGCCTCCTGCGAGTGCGACGGGCGGCAGGCGGGCCCTCTGTGCGCGCTCGCGCCACGGGCGGCCGTGGTCCCGGCGGTTCGCCCACATCTGCTCCCAGGCCGGCGCCCGCCGCCGTGCAGGGTGCTCCCGGTGCGCGGCGCCGCCCCCCGTCCCGTGGGGGCGGCTGGATCGTACCGCCGATGGCGGGCCCGCAGCCCGGACGGCGCGCGGCCCGGACGCGCCAGTGTGTTGCGTGGCCGCCACCCGGTCCGATCCCCTCCCCAGCGCCCGTCGGTGGCCGCCGCCGTCTGCGGTCGCCCCCCGCCGCCGAGGGGTGAGGGGCAGCGGAGTCCGCCCCGTCTGCCCCGGGCGGCCCCGACCGCGCGGGGGGGCGGTCCGTCGGCGGTGGTTGCCGGCGGTGGGCTGGCACCGGCCGCCAGGCCCTGCCCCCCGGCTGCGGACCAGCCTACGATGCCGGCCCCCCGGCCGCGGGGGTGCGCGCGGTGAGCATATCCTCGCCCGGCGCTGCGCCCCGGGCTCCGGTATCCCTCCCCGCGCCGCCATCCGCACGCGGCCCGGGGCTCCCGCCCCGGCCCGCCGGCGGCTGCCGCCCCCACGGCCGGCGCCCGGCAGCGCGGGTGGCGGGTGCGCCAGCGAGTGGCGGTACGGGCCCGACACCCCTTCCCTCCCCAGCGCCTTCTGGCGCCGACCGCCCGCTTCGTACGCGGGTCCTGCGCCGGGGGGCGCGGGACCGGGCAGCCGACCCCAGCCCCCAGCACCTTGGCAACCCCATAGCGCCGCCGGGCTTCCCCCCACGGGGCGGGTCGGGGCTGCGGACAGCCAGGGACGACCTCCGCAAGCCGGCTCACGAGGGGGCGGCGAGGGCGAGAGAGCACGGGACGCCAGGGGACGACAGGGGAGGGGATCGGACATGGCGGTGGCGACGGCGGTTCAGGAGCGGACGTTCGACTGGTTCGGCAGCGAGAGGGCTCGCTTCGGGCTGCGGGTGACCCTGAACGGGACCGCGAGCCGGGACCCCGAGGGCCGGGGGCTGCTGCTCATCGACCGGCAGGGCCACGTGGTCGACGCCTCCGGCTACGCCCGGTACGTGGGCGGCCGGCGCGCCTGGGTCGAGGCCCGGGTGGAGAGCCCCGTGATCGACATCCACGTCCTCGAAGGCCGCTGGGTCGGCAAGGTGGCGCTGAACCTCGACCCGGGCGACGGGGGCTTCGCCGATGCGGACCTGAAGGCGCGCGGCCTGGTGGTCACGCAGCGACGCAAGAGGCTCGACGGCCAGGAGCGGCTGTACAGCCAGTGCCTGCGCTGCGGCGCCTGGGGCACGGTCCGGGACGCGGACGGGCAGCCGAGCCTGATGGAGCGGCACGTGCACGCGCTCTGCGGGGGGTGCCGGCGGGCGCTGCCCCGACTCGGCGAGCGGCCCTACGGGCGCGGCTACGGGCCGGTCTGGCGGCAGTGCCCGCGCTGCACCGGCTGGTACCGGAGCCGGGAGGACGCGCGCTGGAACGAGACCTGCTACGGCTGCCGCCGGCGCGGCGGCGAGGTGGACGAGGACGAGATGGAGGAGCTGCTGGGCGGGTGACGGTGCGCGTCCGGGGGACGGGGCCAGGCTCCGTCCCCCGGCATCCGGGGCCAGTGGGGCACGCGGGCGCGACCGGCCGCCTTCCCGGCGGCCTCGCCGCCACCCGCTCAGGCTGCCGAGCCTCCTCGCCCCGCCACCTCGGCGCCGGGGCTGCGGGGTCTCGGCTTGACGCCTGCCCCCGCCGCCCGAGCGCGTCGGGGTGCGCGGGTGCCCGGCGGCGCGCGGGGCCGCCGTCGGTGGCGGCCCCCGGACGGAGGCAGCCGCTCCGGGGCGAACGGCTCGGCCCGCCCGGTGCTCCCAGCGTAACCGCCGCCGTCAGGCGCCCGTCCAGGCCGCCGCCGTCGTGGCGGCGCCGCGCCCCACGTCACGGGGGCGACCCTGCCACCACCACCACGACGAGGATGGCCCCGTGGCGGCGGGGGCCTCCTCGTTCCAGCGGGGCTCTGGCCAGCCAGCGCGTCGTGGCGGGGCCCCCAGGGTCGCGCCGTGACGGTGCGCGGTGGCTCGGGCCAGCCTGGACGGGCACGGCCGGCGCCGGTTCCCTCCCCTGGTGCCCAGGCGGGCACGACCCGCCGGTGGCGGTGAGGGGATCGACGGTGGTGAGCACGACGCAGGGGTCGCGGCAGCTTCAGGCGGCTTTGGTCCAGGTGCTCAGCCGCGGCGGTCGGGCGGAGCGGCAGGCGCTGTTGGAGGCGGCGGCCGAGGTGGCGCGGGGCTCGCGTAACTCCGACCTGGCCGCCGCCTGCTGCGGGGCGCTGCAGGCGGTGGCGCGGTGAGCGCCGCCCCCCTCGCCGTGGAGGGCCCACGCCGCGGGCCCTCCCCGGAGCAGGGTCGGCTCGCCTCTGGCGAGCCCGCATCCCACCTGGGGGGGCGAGATGCTGCCCCGTGCGGCCCCCCAGCCCCCCGGGAGCTGGCCCGCCTGGTCCCCCCATTCTGCCAGCCGCCTTTGGGGAGCGCGCTCGGCAAGGACGGCCCCTTCCGGGGGCCGCCGCGGGAGCCGGGACGGGGGCGACCCTGCCACCCTACGGGCTGCCCCAGGGTCGCGCCGTCCCGGCCTCGCGGTGCTGCGCATCCCTGCCGGCGCGCGGCGGCTGGCCCTGCCGTGATTGCCCAGGCGGGCCGAAGCCCGCGCGGCAGGGAGGGATCGGCCGTGGGACGGTACGAGAACCTGGTGGAGGCTCTGCAGGTCCGCATCGAGCACGGCGAGACGTTGGACGAGCGCCGGGCGGCGCTGGACGAGCTGGAGATCGTCGCCGAGCTGGCGCACGCCGAGCACGACCGCACGCTGGAGTGGGCGGCGCGGGTCGCGCTCGACCGGGTCGGGGCGTAAGCCCCGACCCTGCGCCGCAGGCGGAGGGCGGCTGCGCACCCGCCGGCGGCGGCGCGGCCGGGGCGACAGGACGGGCGGACCTACGGCGCCGGCCCGTCCGGCGCAAGGGCCGGCCTGCGGCCTCCCCTCCCTTGCGCCGCCCGTACCGGCGCCGTGCCGAGAGCCTCACAATTTGAAAACCTGATCACCGCCCTCCTATCCGACCCGAACCGGAACGGAGGGTGGACCCGGCATCGCGAGGCCGGCGGCGCCATCGGAAGGGAGGGGTCGGCATGACCGTGGCCGTGGTCGGCACCCGGCATCCGAACGGGGTCCAGAAGCAGCGCTGCCGCGAGGCGGTGCAGGCGGCGCTGAGGGCGGGGCACCCGATCGTGACCGGCGGCGCGCCGGGCATCGACAGCATCGCGGTGCACGCCGCCCAGGCGGCCGGTTGCGCCGAGCGCGTGACCCTGGTGCTCCCCTGGGAGCGGTTTCAGGGCTGGCAAGACCTGCGGCTGCGGCGCGTGGTCCTCGACCCCGAGGAGCACGCGGGGTGGCTTCGCGAGGCGAGGCGCCTGCACCCGGTGCCGGAGCGGGTCAGCCGCGGCGCCTGGCTGCTGCTGGCCCGCGACGTCGGCATCGCGACCATCGCGGACATCGTCCTTTCCTTCCCGCAGGGCGGGGACCGCGGAGGTACGGCCTTTACTTGCCGTACCGCCCGCGCGCTCGGCAAGCCGGTGCATGAGGACGTGGGCCACCCGCGGGGCGGGCTCGACCTCTGCCGCGCCGTGGAAGCCCTGTCCGCGCGAACCCCCGTCGCCGCCGCGACACGCTGATCCGCGCGCATGCGCGCGCCCGAGACCGCACAGCCGGTCCGGGCGCGCCGCCGTCCCCACGGCCCGCCCGGACCGCAGGGGGAGGGGATGCTCGCCGTGATCGCCCTGTTGATGCACGCGCTGACCGTCGCCGCAGAGGAGAACCCGGCCGCCGTCGCGTTCTGGAGCATGGTCGTCGTCGGGTTGGGCATGGTCCTCGGCTACCTGCTGCTGCGGGACGCCATCCGGGCGCTGGGCTCCGTTCTGCACACCTACGCTGAGACCCGGCGCGCGCCGATAAGGCGCGCCGCCCGGGGGCGGTCGGCCAAGCCCGCGGCCGGATACGTCGCCAGCGGCGCCGCCAACGGGGTGGTCCCCGCGGCCGCCGTCCGCGAGCTGCGGCGGTAGCGCAGGTCCGCGCTTTTGGCTCACCGCCCTACCGGCCGCAAGGGCGAGACGAGCCGCTGCGCGGCCCTTGCGGCCGTCCCGGCGGCGAGCCCGAGGCGAGGGCGTTCCCAAAATTCAGTCCGAGGGGGTCGTCGCAGGTGGTCAACAACACGGTGGTCCTGATCGGCCGGCTGACCCGGGACGCCGAGCTGCAGGAGCTCGGCCAGGACGGGGGCATGAAGCTCCGGTTCACCCTGGCCGTGGGCCGGCCCGGCCAGGACCAGGGCGCGGACTTCGTCCCCTGCCAGGTGCTCAGCTGGCGGCCGCGTGCGGATGACAGCACCTACGCCGCCAACCTGCACGAGCACATGGTCAGGGGCAAGCAGATCGCTGTCTCCGGGCGGCTGCGCATCGACAGCCAGCGGAGCGAGTTGCCCGACGGCGGCACGCGCTACGTCTCCTACACCTCCGTCGTCGTCCAGCACGTGCAGTTCCTGGACCGCAAGGCGGCGCCGGCGGGCGCCGGGGCCGAGGAGCCCGCCGCGGAGGAAGAGGCGGTGCCGTTCTAGCCGGCGATGCCGGCAGGCCGGGGGCGGGCGCGGGCCCGCTCCCGGCCTCGTACCGAGGCGGGGCCGATGACGCCGCAGTGGGAGGGGCTGCCGGCGGCGGCGATCCGCCGCCCGGACGCGCACGCCGTGCGGGTCCGGGCGTGCGACCATGATGGCCGCCTGCGCGAGGGCATGCAGCCGCAGCACCACTGGCGGCGGACGGCCGAGACGCGGGTCCGTCGGCGTGGTGGGGAGCATGTGCTCCTCGCCGACCTGAGCGCGCTGCGCCCAGCCGCGGCGCAGAGGCCGGCACGGCGCACCGGCCGCATGCAGACATGCCGTGCAGCGCGGGAAGGCGCAGCCTCGCGCGAGGAGAGACGGGCCACACCGCGCATGCACGCGGCTGTGCAGCCCCGTGCGGGAGACCTGGCGTCGATCAGTGGCCAATTTGGAGGTGTTTCAGCCTCCGCGCCACGGCGGCGCTCGACGGCGGGCCGGTGCGGGGGAGGGGGTGATCCGGTGCCGGAGGACGATGGCCCGAGCGCGGCCGCCCGCGTGAGTGCCATGATCCTGGCGACTGCGCAGAGCGAGCTGGCCGCCCAACTCCAGGCCGCCGCCAGCCTCGACGCCAAGGCGGTCGGGCTCCTGAGCTTCGACGGCATCCTGCTGGGCCTGCTCGGCTTCCTGCAGCGCTCCCTCGCGGGGACCTGGTGGCTGCCCGCCGTCCTGCTCCTACTCTCGGCCGGCGGCTGCAGCGGTGCGCTGGTGGACCGTCAATTCGACGTGGGTCCGAACCCGCGCGACTTCTACCTGTACGTGGCCACCGAAGGATTGAGCGAGGCCGGGGCAAGCGCCGCGATGATGAAGGAGATCGCAGGGGCCATGGACGCCAATGTCGGCCTGATGCGAGCGAAGGTATGGCTGTTCGTCCTGGGCGTGGCGGCCCTCTTCCTGGCCCTGACCGCGGGGGTATACTTGTTCGTGAGGGCGGGGTGATTCGGTGGCGACCGAGCGGCAGCAGGACAGCCCGAGGACCTCGGAGGGGAAGGCGGCGCCCCAGGAGGCTCCTGTGCATCTGCCACCCATCCCCAAGGTGTCCGTTCCCCACCGGAAGCTGATCGAGCGGCCGCGGGTCCGTGGTCGACAGCCTGCAGCGAAACAGACCTGACCGGTCGTTGCCGGCGAGCCCGAGCAGCGGTTGGGCCGCGGCTCCGGGGGACGGGCCGGTGGCCCGGTTGCGGGTTTCTGCGTCCGGACCACTGCCGTGAGCTGACCGACACGCCAGAGGTAGCTGACGCCTTCGCCCCTGCACGGGATGGTGCGGGGGCGTTTCGTCTCTGCGCGCCCCGGCGTTGTCGGGGGTGGGCATGCCGGTGTGCCCGGCCGCGCAGCCGATCCGCCCACCGGGCGGTAGCGCGCCGTGTTGCGGTCGCGGAGCCTTTACGTGCCGGAGGCGGCCCACGACTGGAGGCAGGCGCACCCGCTGGAGCGGAGCGGGGCGCTGCGTTAGAATGGCCGCGCGAGGGGGAAATGCCGTGCGTGTCCCCGTGGAGGTGCGGGCGCAGGAGGACGGCCCCGGATACCTGGCAGTCTGCCCGGTCATCCCGGGCTGCCATGCCGAGGGGGAGTCCATCGGTCAGGCGATCGACAACCTCACCGACGTGGCTTGCACGCTCCTGGAAATCATGCGGGAAGACGGCACGGCGATCACCGTTGGGGGCGAGTTGTGAAGCCGACGACGCGCGAGTGGCTGGAGATCGCGGCCGAGGACCTGGACACCGCCCAGGCGATGCTGGATGGGGGTCGCTACCTGTACGCAGGCTTCGAGGCGCAGCAGTCGGCCGAGAAGGCGCTGAAGGCGGTGATCCAGGAAGCGGTAAGGGTGCCACCCAAGATCCATAACCTCGTCACGCTCGCCGGCCGCGCAGGCTTGGCTGACAAGGCACTCCTCGGGCGGCTGGCGACCCTTTCCCCGTACTACGTCGCAACGCGCTACCCGGAGGACCGCAAGACGCTCGGGCAGCGGACGACGGCTGACGTGGCAAAGTCACTGATCGAGACGGCGAGGGAGGTGCTCGCATGGGCCAGACAGCAATTGACGTGGCAGGGGTCGTGAGGGATTTCGTCGGCGCGCTCAGCGAGCGCGTCCGTGTCGAACGGGTCATCCTGTTCGGGTCGCGGGCTCGGGGTGAGGCCACTGAGGCCACTGAGGCGAGCGACATCGACCTGCTGATCGTTTCGCCGGACTTCGGCGGCGACGCGCTGGCCGACTATACGCTCCTGTACGGCTGCATCCCGCCCCTGGACGTGGACGTAGACGCGATACCGCGTACGCCGGAGCAGGTCGCCGCCGCCGAGCCGGACAGCTTCCTGGCCACGGTGCTGGAGGACGGCGTGGTCGTCTACCCGAGCGGCGGCTGAACCGGGGCCACAGGTAGCCCACGCCCCGCCCGCCAGGTACTGACCCACTCGCCACCATACGCTTGTTGTTCGCACATCAGGCTCTGCCCCTGCACCGGACGGTGCAGGGGTGTTTCGTTTCTGCGTCCTGACGGCGTTTCCGAAGGAGGGCATGCCGATGTACCCGGCTGCGGCGCCGATCCGCTCGCCGCGCGGCAGCGCGCTCTGCCACGGCTGCGGACTGCTGGCCTGCCGGCCCGCGCGGCTGCTGCGCTTCGCCGATCCGGGCCGGCAGCGCGGACGCTTCGTGCGGCTGTGCGAGTCATGCTTGTAACTGCTCAGGACCCCCCTGGCGGAGCGGGCAAAGAAATCGCTGGACAGGGGGTGCGGTCCATGGTAGGGTCGCCCTACCCGGGTGCCTCTGGGTGGGGAGGCCCGCCACATGGCAGCCG
>JAJYVV010000157.1 GCA_021791815.1 Bacillota bacterium | reverse complement strand
CGTCTCGGGTCTCCAGCCCTGCGGGGCGGGGCCCACGTCGCCTTCGTGGTGGGACTCGACCGAGTCCTCTGGGCCAGGGCCGGAGTGGCGGCCGTGTTCCTATCCGGGCGGTCGCGCCGGCGGACCGGGTGCCCCTGCGGTGACGCGGCCGGCAGGCGAGGCGGCCGCGTCACCGCAGTTCGAAGATCCCATGGAGCAGAGGCGCGGCGCGCGCCCCGGACGAGCCCCGGCCCGCGGCGCGCACCTTCGCGAGGGCAAGAAGGCGAAGGCCAGGGCCGCCATCCGTCGCTGCGCCCTCCGGCTTTTCCAGGCGCAGGGCTAACGCCGCGACCACGGTCGAGCAGATCGCGGCGTCGGCCGGGGTCTCCCCGAGCACCTTCTTCCGCTACTTCCGGACGAAGGAGGACCTCGCGTGGGGCGACGACCGCGACCCGGCGGTCGTCGAGGCGTTCCTCGCCCAACCGCCCGACGTGCCGCCGCTGCGCGCCCTCCGTGCGGCCGTCCGGTCCGTGCTCTCCGATGTGCCGGCCGGCGAACGGGTCGAAGCCCGGCAGTGGATCGAGCTGGTCCTGCGCGATCCGGCCCCGCGGGCGGGCTTCATCGCCCAGTTGGCGGGCGCGACCCACGACGTCGAGGCGGCCTTCGCCCGCCGGCTGGGGCGGGACGGTCGCGACGCCACCCTCCGCGCCCTGGTGGGCGCCGTCGTCGGCGTGCTGCTGTCCTTGGTGTGGCACCTGGAGGATCTGCCGGGCGGCGACATCCTTGCCGCGGCGGACGAGGCGCTGGGCTATCTCGAGGACGGGCTGCGGCTGTAGGGGGGATGGGAGGCGCGCGGCGGCCCGGGCCCTCCGCCCTCGGCCCGGACATGGGCGGCGAACGGCGCGCGGCCCGGACGGGGTGCCGGCGCGTCAACCCGAAACCGTCTTCAGGTCGGCCCGCCGCCCCTCGTAGGAGGTGTCGAACGCCTCCACGTCGGGATCGGGCGCGATGCCCCAGCGGGCGCAGGCGGCGCGGTAGAGGTTCGGCCACCAGTTCTCGTGCCGCGTCAGGCCGGCCTGCCGCCACCGCTCCCAGTCCATGAGCACGCGCGACCAGCAGCGGTCGCCGCGGTCCACGGCCTCGCGCAGCCCGCCGGCGCGCGCGACGTACCGGTCGCGCCCGATCCGCGCGTGCAGCACCTCGTCCGCCCAGTCGTAATCCTGGAACAGGCGCGCGAGCGCGTCGCCGGAGGCCGCGGCGACCTCCCACTCGAAGCGCTTGCCCGTGCGCGTCATCAGGCCCTGCTCGATGAAATACAGGACCGCGTGCCGGTCCAGCGCCGACAGCTGGGTGTTGAGGCCGAGCGACCAGGTGTGGTTGACCCGCACGAGGTTCGGCCAGTCAATGCCCAGCGCGGCGAACCCCGCCTGACCCATGAGCGCGTGGCGCGCTTCGTCCCAGAGCTGGCGGCTCATGTCGCGGTAGTAGCCCCAGTCCTCGGCGGGCGTCTCGGCGATGATGGCCGCCATCACCTCGGGCACGTCGATCTCGCGCAGCCGCTTGTAGTACATCATCAGGGTCTTGGGCAGCGCGGCGTAGCGTTCGTCGTAGAGGAACGCCTCGGCGTTCACGCCCATGTTGTAGGGGTCGGGGAAGCGGGCGTCGCGCCGCGGGCGTCCGTCGAAGACATACGGGCGGGCCGAGTGGATGCGCTCCTCCGGGGCCGCCGCCGGAGGGTCGGCGCCGTCCAGCGCGCCGGCCCCGGCGAGGCACCGGTCCAAGAGCGCCGTCCATGCGACCATGCCGTCCCGGGCCTCCGGGCCGACCAGCGCGGCCAGGGCGCGGGAGCCGAAGCGCTCCATGTCGGCGATCTCCAGGAGCGCAAAGCGGCAGAGCCGTACGGTGGGGTGGTCGGCGAGGGGGTTGGTTTGGCACAGGTGCCGTTCGAGCGCCGCGCGCAGGGCCGGCACGGCCCTCCCATACAGGCCGGCCACCAGCTCCTCCGTGGACGGCGCGCCCAGGATCTCGTCGAAGAAGACCTCGAGCAGCGGGTCGGGCACCGCTTCCAGGCCGAGCGGCGGCTCGCGCATCTCGCCCACGCGCGCCGCGACGGCGGCGGCGTGCTCCGCGCAGAGGTGGGCGTGCAGGCTGAAGGCCGTCTTCAGCTCGAGCTGGGGCTCGGCCGGTATGCGGGCCGTGAAGACTTGGTGCAGCCGGCGCAGCGCGTAGTGGTAGCGCTTGAGGCGGCGGACGCATTCCTCGACCGCGAGGCCCGGCCGCATCGCCTCTTCCATCGTGGCGATGCCCGCGAGCGGCGGCAGTCCGCGGGAAGCGGCGTCCCCGTCGCAGGCGGAGCGCCGGCCTCCGCGGTCTCGACCGCCATCGTCCGGCTGCGCCATGGCGCACCATCCCCCCGCGGCCGGGTCCGGCGGCCGCCCCCGGCCCGATTCCGTAACGGAGCGCCGGTCCCCTTCGCGCGGGCCGCGCAGTCCACAGGAACGGGCCCGCCCCGGGCCGAAGCGCCCCCCATGGTCAGGGGCCTGCGCAACGCCGCGCCCCGCGGCGGGGGCGCTCCCGCCGACGGAAGCGACCTGGTCGGGGAGCCCGCGCCCGGCGAATCCGTCGCGTCGAGCCTCGAGGGCACGGTGCCCCGCTTCGTCCTGACGTGGCCGCGCGCCCTTCTGGTCGCCGCGGGCCTCGCCCTCCTCGCGGGCGGCCGCGGCGCCTGGTTCCTCCTCGCGCTGCTGGGCCTCGTGCTCTGGGCCGCGTCCCGGACGGTGGCCGCCGCCGCCCGGGGGCTGGTCCTGACGGTCCGCCCGGTCGACGACCACGTCTTCGCCGGCGGCGAGGCCCGGATCGAGGTCGGCGTCCGCAACCGGAGCCGCTGGCCGGTCCCGCTCCTTCTCGTGGAGGCCCGCCTGCCCGAGGGCCTGCACGGTCGCCTCCGGCGCGTCGTCACGCTGGGGCCCCGCGGCTCGAGGACGTTCGACTTCCGCGTCGCGGCGCTGCGGCGCGGCGTGTTCCGGCTGGGCGACACCCGGGTCGTCATCAGCGACGGGCTGGGTCTCTTCGAGCAGGTGGCGGACGTACCGGTCCACGGACGCCTCGTCGTCTACCCCAAGCTCCCCCCGGTCCCCGGCTTCGCCCGGCTGCGCCGCCTGCCGACGGGGCCGCGGCGGGATCCGCCCAGCCCCTTCCGGGACGACCTCCCGGTCGGGGTCCGCCCGTACGTGCGGGGCGACCCCCTGCGCGCCGTGGCGTGGAAGGCTTCCGCTCGGCGGGCCGAACTCGTCGTCCGGGAGTTTCCGCCCGTCCGCGAGAGTGCGACGTGGATCTTCCTCGACCTCTCCAGCGACGACTGGGATCCGCGCGAGCGGCATGCTTCGGTGGAGCAGGCCATCGCCACGGCCGCGGCGCTGCTGCGCCAGGAGTGCGACGGCCACCGGCCGGTGGGCCTGGCCGCCTGGGCCCGTCAGGTGGAGACCGGCATCCACGGCACGGCCGCGACCGCGGCCCCCGCCTGGCTGCGGCTCCCGCCGCGGGCCGATCCCGGGCAGCCGCTCCGTGCCTTCGAGCTGCTTGCGGGCGTCCGGGACGCGCCGGGCGGCGAGTTCAACCTCCGCCTGCGGGCGGAGGCCCGCTCCCTCGCCTGGGGCGCCCGGGCCCTCGTGCTCGTGCCCCGCGACAGCCCCGAACTCTGGCAGGTGCTGGGTCCGTGGGCGGCCCGCGGCCACCCGGTCACCATCGTGTGCTTCGAGCGCCGCCTCGGGTGCCCGCCCGGCCTGGCCGGCCGGCACGTGCCCGAGGCCGTGGAGGTGCACACCCGCGATGGCCTCGAGTACCGCTGAGCGCCGGGGGTTGCGTCCCGTGGTCCGGGGGCCGGGCACGTCGAGGCCGCCGCTGCGGGCCGTGGCCGGCGCCGCCTTCGGCGCGGTCGCGCTGCACGTGGCCGGGGCCGCGGTGCTGCTCGGCCGGGCCTGGGCCGCGGTCCCGCGCGGGGGTCCGCCGACACCCTTCCTCGCGGCGCTCGCGACGGCGTTCGCGCTGGCCGAGTTCGGCCTCGCCTCGCGCTTCGCCCTGCGGGCGTCGCGGCCCCCGGATCTCTGGAGGCCGGTCGTCTTCGGCGCCCTGGTCGCGGGCGGCCTGGCGCTCGGGTTCAGCGCCGCATCCAACCGCATCCTGGACGCGGCCGTGGCCTTCGTCCTGCTCGGTCTCGCCGCCCGCTGCGGCGAGACCCTGGGCAAGCACCTGGCGCCCCTCTTCGCGGCCCCGGGGGACGATCCCGGCGACGACTCGTCGGCCCAGGCCCCCGAGACGCGGCGGGTGGTCCTGGAGACGTGGGTCGGTGCGGCGGCCGCCGCCGCGTTCTCCCATGCCGGCGGCGCGACGGCGATCCTGGCGCTGGCGGCGGCCGGCGCGGGCGGACTGATCCTCACGGCGGCCGCGAAGCAGAGCGCCGCGGAGCGGCTGGCCGCGGCCGACGGCTTCATGTGGACCGCCGCCGACCGCCGCGAGGCCTGGCGCGCCGCCCTCGCCCCGCTCGGCGGGGCGCTGGCGCTGGCGCTGCTGATCCCCGGCCTGCCGCGGGTGCTGTCGGGGAGGTTCTTCGCGGCGCCCGCGGCGCTCGTGGGCTGGCTGATGGGACAGGATGCGGCCTCGGGGCGCACCGCGCGCGTCGGGCGGTTCCCCAGCCCGGGGCACCTCGCCGTCGGGCTTCCGGTGGGCCTGCCGACGCAGGCCACCGTCAGCGGCGGGGTGGCGGCCAACGGGGCCCTGCTCGGTTACCGCGGCGTCGTCTTCATCCTTCTGGCGCTGGGCGCGCTGGCGATCCTGGTGACCGCCGTCGTCACGTTCCTGCGCTTCGCCTTCGACGCCGACGCCGGAGGCATCCGCGGCGCCCTGCGCCGGCTGTGGGACGCGATCCTGGCGTTGTTCGACTTCCTGCGCACGATGCTTTCGGGCGGGATGTGGGGCGGCGCGTTGCGTGAGGGAGGGCGCCGGCCCCGGGCCGGCGACGGGGTGCCGGCCGGCGTGGCCGCCCGCGACCGGGGCGGGAGGGGCCCGCGCTGGGCCGTCCGTCTCGCGTACGGCCACTACCTGGCCCGCGCGCGCGCCGCGGGCCTGCCGCGGGAAGCAGGGGAGACGCCGGCCCGCTTCGAACGGCGCATCCGGCCGGAGGTGCCCCCGGCGGCGGCCTCTCCCCTGGGGAGCCTGACCCGGGCCTACGAGGAGGCGCGCTGGAGCGAGCACCCGGTCGGCGTCGACCTCGCGCGCGGCGTGCAGGCGGCGGCGCGGATGCTCGTCGGCCTGTTGCGCCGGCGCTGAGCCGGCCGGACTGGTGGCCGCGGGCCGACGGAGGAAGGGGAGGTCGCGACCGTGCCGGATGCTCCGCCCCTGGGCGAAGATGCGCGGCGCAGGCTGGCCGAGGGCCCCGTGACGAGCGATCTCTCGGTGGACGAGTTGGGGCTGCTGGAGGTCCTGGGTCTGCGCCCGCTCGGGCTGGCGCTGGGGTCCTCCATCTACCACGTGGGGTGGCAGCGCGCGCGGATCATGGAGAACATGGAGCTCCCGGTGCTCAGCCAGGCCATGCACACGGCGCGGTCGCTCGCGGTCTCTCGCATGGAGGCGGAGGCCCAGGCGCTGGGCGCCGCCGGGGTCGTCGGCGTGCGGCTGAACCTCCAGCAGCCGTCCTGGGGCGCAGGCCTGATCGAGTTCATGGCCGTGGGCACGGCGATCGGCCCCCTGGAGGCCCGCGCGGCGGCGAACCCGGGCCGGCCCTTCGCCTCCACGCTGTCGGGGCAGGACTTCTGGAAGCTGCGCCGCTACGGCTACCGGCCGGTCGGGCTCGCCTTCGGATGCTGCGTCTACCACGTGGCGCACCTCGGGTTGACCCGCTGGATCCAGCAGGTCGGCCGCAACGCCGAGATGGAGGCGTTCACCCAGGCCACCTACGACGCGCGGGAACGGGCCATGGCGCGCATGGGGGAGGAGGCGCGCGCGGCGGGCGGCCAGCTCGTGGTCGGCGTGGCCCTCGACGAGGGCACGTGGGGCTGGGACGCCAACGTCATCGAGTTCGCGGCCATGGGCACGGCCGTCGTGCGCGAGGCGGAGCGGCCGGCGCTGCCGGAGCCCCAGCTGGTCCTCGGCATGCAGGCGGGCCCTGGATCGGGCACGTCCCTGGGCGGATCCGGCGCCACGCGGGCGCCCGGCGCGGCAGCGGTGCCGCCGGGGGCGCAGCCGCATCCCGGGTGACCCATGGCCGGGACGGCGCAGGGCGGTCGTCCCCGGCTCTGCCCTGTCCCCTTGCCGTCCGTGCTCAGGGCCAGACCCGGACGGGCACCGCGAGCGGGCCGGCGAGGCCGCATGCGGTGGCACAGCGAAATGTCACCGTCGCCGTGCCCACCCTTTGGGCCACCGAGCGGTAGAGGGCCCCGCCCTCCGCCGTCCCGTCCGGCGTCGGGGCCGTGAGGATGCCCGGCGGCGCGACCGTGACGCCGATCGCCGGGCCGGCGCGGATGCCGTCCAGCACGATCCCGAACGTCGACCCGCTGTTGACCCCGAAGCCGGCGTCCCCCCCGCCCGGGGAGGCGCGGTAGACGTAGGCCATGGTCGACGGTTTCGCGCCGCACGCCGCCAGGAGGCAGCATGCCGCCGCGAGGGCCGCGAACCGCCCGGCGCGACGCACGGGCCCCACCTCCATCGATGCACGGGTGACCAGAACCGCCGGGGCGCGGCGGAGCTGGATGGGCGGAGATGCCATCTCTCTCCGCCAGACCATCCATACCACGTCGCGAGCGTAGCAAAGCATCGTTAAGTGATCGTGAACGCCGGTGCCGGAGCGGTGCTGGGGCCCCGGGCCCGGGTCCGGTCCCGCGCGCCGGACCATGGCGCGCGGGACCGGACCGCCGGCGGCGCGGGACGGTCCGGTCCCCCCTACCAGGCGTAGGCTTCCGGCGCCGGCTTGCCCGGCCCCGGGAACAGCTCGTGCAGGCGCTGGAGCACCTCCGGCGTGAGCTTGACCTCCAGGGCGCGCAGCGCACCATCGAGCTGCTCCACCGTCCGCGGCCCGATGATGGGCGCCGTGACGACCTTGTTGTGGAGCAGCCACGCCAGGGCCACGTTCGCCGGCTCCTCGCCGAGGTCGCGGCACAGGGCCTCGTAGGCCTCGATCTTGGGCCGGTTGGCCTCGACCTGCCGGCGCAGGCCCTCCGAGGCCCGCCGGCCCTCCGCCGCCTTCTGGAGCACGCCGCCCAGGAGGCCGCCGCCGAGGGGGCTCCAGGGGATGAGGCCGAGCCCGTAGGCCTCGCAGGCCGGCACGACCTCGAGCTCGACCGTGCGGGCGTTCAGGTTGTATAGGCTCTGTTCGGAGACGAGGCCCATGAAGTTCCGCTGGCGCGCGAGTTCCTGGGCACGGGCGATGTGCCACCCGGCGAAGTTGCTGCTGCCGAAGTAGAGGACCTTGCCCTGGAAGCGCAGCACCTCGAACGCTTCCCAGATCTCCTCCCACGGCGAGCCGCGGTCGATGTGGTGCATCTGGTAGATGTCGATGTAGTCGGTGCGCAGGCGCCGGAGGCTGTCCTCGCAGGCGCGCCGGATGTGCAGCGCGGACAGCCTGGTCTCGTTGGGCCAGTCGCCCATGTCGTTGTACACCTTGGTGGCGAGGACCACCTTCTCACGGCGCCGCCCGCCCTGGGCGAACCACCGGCCGAGGATGTTTTCGGTGATCCCCTCCCCCTTCTTCCACCCGTACACGTCGGCCGTGTCGAAGAAGTTGATCCCGTGCTCCAGCGCCCGATCCATGATGCGGTGCGCGTCCGCCTCCGCGGTGACGGGCCCGAAGTTCATCGTGCCCAGGCACAACCGCGAGACGCGGACCCCGCTGCGGCCAAGGTGGACATGCTCCAAAACCGGCGTCCCTCCATCCCCGGCCCTCGGGCCGGTATGCAGCGCTTTCGGCCGTGGCGGCGGACCCTCCTGCGGAGCTTCCGGTCCAATGTTGCTGCCCTTCAGGGCGGCCTGGTCCGGCGGCTGCGGACCGCCCGCCCTCGCCGGTCACGCCCGCGCGGCAGCCTACCCCTCGGCCCCGCCGGACGATCCCGCCGTCTCCCAGCGCGCCAGGCGCCGCAGGGCGGCGAGCTGGTCCGCCTGCCCGACGCGGGCTCGCCGCAGGGCGGTCTCCAGCACCGCGACGGTGGGCGTGTTTCAGAAATCGCTTGACGGAAGGAAGGGGAGGACGCGGCCGTCGCATGTGGGATTATGTGACCTTCACATGCAGGATCTTGTGGTTGGCATGTCAAAGCTCCCTCACCCAGCCTGGC
>JAJYVV010000156.1 GCA_021791815.1 Bacillota bacterium | reverse complement strand
CGGCCGGTCCCCGCCGCGAGCGCCGCCGCCCCCACGGCCGCGGCCGCCAGCGCGGCCCAGAGGGGCGCCCATGCGGCCTGGAAGCGGACCGGGACGACGCCCGCCGGCTCGAGCCGGACCGCCGCCCAGAGGAGGGCGCCGGCCGCTCCCCCCGCGGCGAGACCCCAGGCGACGCCGAACCACCCGGCCAGGAGGCGGAGCCGGCGGCGCGCCCGCGGCGCCGTGTCCCCGGCCGCCAGGGCAGCGAGGGCCTCTCCGGTCGGGAAGGCCGCGGGATCGACGTCCCCGGAAGCGCGGAGCGCCCCGGGCAGGAGGAGGAGGAGCCCGATCAGCGCAGGCGCCCACGCCAGGGGCAGCCAGCCCATCCCGCCGCCCGGCGAGGTGGGGCCGATCGCGCCCTCGACGGTGGCCCCCTGGGCGCGCAGGGCGGCCTCGATGGGACCCGGCGCGGGGGCCCGCCCCGGGCCCGGCGCCCCCACCAGAAGGACGCTGCGCAGGCCACCGTACGCATACGTCCGCGAGCTGCGGACCCCGGGGACGAACACCGACTGGGGCACCGCGACCCAGGCCGACGGCACGGCTCCGAGGCCAGGCCAGTCGGGGACGACCGCGAGCACGCGGACGCTCGGGAGCACCTGGGTGGCGAAGCGGTCCCCCGGCGCGAGGCCCGTCGCCGCGGCGAACCGGCTGGAGATCACCGCCCCGTCGGTCGAGCGCAGGAGCGCCGCGTCCGCCGCCCGCACCGCCGCCGCGTCGGGCACGCCCGTCCAGCGCAGCGCGCCCGCGGCGGCCGGGGCCACACCGACCGTTTCGAGGGCGACCTGTCCCACCGGCCCGGTCCAGTGGTCCGAGACGACCATGAGCGTCGCCGTCGAGGAGCCGGGGGCGGCCGCGGCGCCGATCTCGGCGAGGTTGGGCAGGGGAACCGCGTCGAAGGGCACGCACGCGACGGAGGGAGACAGGAAGCCCGCGGTCGACGCGCCGCCGGCCGCGGGCGAGGCGATGCGGGCGCAGCAGGCCGAGATGCCCGCCTGCGCCGCCTGCTCGCTCAGGGTGGAGTTGCAGGGGGAGGGCCACGACGCCTCCACGCGCAGGTCGGCGCCCGCGGCGGCCGCCTGCAGGCCCCGGTCCGTGGTCCCCACGGCGAGCAGGCCGGAGGCGGAAAACGCGACGGCGGCCGCCGCCAGGGCCGGCAGCAGGGCCAGCCGGAGACGCGTCGTTCCGCGACCCGCCCCGCGCACGGCCAGCAGCCACCCGGGCCGGAGGACGTCGCCGCGCCGCCGTTCCACCTGGCGGAGCAGGAGCGACAGCACCCGGCCGGCGCCGAGCGCCGCCCCCAACAGGAGGAGGCCCCCGGCCGCGCGGACGGCGGGCAGGAGCCAGAACACGGCGGGGGCCGCCGCCGTCGCCGAGCCCGGGCCGGCGAACGCGGCCGGCGACGCCGCCACGGGGGCGGTGACGAAGGAGCGCGCCGCGAGGGCCATGACGACCCCCACCGCCACGAGCACGGCGTCGGGATAGAAGCGGGCGAGGCGGTCCCCTCCCGTGCCCAGGGTCCGGAAGTGCGCGGCGGGGCGCAGCGCCCCGGCGATGGCCGCGCCGAGGACGACGGCCCAGAGGAGCGCCGCCTCCGCGCCGGCCCACACCGCCGCGCCCCCCCAGGCGCGAACGGCGGCGGCACCGCCGGAGAGGGCCGAGGCGCCCACCCCGGCGGCCAGGGCGCAGAGCGCGGACGCGGCGAGGACCGCGGCGAGTCGAGGCCACGCGGCGAGCGCCACGAGGCCCCACAGCTGGGGCCGGGTGGCCCCGCGCGTGCGCAGGCTCTGCCAGGAGGGCATCGAGCCGCGGGCCGCCTCAGCCGTGCGCAGCCAGAGCAGGGCCGCGGCCAGGGCGATGACCGCCGGGGCCTCCAGCCCCGCGGAGGCGGCCGTCGAGGCGAGGGGCGCCGCCGCGGGCGCGGGGATGCGGGCCGCCTCCAGCGCCCCGGCCGCGGCGGCGGCCAGGGCCGCGGCCAGGGCCGGCGCCCATGTTTGCCGCACGGCCCCGGCGCTCTCCCCGGCCGCGAGGGCGGTGAGCGCCGATCCCCCGGCGCCCCGCTCCACCGATCGATCCGCGGGCGGCTCGCCCGCCCCGTCCCACGTCCAGATGCGGACGGCGGGCTGTACCGAGGCGGCGGGGACCGTCGGGGGCGCCGACGCACCGGAGCCCGCCCCGGCCGGTGCGGGCGCCACCGTCTCCTCCGTCGCCGAAGGTCCCGCCGGGGGCTGCGGGCCCGCTCCGGCGGCCAGGCGGAACGCGCTGGGCAACAGGTCGCCGAGTCGGCGCTCGACGATGAGGCCGGCCGCGTTCAGGGTCCAGACCGGCAGGTCGTCCCCGCAGAACTCGGCGAGGACCTGGCGGCAGGCGCCGCACGGCACGCAGTCGGGCAGCGGCTCCAGGGGGCCGCCCGCGGGCGCCGCGCCCTCCGCCGCCGGCAGCCCCCGCAGCCCGACGACCGCGATCCCGGCGAAGGCCCGCTCCCCGGCGGACACCGCGCCGGCCAGCGCGGACCGCTCGGCGCAGATGGTCAGCCCGTAGGAGGCGTTCTCGACGTTGCACCCCCGGTGGATACGCCCGCCGCGCCCGAGGAGGGCGGCCCCCACGTGCAGCCCGGAGTAGGGGGCATAGGCGGCCAGGGCCGCGTCCGCCGCGGCGGCGACGACGCGGGCCCGCCCTTCGGGGGAGAGCGGCGGGGGCTCGGACGGGGCCACGGCTTGCCCTCCCTCCGTATGCCCGGGCTCCGGGGCGGCGCGCGGGCGTCAGACCCGGACGCCGAGGTGCGCGGCCAGGCCCCGGGCGTGGTCCGGGTGCGCGAGCAACTGCAGGCGCTTCGCGTGGCGCTCGAAATTGTGGGCCAGGCTCGGCGCCAGGAGGGAGACGTCGGGATCGGCGGTGGTGGTGCGCCGACCCGGCCCGAGGACCGGCACCGCGAAGAACAACTCCTTGTCCCGGCCGGCCACGTCGACCAGCAGGTGGTGCGGCCGCACGTCGGCGCGCGACCGGCGGGCGTAGGACGCGGCCACGCCCGCCAGGACGTCGCCGGCCTCCCAGAATCCGGCGGCGGCCAACGCGCGCAGCAGGTCGCCGGCCTCGCCCGGCGGCAGGGCCTCGGCCTGCCGGGCCGTCCCGTCGAAGAGCCGCCGGTACAGGCTCCGCCCGGGGCTGAGCAGGCCCATCAGCTCCGCGGTCGCGCCATTCCCGCAGCCGCGCAGCAGGGCCACCGCCTGCTCGTCGTCCGCGGCGGTCAGGCGGCGCGGGTCGACCTGGCCCCCGAGAAGCGCCTCCGCCGCGGCGCGCTTGAGCATGGCCTGCGCGCACCGCACCGCGTGGTGCCAGTAGATCTCCCGGTACATCAGGTAGGAGGCGAAGATCAGCGTCTCGACCGCCGACACGCCCTTGGCGGTCACACCCAGCGTCGTACCGCCCGGATCGAAGTCGACCGCCGCGAGGAGGCGTTCGACGTCGATCGCGCGCCCGTAGGGCACGCCGACGTGCTGGCTGTCGCGCTCCAGGTAGTCGAGCCGGTCCGGATTGAGCGGCCCGCACAGCATGTGTCGGAGCCGGGCGCCCACGGCGCCGCCCCCCGTGGCGTGCTCGTCGATGACGTCGGCGATGCGCTCGGGGTCGCACCCCCAGTGGCTGGCCAGGACCGCGCGGATCCCGGCGTCGCCGAGGATGAGCGCCCGGGCGCGCTCGTCGTGCCGCGCCACGGCGACGCGGCCCTCCGGGTGGGGCGGCAGCTCCTCGAGGGTGTGGGAGAACGGATAGTGGCCGATGTCGTGCAGCAGGCAGGCCGCCAGGAAATGATGGGCGTCGCCGTCGCCGAGGAAGCGCCGGCCGCCGCGCGCCATGAGGCGCCCCACCAGTAAGCGGCCCAGGGCGAACACGCCGAGACTGTGCTCGAAGCGCGTGTGCGTCGCCCCCGGATAGACGAGGTGCGCCACCCCGAGCTGCCGCACCCCGCGGAGGCGCTGCATCGGGCCGGTGTCGAGCAGCGCCCGGACCGCGGGGCCGGCCGGCACGTTCCCGCGCACGGGGATGCGGATGGGCGCGTCGTCGTCGGCCCCCGGCCACGTGGCGGGTGCGGGCCCCGGGGGCGCCGCCGCGCGCGGGATGGCGGCGTCCAGCCCGGACGCCGCCCCGTCCGCCGCCCGGCCTCCAGCCCCAACGGCCCCCACGGCTACGCACCGCCCCCGGCCGCGCCGGGCAGGGGAGCGCCGGTCATGAGGTCGTGGAGCACCCGCAACCCGGTCTGCAGCGTGGTGTCGGGCGGCGTTTCGCTCGCCAGCTGCTGCACCTTGACCCCCATCGCCACGCCGAGGGCCGTCCAGTCGGCCGGCGCCATCGTGCCCGTGACCGGGAGGCCGGCTGCGCGCTGGAAGAGCTCGACGGCAGCTTCGGTCAGCGGGTCATAGACGCCGCTGTCCGGCCCGTCGTAGAAGCCGAGAAGGCCGAGCCGCTGCTGCAGCCCATACACGTCGAGGCCGATCATCCCGGGCCGCAGGGTGCGGCCGCCGACGGTGGCGAAGGCCGGCAGGCTCGCCACCGCCGAGGTCGGCGGGGGCACGGCGACGTCGGGGGTCAGGCCCTTGTACTCCCACGAAACGCCGTTGGGCAGTTCGTCGAAGCCCACCGTAATCTTCGCGGCCCCGCCGTTGGGCAGCGGGAAGAGCTGCTGCACCGATCCCTTGCCGTACGTCCGCTGCCCGACCAGCACGGCCGCGTGGCTCCACTGCAGGGTGCCGGCGAGGATCTCCGCCGCGCTCGCGGTCTCGCCATTGACCAGGATCACGGTCGGCGGGAAGGGAGCATGGGCCGGCGCGCTGTACGTCGTGGAGGGGCCGGTCTTCTGCGTCACGATCAGCAGGGGACCGGCCGGGGCGATCTCGCCGGCGATGTGGATGGCGGCCGAGACGTATCCGCCCGGATTGTTGCGCAGGTCGATGATCAGGCCCTGCAGCCCCCCGGGCCTGGCGCGCAGGGCCGCGAGCGCGCCATCCCACTCCGAGGCCGTGTCGGACCCGAACTCGGTGATGCGGATCATGCCGATCCCGGGCGCGGGGCTGCTCGCCACGACGGTCGGCGGGCTGATGTCCGCCCGTTCCATCGTGAAGGACTGCGGCCCCGTGCCGCCCGGAACCAGGACGCCCAGCGTGACGGGCGTGCCGAGCGCGCCGCCGATCTCGGTCGTCACCTGGTCCACCGTCTGGCCCGCGACCGGCTGGCCATCGACCGTCACGATCAGGTCGCCGGAGCGGAGGCCCGCCGCCTGGGCGGGCCCGCCGGCCACGACGGAGTCGATCACGTACCCGCCCGCCATCGCCTGGATCTCCACCCCGATGCCGATGAGGCCGTTGAGCGAGGCGTTGAAGCTCTGGTCCGCCGGCCCCGGTGCGAGGTACGTGGTGAACGGGTCGCCCAGCGCGTTCATCATCCCGGCGATCGCGCCGCCCAGCAGCTTCGCCGGGGAGACCGTGCCGTCGAAGTTGGTCAGGAGCAGGTTGTACGCATCCTCGGCCGCCGCCAGGGGATCCGACGAACCGGCCCGGGCGAAGCCGCGGGGCAACGCGGCGCCGACCAGCACGCCGGCCAGGACGAGGGAAACCGCGGACAGCGCCCGCGGGACGGGGAGGCCGGGGCGCCGCCGGGTGCGGAACGGCCACAGGCGGGAGGCCAGCGCGATCTCTCCTTGCGGGCGGCCGGCGGACCACGGCGCCCTCGCAGGCTTTCTGTGCGGGAAGCGGCACATCCTGCGGCGCGGCGCCTGTGGAACCAGCACGGACGTTCCGGAGTCCGCATCCGGAGGTGCGGCCGATGGCCGCACCTCCAAGGAGCCCGCGGACCGCGCTCCATGCGTCCCGCGTATACCGCGTTGCCTTGGGGGCCGTCCACCGGGTATCACCGGCGGTGACGTCGAAGCGAGGAGGCGGGCCGGATGGTGGAGCGCGAGGCGCGTCCTCTCCCGGGCGGAAGCGCGGGCGCGGCATGGGGCGCCGTGCTGTTCGTGGTGATCGCGGTCGCCGGCGTGTTCTACGCCAAGTGGGACCCATACTTCCACAAGACCTTCGTGGCCGCGGCCCACCACAGCATCGGGGCCTCCATCGTCAGCGGGCACGCGGCCGCGGCGCCGGCTCCGGGTTGGCACGCCGCGTGGGCCTACGCCGTCACCTACGCGAAGGACATCTGGCAGGCTCTGGTCGTCGGCCTCCTCCTGGGCGCGGGCGTCCAGGTGCTGCTGCCGCGCGACTGGCTCGTTCGCGTGCTCGGACGGGTCGGGTTCCGCAGCGCCGCCCTCGCGGGGCTGGCCGCGATGGCCGGCATGATGTGCACCTGCTGCTCGGCGCCGCCCGCGGTCGGCCTCGCCAAGAGCCGCGCGTCGCTCGGCGCCACCCTGGCGTGGTGGCTCGGCAGCCCGACGCTCAATCCCGCCACCATGATCTTCATGGGCTTCGTCCTCGGTTGGCGCTGGGTGGCGCTCCGGTTCGTGGCCGGCGCCATCCTTGTCCTCGGCGCGGCGCTGCTCGCGGAGCGGATCTTCCCCGAAGCGGCCGCGGGGGCGCCGGCCGCCGCCACGGCCGCCGGCCCCGGCGCGTCCCGCCCCCTCCTGGTCCGATGGCTCGTGGCCATCGGCCAACTCTGCATCGGCCTGCTGCCGGAGTACGCCGTCCTGCTCCTGGCGGTGGGCGCCGCGCGGGCCTGGCTCTTCCCCGCCATGAATCCGGCGTTGGGCCACGCGGCATGGCTCATCGTCGTCCTCGCGGTGACCGGCACGCTGTTCGTCATCCCGACCGCCGGCGAGGTGCCGATCATCCAGACGCTGACCGGCTTCGGCCTCGGCGCCGGCGGCGCCGGCGCGCTGCTGCTGACCCTCGCCCCGGTGAGCCTGCCCTCGCTCGTCATGGTCGGGCGAGCGGTCCCCGTGCGCGTCATGGTCTTCGTCGCGGCGGCCGTGGTGGTGGTCGGCGTGGCCTCGGGCTTCGCGGCGCTGCTGCTGCACCTCTGAGGCTCCCGCCGGCGCGCGGAGAGGGGCGCCGCGCCGGTCGGCGCCCCTCGTCCCCGCCGCCCGGCCGGTGCTCCCGGCCCGTCAGATCCCGGCCACGGTGGCGGCAATGGTCGGGCCGTTGGTTGGGAACGCCTTGGCGGCGTTGGCCGCAGCGCCCGCCTCCACCACCCCCGCCGCCTCGAGCGCGTTCACCTGCTGCGTCACCTGCGCGAACCCGTTCGGCACCGTGAGCGTTTGGTCGAACACCTTGCCGAGCAGCCCGCCGATGAGGTTGTCCGCCTGCGTGGGCGAGTACTTGAAGAACTGCTGCGCGTACCCGTATCCGCCCAGCGCGGCGTCCTGGTACCACTCCAGGCCGCGGTTCGCCAGCGGCGGGGCGACGGCGACCAACTGCGCCACGAACTCCGACCAGAGCGAGACCTTGGAGGGCGCCAGGAGCGAAGCCTTCATGCAGAACTGCTGCCAGGCGTCGCCGGCCGCCAGCCATTGGAGCGCGAGCCACGCCTCGTCCGGATGCTTGCTGTTGGCGTTCATCCCCCAGAAGTCGTTGTTCGAAAACGTGGCCCGCCCGTTCGGATACATGGGCGCCGGGTAGTAGTGCCACTTGAAGGTGTTGCCCCACTTGATCGCGTTTTCGGGGATGCTCCATCCCCCGGCCGTCTCAAAGACGGCCGTCCCAGCGGCGATGTCGCCCGTGGATGGGCCCAACACCTTGTCCCAGAGCAGGGGGTAGACCCAGTTGCCCGCGGCCAGGGCGCCGGGCTGGTCGAAGAGGGCGTGGGTCCGGGTCGCGTCCATCTCCGCGCCGCCGAAGCCGTCGAAGAGATAGGCCTGGGCGTACCAGCTGTTGGTGTACCACCAGAAGTTGCAGCCGTAGCGCTGCTGCGGTTTGCCGCCCACCTGGATCGTCCCGGCGCACTGCGTCCAGAGGGCCGCCGCCTCCTTGTATGTCCAGGAGGGATCGGGGTAGGGCAGGCCGAGCTGGTCGAGGATGTCCTCGCGGCACGCGAAGACCACCGGCCCGTTGTAGACGGGCAGCGCCCACTGACCCTCGGTCGTGGCCAAGGCGTCCACCTGGCCCTTGGACCAGGTGGAGAGCGGCAGGTTGGCCTCCTTCAGCAGCGGCGTGAGGTTGGCGAAGGCGTTGGCCTGGGTGTATGTGACGAGGGCGCCGCAGCAGTCCGCGACGATGTCCGGCCCGGACCCGGTGATGATGTCGGTGACGATCGTGCCCGTGCTGGCGCCGCCGCCCTGCGGTC
>JAJYVV010000155.1 GCA_021791815.1 Bacillota bacterium | reverse complement strand
GCCCGATCCGGTGAAGGCGATCTTGTCGACGCCGCTCCTGGCCAGGTAGCTGCCGGACTCGCCGAAGCCGGTGACAAGCTGGAGCACCGGATGGTCCGGGACGACCTCGGCGAAGCTGTTCACCAGCCACGCGCCGACCGCGGGGGTGAATTCGCTCGGCTTGAACACGACCGCGTTGCCGGCCGCCAGCGCATAGGCGATCGATCCCATCGGCGTGAAGACCGGGTAGTTCCACGGCCCGATCACGCCGACGACTCCGAGGGGGTGGTACTCGACCGTGGCTGCCTGGTTGATCGCCACGATGCCGCTCCGCACCCGGTGCGGTCCGAGCGGGCGGGCCGGAGGCGGGCGCCGCCCCGTGGCTCGACTCGGCCATACGGCTGGTGCCGGTCCTTTCGGCGGACCGGACGGTGGAGTGCCCGGAGCCCGAGGTCCCCGGACGGTGGGCGCCCGGGCCGGGCTCCGCCGGGGCAGGCTCCGGCCTTCCCGCGCCGCAGGCCGACGCCGAAGACGCGCTGGCCGATTTCCCGCCGGAGACGGGGCCCGCGCCCGGGCTGGCCGAGCCGCTCTGGGCGCGGTACGCGGTCGCGGCCCTCGTGCTCGCCGCGGCCGCCTGGTTCTACATCCAGGGCGCCTGGCCGGGCATCGCGCACCCGGGCGGGTTCGACCACAACGCCTGGGAGGCGGCCGCCCTCCTGCGCGGCCACGTCTTCACCCCGCCGCCCCCGCGCGGAGACACGCTGGACATGATGTATTACCGGGGGCACTGGGCCAGCTTCTTCCCGCCGATGGGCGCGTTCCTGCTCATGCCGCTGGTCTGGTATTACCGGAATCCGCTCGCGGTGCCGGTACGCGAGTTCTGCGCGCTCCTCGGCGCCCTCTGCCCGCTCTTCGTCTACCAGATGGCCGAGCGCGCGGGGCTCCGCCTGGCGGTGCGGCTCTGGCTCACCGCGCTGTTCGCGTTCGGGACGGTCTTCTGGTACGCGGTCGACACCGGCACCCCGTGGTACTACGTGCAGGTCACAACCGAGTTCTTCTACCTGCTGGCGCTGCGGGAGAGCTTCGGCCGCAACCGCCCGGTCCTGGTGGGCGCCCTGTTCGGCGCGGCGCTGCTCTCGCGCAACACGGTGGCGCTGGGCCTGCCCTTCCTCTTTTGGCGCGAGCGGCGTTGGGACGGGCGGCGCATCGCGGGCTTCCTCGGCCCGGTCGCGGCCGCGGTGGGCGTGCAGCTCTGGTGGAACTGGGCGCGGACGGGCGACGTCCTCGACACGGGCTACAGCCACATCCTGATGAATCCGGGTTTCCGGGCCTCCTTCGCGCAGGGGATGTTCAGCATCCAGCACCTCCCCTGGCAGATCTACAGCATCTTCTTCATGGCTCCGGCCTTCCACGGGCAGGGGAACTTCAACGGTGTCTGGCCCTACCTGAGCCTCAGCGGCCAGGGTCAGAGCCTGCTCCTGACCACGCCGGCGTTCCTCTATGCGCTGGAGGGGAGCCTGCGGCGGCGGCGCGTGTGGCTCGCCTCCGTGGCCGTCCTGTGCACGGCGGTCCCGCAGCTCCTGTATTACGCCAACGGCACGGGCCAGTTCGGCAACCGCTTCAGCCTCGACTACACCCCCCTGCTCATGGCCCTGCTGATCTTCGGCGTGGGCCGCCGCTTCCGCTGGCAGCACGCGGCCCTGATCCTGGCCTCGGTCTTCCTCAGCGCGTACGGCGCCGTCTTCGCCGCCCACGTCCACCTCGTGCCGCCCGGGTGGCTCGGGGGCGCCCGGGCGGCGGCGCGGGCGGCCCCGGCGCACGCCGCCGCGGCGCCGCCGGCCGCGACCGGCGGCTTCCCCGCGGGCGGCTGCCCGGCGTTTCCGTGGCTGCCCGCGTGCTGAGGCCCCGGGGCCGTCCGAGCCCCGGCAGGGTGGGTACGGTCCCGCCGCGAAGGCGGAAGGCGTCGCGGTGCGACGGAGGGGGACGGCGGTGGAGACCGGAGGAGCCGGTGGTCCGCGCGGCGCCGTGTGGGAGCACCTCGTCGAGGCCGGGCCGTCGGCCGAGAGGCTCGCCGCGCTGGGAGCCGAGGGATGGGAACTGGTGGCCGTCGACGGCGGCCGCGCCTACCTGCGGCGGCCCGGCGCGCCCTACCGCGAGCGGGTGACGCTCGACCAGCGCCGACGCGCCCTGGCCGCGGAGGGGCCGGCGCGTCCCGTGCGCACGCCCCCGGCGCGCCAGCGGCTGCTCCATCCGGAGGTCTATCGCATCTTCGCCTCGGCGGGCCACACGGACCTCGTGACCATCTGCGACCGCGGCTTCCCGGTGCCCGCGGGCCCCGAACGCTGCGACCTCGCGCTGGCGGACGACCTGCCCACCGTCACCGACGTGCTGCGCCTCACGCTGCCGCACTTTCCCCCGGACCGCCTCGTCGTGGCCGCGGAGGCCGAGGCGGCGTGCCCGGCCCGCGTGGCCGAACTGCGGGCCCTGGTCCCCGAGGCCGCCATCGACCTCGTGCCCCACCTGGAGTTCAAGCATCTGGCGGCCTGCGCGCGGGCCACCGTGCGCACCGGCGACTCCGTCCCTTACGCCAACGTGCTCTGGGTCGGCTGACGCGCATCGCCGGCGGGTCCCGGCGCAGGGAACGCGGGCCGTGTCGGCCAACTCCCCGGAGATCATGGTGCGCATCGCGTCCCTTGTCCCCAGCGGGACGGACATCGTCCGTGCGCTCGGCCTGGGTCCGGCGCTGGACGGCGTCACCTCCTGCTGCGACGTCCCGGGCGTGCCGGTCCTGGTGCGGCCGCGGAGGCCCAAGGATGGCCTCACGCAGCCGGAGATCGACGCCCTGGGCGCCGCCGAGGCAGAGGCCCGCACCAGTCCCTTCACGGTGGACGACGCCCTGCTGCGCGATCTGCGCCCGGACGTCGTCCTCACCCAGGACACCTGCCCGGTCTGCGCCCTGCCCGGCGACGAGGGGCGCCGCGCCGCGGGCGCCCCTCGTCGTTTCGCTGCAGCCGCACACCGTCGAGGAGACCTTCGCCGCGATCCACGAGGTCGCCCTGGCCTGCGACGTCGCCGCCCGGGGACAGGCGGTCGTCGAAGCCCTGCGGACGCGCCTGGCGGTGGTCACCGGTCGCTGCGCCGGGTTGCCACCGATCCCCGTGGTGTGCCTGGAGTGGATGGATCCGCCCTGCAGCGCGGGGCGGTGGGTGCCCGAACTCGTTGCCGCCGCGGGCGGCCGTCCGCGCGGCCCGGCCGGAGGCCACGTTCCTGATGCCCTGCAGCCTCGGGCAGCGGCGGACGGCCAGCTCTTCTCCAAGGCGGCGCCGACGTTGATCGACGGCCTCGAGACCCTCGCCGCCGCGCTGCGTCCCGAGGCCGGCCCGCCGCCGCCCCGCCACCTTGCCGTGCGCGTCCGGTGAGGGGAGGCGGGGGACGCGCCCTACGGCTTGCCGGCGCCCTCCGGGGGCTGCGGGCCGGCCTCCTGCCCCTGACCCTGGTACAGGCCGGCGTGGGCCTGCCGGAAGCGGCGCGCGACGGCGTCGTCGCCCTCGTGGCCGTGCCGCTCGAGCAGGGGGTGCAGCCGCGCCCGGATGGCCTCGAGCAGTTCGCCCTCCTGCTCCGGGCTCCACACGGGACCCGCCGTCGCCGCGGACCCGATCGACAGCACATCGGCCAGGATGCGCCGCGACAGGCGCCCCAGCCGCTCCCCGTCCACGATCCCACGCCCCCCCGCTCCAGCCCGTGCCCGATTCCCCGCAGGCGGGCCCTTGGCCTGCCAGGCCCGCGGTCGGGGCGGACCCGCGGCAGGAGAACGGCGGGCCGCGTGGCATCGCCCCGCGGGGGAGGGGCCAGCCGTGCCGAGCGTGCGTGTGCCCTGGGCCTCGTGGTATGCGGAGGGGGCCACCCACGGTCATCTCGACCTGGAGTGCCCGCCCGGCTGGGATGTCTCCGTCCACCACATGCGGGGCGGCCCGGACATCGGGGATCAGGGGATCCGCGAGGCGCTGGAGGCGCCCACGGGTTCCCCGCGCCTGCGGGACCTGGCGCGGGGGCGCCGCACCGCGGCCGTCCTGGTGGACGACCTCTCCCGCCCCACGCCCGCGTCCCGCCTGCTTCCGCCCGTGCTGGAGGAACTGGAGGCTGCGGGCATTGCCGCGGACGGCGTGACGGTCATCGCGGCGGTGGCGGCGCACCGCGCCATGACGCGGGGCGACTTCGTCCGCAAGATCGGCGCCGACGCGGTCCGGCGGCTGCGGGTCTGCAACCACGACGCATACGACAACCTGGACTTCCTGGGCCACTCGAGCCGCGGCGTCCCGGTCTTCGTCAACCGGGACTTCATGGCCTGCGAGGTCCGCGTGGCGCTGGGCATGATCACGCCGCGCGGCGGCTTCTTCGGGGGCGGCGCGAAGCTGCTGATTCCGGGCGCGTGCGGGTACCCGACGATCGCGGCCAACCACCGCCACGTCCACGACGGTTTCCGCGAGCACCTCGACGAGGTGGCGGCGATGGCGGGCCTGCAGTTCATCCTGAACCCGCTCCTGTCAGAGGAACTGGAGGTCGTGGCCGCGGTGGCGGGCCACCCGGCGGACGCCTTCCGCCGGGGCGTCGAACGGGCGCGGGACGTCTACCGCACGCCGCTGCCGCGGGGCCCGGTCGACGTCGTCGTCTGCGGAGCATTCCCCAAGGACACGGAACTGCTGCAGGCGCCGCTCGCCTTGGTCCCGCTCCATGGCCATCCGGAACTCCTGCGGACCGATTCGTCGGTCGTCATCGCCTCCGCCTGCCCCGAAGGTCTGGGGTGGCACTCCGTCCTGGGACCGGGAACGCAGCTCGCCGGACGTCCGTCGGCGCGCCCGGGGACCATCGTGTTCTCGCCCGGGGTCAACCGGTTCGACGTCGCGGCGAAGTTCGGGGAGCGGGCCCTGCACTGCGCCACGTGGGACGACGTCGCGGCCGAGGTGGGCCGGCGCCACGGGCCCGGGCCCCGGGTCGCGGTCTTTCCCGCCGGCGCCCTGCAGTACACGGGGGAATAGGACGGGGGAGCACGTCGGGCGGGGCCCCGAGTGGAGGAGGGGATGCGGGATGCGCGCCCTGGTGTGGCACGGTCCCCGATCCATGCGCCTGGAGCGCGTCCCGGATCCCGTCCCGGGCCCGGGTGAGGTCCTCCTGCGCGTGGAGGCCGTGGGCATCTGCGGCTCGGAGCTCTCCGGCTACCTCGGCGAGAACAGCCTGCGCCGCCCACCGCTCGTGATGGGGCACGAGTTCGTCGCGTCGGTGGCGGCGCTCGGCCCCGGCGCGGGCGCGGCGGTCGGCGCCCGGGTCGTGGTCAATCCCCTCCTGCCGTGTGGCGCCTGCCCGGCCTGCCGCCGGGGGCAGCGGCATCTCTGCGCGGAGCGGCGCATCGTCGGGGCCGCCCGGCCCGGCGCGTTCGCGGACGCCGTGGCGGTTCCCGCCTCGGCGTGCCACGAGGTGGCCGGAGACCTTCCCGCGCCCGTGGCCGCCCTGGCGGAACCCCTGGCCTGCGCCGTGCGCGCCGTCGGGCACGCCCGGCCGGAGCCGGGCAGCCGCGTCCTGATCCTCGGCGCCGGCGCGATCGGGCTCCTCGCCGTCGCGGTGGCCCTGCGGGCCCAGCCCTCCCTGCTCGCCGTGGCCGACGTCCATGCGGCGAGGCTCGGCACCGCCGGCCTGTGGGGCGCAAGCCACCTCATCGACGGCGCGGGGCCCGTGGCCGAGGACGCCCGCCGGCTCGCGGGGGGCGAGGGGGTCGACATCGCCGTGGACGCGGTCGGCGTCGCCGCGACCCGCCGCGCCGCGGTACGGGCGGTGCGCCCGGGGGGCCGGGTGGTGTTCGTGGGGCTGCACGACGCCGAGTCGCCGCTGCCCTGCAACGAGATCGTCCGCGGCGAGGTGGAGGTCCGCGGGTCCTTCTGCTACTCGGAGGCGGACTTCGAAGCCGCGCTCGCCATGCTGGCGCGGGGGACGCTCCGCCAGGGTCCGTGGATCGAGGAGCGCCCGTTGGAGGAGGGGCCCCAGGCCTTCGACGACCTGCTGCGGGGCGCCGTCGGGGCGTCGAAGGTTATCCTGCGGCCCTGAGGCCCGCCGTGCACGGGGGTCTTCTCGCGGCTCGGGTCGCCCGGCAGGCGTGCGGCGCGCCGCACGGTCCACCCTCCCCGCGCGGGCGTTCCGCCGGTCAGCCCCCGGGGCGTCCGGGCACGGCCAAGGCGGTCACGGTCCGGCCACGAGACAGCAGCACGTGGAGGACTCGTGGGCTCCGGCCGCCGTCATCGGGCGTTTGGAGGGCCCCTGCACGGCGCGGGCGGACGCCGCCGGCCGGGGCCGCAGGGCCTTGGACCGCTGAACGCCTATCGAAGGGAAGGGCGGAGGCTGCCTCCCGCCGGCGTCCCCGCGGTGGCCGCGGACCGGGGTGGCGCCGCGCATCTCCCGGCGGCACGCCGGCCGGCCGACGACCGGCGACAGGGCAGGGCAGCCGCCTCTGCCGGCGTCGGATGCGGCGAGCGGGTTGCCTCACCCCGGAGCCCCAACATCCTGGTGAAGCGCGGCGGGTCGAAGCCGACGATCGGTTCCCCGTCCACGACCAGCACCGGCAGGGCGGGTCCCGCGCCCGCGAGGTGGGCCGGGCCCTCGTCCAGTTCCCGCTCCGTGAAGTCCACGCGGTGCGCCGCCAGAAAGAGGCGCGCCAGGACCGAATCGGGATCGTTCCGCCGCGCGACCAGCATCACGCGCACGCCGCTCACACCCCCGTGGCTCCGGATTCGGCCGCGCCGGCACCCCACTGCCCCCGAAGCCTCCGCGGATGCGCGCTAGCCCCGGGGAGGCGGTACCGCTGCTTCGGGAAGCGGCGTGGCTAGGCCGGCCGCGGCACGCGCGGTACCCGCCGCGCCCTCCGGACCGCATGGCGCCGCCCCGCGCGGCGCCATGTCCAGCACCGGGCGCGCCGCCGTCTCACGCGACAGGAAGGAGCCCAACTCCTGCAGCGTGGTCATCAGCGGCGCCGGGAAGACCACCGTGGAGTTCTTGTCCACCGCGATCTCGCCCAGCGTCTGCAGGGTGCGCAACTGCAGCGTGATCGGGTGCTGGAGCATGACGTCCGCTGCCTTGCTCAGGGAATGGACGGCCAACAGCTCGCCTTCGGCGGCGATGATCTTCGCTCGCTTTTCGCGCTCGGCTTCGGCCTGGCCGGCCATGGACCTCTTCATGCTGTCAGGAAGCTGGATGTCCTTGAGCTCGACCGGCGAGACGACCACCCCCCAATTCTTGGTGAGGGGGTCGAGGATGTCCGGTATGGCCGCATTGATCCGGTCGGTCTCCGACAGGATCTCATCGAGGGTGTGCCGGCCCACGACCTTGCGTAGCGTGGTCTGGGCGATCTGGTTGATGGCATCGACGACATTCTCGATCTCGACCACCGCCTTCACCGGATCGATCACGCGGTAGTAGGCGACGGCGGAGATGTCCACGCTGACGTTGTCCTTCGTGATGATGCCCTGTCCCTGGATGGGCATCGTGACGATCCGGAGCGACACGCTCCTGAGGGAGTCGACCAGCGGCACGATGAAGGTGAGTCCGGGCTGCCGTACCCCGATCACCCTTCCCAGACGGAAGAGGACACCTCGATCGTACTGTTGGACGATTCGAATCGACATCAGCAGGGCGACCACTGCCAGTACAAGGATGATGGCGATGAGGGCTGCCAACACGAATGCCCCCTTGGTGATTCCGCTACGTGGACGGAGAGACCCGGGGGTCGGTGCGCCACCCGGCTCCCACCGCTGGCGCGAGCCCGACCCCTGCGTCGGGACCGCGCTCGCCGTCGACGGGTGACGGTGGGAGGTCGCTCGGGGGGCGCCCTCGATGGCGGTACGGCGCCAGGCGACCCTCGGGCATCGGTCCTCGGCCACCGCGGCGAGGCGGGCGACCGACCACAGGGGCGCTTCGCCGGGGGGCGTCCCCCCGAACCGGCCGGAACGAGACCACCCCACGCGGCCGTCGTGGTTTTGCCGCCCCGGTCCCCCACCGTGCATGTCCACCGGCGGAGGGGGGTGCCACATGCGGGTCTCGGCGCGGGGCCACGTCCGCCCGCGGTGTGGGCATCGTTGTGCAGCGCCGGGAGCGAAGGGGCCGCACGTAGGTGAGCCGCCGCGGCGCCGCCCCCCGGCGCGGCGGCTGCTTCTCGGCCGTCCGGCTGTGGGCACGGGCGGCTTCGCGCAGTCGCCCCGCGGTTGGGCGCACGGCTTGTCGAGAAAACCGTCTCCGCGATCCTCGCGACCTCCCGCGATATCCACGGTATGGCGGGCACGGCAGCGCCGGTC
>JAJYVV010000154.1 GCA_021791815.1 Bacillota bacterium | reverse complement strand
CCGGGCGGGCGCAGGGCGGCGGCGCGCGGGCGGCCGGGGCGCCCGGGGGGACCGCCCCGGCCTTCGAGGCCGCGATGGCGGAATTGGAGCGCATCGTCCGCGACCTGGAGTCGGGAGACCTGGGGCTGGATGCGGCCCTCGGCCTCTATGAGCGCGGCGTGGCCCTCATCCGCCTGTGCGCGGGCCAGCTGGACCGCGCGGAGGCGCGGCTGCAGGCGCTGACCATCGACGAGACCGGGCGCCTGGCGCTGGCCCCGGTCGAGGAGCCCGGCGTGTGACCCCGGGCGAACCGGAGGGCCTGTCCCGCGCGGCGGCCGTGTGCGCCCCCGAGCTGGAGCGCATCGCCGCCGATCCGTCCGTCCCGGGCGACCTGGCCGCGGCGATTCGACACGTGCTGCTCCAGGGCGGGAAGCGCCTCCGGCCCGCGCTGGTGCTCCTCGCGGCGGAGGCCTGCGGGGCGCACGACGCCGTGCCGCGGCTGGTGCGCCCCGCGTGCGCGCTCGAGCTGCTGCACACGTACTCCCTCGTCCACGACGACCTCCCGGCCATGGACGACGCGGCGCTGCGGCGGGGCCGCCCGGCGTGCCACCGCGTGTTCGGCGAGGCCCTCGCCATCCTCGCCGGCGACGCGCTGCAGGCCCTGGCCTTCCAGGTGCTGGCGGAACCGGTCCCCGGCGTGCCGCCCGACCGGCAACGGGCGGCGGTCGTCGTCCTGGCGCGCGCCGCCGGGCCGGCCGGCATGTGCGGCGGGCAGGCGCTCGACCTGCGGGCCGAGCGGGAACCGCCGGACGACGCCGGGTTGGCCGCGCTCCAGCGCCTGAAGACCGGCGCCCTGCTCCGCGCGGCCGCCGTCATCGGCGGCGAACTGGCGGGCGCGCCGCCCGAGGGCGTCCTCGCGCTCGGGGAGTTCGGCGCGCACGTGGGCCGGGCGTTCCAGATCGCCGACGACGTGCTCGACGTCGTGGGCGATCCGGCCGCCATGGGCAAGCCGGCGGGCGGCGACGCGGCGGAGCGCAAGGTGACCTTCGCCAGCCGCTTCGGTGTGCCCGCGGCCCGGCGCCTGGCCCTGGAGGCCGCGGCCGCCGCGACGGCGGCCCTGGACGGGTGGGGACCCCGGGCCGAGGGACTGCGCCGGCTCGCCGCCTACGCGGCCAGCCGCGACCGGTGACGGCCGGGGCGCCGCTGCGCGGCCGCCGCTGACAGGCCTGTCCCGGGCGCGCCGGCCGCCCGATGCTATACTGACAGCGCAGGAGCGGTCCGGCCCGGGATCGGGGCCGGCCGCGCATGGGGAAGCGGGGGATGCCCCGGACGGTGCGGGGTGGCGCGGTATCCTAGTCGGTGCGGCGCGTCCGAAAGCGGGCCTAAAAATCCGCAGCGGGGCACAACGATGAAGTTCCTGGTGGCGGCTTGCGGCGCCCAGCCGGGGGCTGCTGCTGGGAGTTAAGGGGGGCGGGCGATCCGCAATGGCATGCGGGCGTGGACCCGGCCCCCGCGGAGACCCGGGTGGCGGGCCCCGCAAGGGACTCGCGCCCGGGGTGGAAACCTGCACGCGGGAGTTCCTGCGTGCAGCGTAGCCCGCCTTGAAGTGGCGTGGAAGGACGCGGACGGCCCGCGGGATCCGCGGGCCAAGGGACCGGAGGCGGGGGGCCCCCCGCGCACGGTGCCGCCGCCGAAATCCTCGCTGCAACAGAGGCTAGGACGTGCGCATGGCCGTCAGGGAAAACCTCTAGGCCGTCCGATGGTTTTGGGGCGCGGCGGGGATTGCGGTGCGCGCTCAGTGGTCATCCAGCACTGCCGGGCCCGCGGGGGTGAGGCGGCGGGGCGAAGGCGCCCCGCGCGGCCGGTCCGCGCGGCGCCCAGGGCGACCAGGCAGGGCCCCCTCAATGGGAAACCGCCGCTTCCGGCGACGGGCGGCGGGGGCAGCGGGAAATCCGGCTGGACCTAAGGCGCAAGATTGACCCGCCGCGCCGCCACCCCACCTTTTCCGCCGCGTCCTGTGCGCTCCGGCGAATGGGAGGCCTCGCGCTTGGCAGGGCCGCGGCGCGGCGTGCGGCACCATGGGCGGCGCGGGGCGTACCTCGCGGGCCTCGCCCTGATCGTGGCCGTGGCCGTCACCCTGCCGGCGGAGCGGGCGCTGGGCGAGCCGGGGCTCCTGGGCTCGACGCTGCTGGTGGCCTCCCTCATCGCGCTGGGGGCGCTGGGGGACCTGCTGGCGATCGCCGCCGCGGCCGCCACCCTGCCCGCCCTGCACTCGATGGCGGCGCGCCGGCGCCGGGGCGCGCGCTCGGCCCTCTGGCTGAAGCGGCACGCGGATCGGGTGGCGTCGATCGCCGGCGACATCGTGGGCGACGTGGCCGGCACGGTGAGCGGCGCGGCGGCCGGCGCCTGGGCCGTCACGGCGGCGCACCGGCACGGCTGGCCGGCGACGCTGGCGGCGGGGCTCGCGGTCGCCGTCGTGGCGGCGCTCACGGTGGGGGCGAAGGGCACCCTCAAGGGAGTGGCCCTGTCGCACGCCAACACGGTCCTGTATGCTGCGGGCGTGGTGGCGAACGTGCTCGGACAGGGTCGGAGCCGCCACGGCCGTGGCGGGGCGGCACGCCCGCCGCGCCGCTGAGGAACGGGTGATCGGCCCGCTCGGGCGCGGCCGCGGAGGAACGCCGCCGGGGGGGCGCAGGCCGGTGAAGTGGCTCCCGGAGATCCGCGGTCCGGAGGACCTGCAGGCGCTGAGCACGGACGCGCTCCGCGAGGTGGCGGCCGAGATCCGCCAGACCATCGTCGAGACGGTGGCCCGCACCGGGAGCGGCCACCTGGGCGCGAGCCTCGGCGCCGTCGAGCTGACCCTGGCCCTGCACACGATCTTCCACAGCCCGCAGGACCGGATCGTCTGGGACGTGGGCCACCAGACCTACGGCCACAAGTTGGTGACCGGCCGCTACGCGCAGTTTCCGACGCTCCGGCAGCCCGGGGGCCTTTCCGGGTTCCTGAAGCGCCGCGAGAGCATCCACGACCAGTGGGAGGCCGGACACGGCGGGACCTCGCTGTCGGCGGCCCTGGGCATGGCCCGGGCCCGGGACCTGCGCGGCGAGACCCATGACGTGGTGGCCGTGATCGGGGACGGCTCCCTGATCGCGGGCATGGCCCTGGAGGCCCTGAACGACATCGGCCAGAGCCGCACCCGCCTGATCGTGGTCCTCAACGACAACGCCATGTCGATCTCGCGCAACGTCGGCGCCCTGTCCACCTACCTCGCCCGGCTGCGCACCGGCCCCGCCTACCTCCGCCTGCGGGAGGACCTGCACTGGATCATCGAGCGCGTGCCGCTCATCGGCAAGGCGATGGTCCGTACCGTGGAGCGGGTCAAGGAAGGCCTCAAGCAGATGGTCGTGCCCGGCATGCTCTTCGAGGAGCTGGGGCTCACCTACCTGGGCCCCGTCGACGGGCACAACCTGGCGGCCGTGCAGGATATCCTGCGGCACGCCCGCCAGCTGTCGGGGCCGGTCCTCTGCCACGTCGTGACGGTCAAGGGCAAGGGCTACGCGCCCACGGAGGCCCGGCCCGAGGCCTCCCACGCCTGGAGCGGCCCCTTCGACCCGAAGACCGGCGTGCTGCTGCCCAGGCGCTCCGCGGGCACCGCCTATACCCGCGTCTTCTCCGACGCCCTGATCGCCGCGGCGGTGCGCGACGAGCGGATCGTGGGCATCACGGCGGCCATGGGCAGCGGCACGGGGATCGACCGTTTCGCCGAGCGGTTTCCCAACCGGGCCTTCGACGTGGGCATGGCGGAGCAGCACGCCGTGACCATGGCGGCGGGCCTCGCCGCCTCGGGGCTCCGCCCGGTGGTCGCCATCTACTCCACCTTCCTCCAGCGGGCCTTCGACCAGATCGTGCACGACGTCGCCCACCAGGCCCTGCCGGTCGTCTTCGCCCTGGACCGCGCCGGCGTGGTCGGCGAGGACGGCGCCACGCACCAGGGCGTCTTCGACCTCGCCTACCTCCGCCACATCCCCGCGATGGGCGTCCTCGCGCCGCGCGATGCGCCGCACCTCCAGCGTGCCCTCGCGACCGCCCTGGCGCGGGGCGACGGCCCGACGGCGTTCCGCTACCCGCGCGGTGAGGCCACCGGCGCCCCGCTGCTCGCGGAGGCGGAGCCCCTGCCCTGGGGCCGCGGCGAGGTCCTGGTCGAGCACGGCCGCGACTGCCTGGTGCTCGCCGTCGGGCCTATGTGCGAGAGCGCGGTGCGCGCCGCCGCGCAGCTGGCCGGAGAGGGCGTGCACGTCACCGTGGCGGACGCGATCTTCGTCAAGCCCCTGGACCGCGACCTGATCGTCGCGCTGGCGCATGCCTGCGGCGCGGTGGTGACCGTCGAGGAGCACGCGTCGGCCGGCGGCTTCGGCAGCGCCGTCCTCGAACTGCTGGCGGCGGCGGGCCTGGCGGTGCCGGTGCGGGTGCTGGGGGTGCCCGACGCCTTCGTCGACCACGGGCGGCGCGACGACGTGCTCGCGGGCTTCGGGTTGGACGCGGCGGGCATCGCCGGCGCGGTGCGGCACGTCCTCTCCCCGGGACGGGCCGGGGCGGCCTGGGCGGTCCGGGACCGCCGGCCGTGACCGGGCCCGAGGCCGGGCGCCCGGGTCGCGAGCGCCTGGACCAGGCCCTGTTCCGGCGCGGCCTGCTGCCCTCCCGGGCCGCGGCGGCCGGCGCCATCCTCGCCGGGGCGGTGCAGGTGGACGGCCGGCCCGCGCGCAAGCCGGGCCAGGCGGTGGATCCGGATAGCGAGATCCGGGTCGCCGCCGGGCCCGCGCCCTTCGCCAGCCGCGCCGGCGGAAAGCTGGCCGCGGCCCTCGACCGCTTCGGCCTCGATCCGGCGGGCCTCGTCTGCCTGGACGCCGGCGCCTCGACCGGCGGCTTCACCGACTGCCTGCTGCGCCGCGGCGCGGCGCGGGTCTACGCGGTGGACGTGGGCTACGGGCAGCTTGCCTGGCGGCTGCGCACGGATCCCCGCGTCGTGGTGCGGGAGCGCCTCAACGCGCGCCACCTGACGGAGGCGGACGTTCCCGAGGAGGTGGACCTCGCCACCGCGGACCTCTCGTTCATCTCCTTCGCCAAGGTCCTGCCCGCGCTGGGCGCGCGCGTGCGGCGCGGGGGGCCCTGTGATAGCATCGCGGCGCTGTGGAAGCCCCAGTTCGAGGCCGGGCCGCGCCAGGTCGGGCGCGGCGGGATCGTGCGGGACCCGGACGTGCACCGGGATGTCCTGCGGCGGCTCGGGGCGGAATGCGCCGCGCTCGGGTGGAACGTGCACGCGCTGGTCCCGGCGGCCGTGCGCGGCACGGACGGCAACCGCGAGTTCATGGCGTGGCTGCGGCGGGCCCCGGCCGGATCGCTGCAGGCGCAGGTCGAGGCCGCGGTGGGCGAGGCCTGGCGGGAAGACTGACGGCACGGGCACGCGGCGCGCCGCGGCCGGAGGAGGCGATCCGTTCGTGGCCGAGCTCGTGTTGGAGGGCATCTTCGCCCCGCTGACCACGCCGTTCGACGAGGCGGGGGACGTGGACCTCGGCGCGCTGCGCCGCAACCTGCAGGGCTACGCCGCCGCGCCCCTGGCCGGCTACGTGGCGCTCGGGACCAACGGCGAGTTCGTCCACCTCGGGCGCGCCGAGAAGGAGGCCGTCATCGCCGCGGCCGTCGACGGCGCGGCCGGGCGGCCGGTGCTCGCCCAGGTGGGGGAGGGCAGCCTTCGCGAGACGGCGGCCTTCGCCCGGCGCGCCGCGGACCTCGGGGCCGCGGCGGTGCTGGCGGTGACCCCCCACTACTACCGGGGGCGCATGGACGACGAGGCGCTGGTCGACTTCTACCACGCCCTGGGCGACGCCTCGCCCGTGCCCGTCCTGCTCTACAACATCCCGCAGAACACCGGCGTGAACGCGGGCCCGGCCGTGATGGCGGCGTGCGCCCGGCACCCGAACGTGGTGGGGGCGAAGGACAGCGCCGGCAACCTGGCCCAGATCGCCGAGACGGTGGAGCGCGTGCCCGAGGGCTGGGGATTGCTCAACGGCTCGTCGGCCCTGCTCGTCGCCGCCTTCGCCGCGGGGGCCCGCGGCGGCGTCCTGGCGGCCGCGGACGTGCTGCCGTTCGAGATCGCGGAGGTGTGGTCCCTCTGCCGGGCGGCGCGGTGGGCGGAGGCCATGGCCCTGGAGGGGCGCCTGCGGCCCGCCCTGCGGGAGATCAGCGCGCTCGGCGTGGCGGGGACGAAGCTCGGCATGGACCTCTTCGGGTATCGCGGCGGGCTGCCCCGGGCCCCGCTGCGGCCCGTGCCCGCGGATCGGCGGGAACGGGTGGTGGATGTGCTCCGCGCGGCCGGCCTCGTCCGGTTCTGAGGCGGGGCGGTCGCGCCCCGCGGGCGGCGGCGACGACAAAGGGGGGCAGAGTCCGGAAGGGCGGGCGCCGGCGCGAGCCGCGCCGTCGCGCCGCTTCCGGACGTTTGGCGTGGCGGGACGGCTGCTGCCGCGGGACGAGCTGCGTCGCATCCTGTGGCGGATCGACGGGCGGCCCTTCGCCGCCTACCGCGACCTGGCGGGCGCGTACGACTTCGGGCCGTTCGCCCTCCACGTCGAGCACGTTCAGGCCGACCCGTACGCCCCGGCCACCCGGCTGCGCGTCGTGGTGCCGGCCGGGACCGGCGGGCTTCCGCCCGAGCGCTGGACCGAGCCGCTTTCGCGCCTGGCGCTCGAGGACTGGATGCTGCGGCGCCTCGCGGCCGCCCTGGCGCGGGCGGCCGACCCGGGGGGCGCCCCGGGGCACCCGCTCCCGGCGCTCGAGGTGGCGCCGCCCGCGGCGTGCCTGCGGGTCCCGGTGCCCGGCCAGCAGGTGCTGGAGCGCTCCGCGCTCACGGTGCGGCGGGGCGAGGTGGAGATCCGGCTCCTGTGCGACCTGCCCGCCGACCGGCGCACCGCGGTGGCCGCCCGCGCCGCGGCCGTCCTCGACGTGGCGCTCCCCGCGGCGATCGGCGAACTCCTGCTGCGCGGGCCGGCCGACGAGGCCAGCCTGGCGGCGCACACGGCGCTGCTCCGCGACCAGCGCGCGCTGCGCGCGCAGCTGCCCGCCCGCGGGTGGGTCGCGTTCCTCGCCGACGGCTCCATCCTGCCGCGGGCCTCCGGGGTCTCCGACCTGCCGCTCCCGGCGCGCCGCGCCGTGGCCCTGCGGGCGCCCGAGGCGCTCGCGGCGACCGTGGAACTGCCGCACCGCGGGACGGTGCGGGGCCTCCCCATCCGGGAGGGCGTCACCGTCCTCGTGGGCGGGGCCTATCACGGGAAGTCGACGCTGCTCCGCGCCCTGGAGCGCGGCGTGTATGACCACGTGGCCGGTGACGGGCGGGAGCTCTGCATCACCCGCGCCGACGCGGCGTCGATCTCCGTCGAGGACGGCCGGTCCGTGTCCGGCCTCGACATCTCGGCGTTCGTCGGCACCCTGCCGGGCGGCGCGAGCACCCGCGCCTTCCGCACGACGGCCGCCTCCGGCAGCACGTCGCAGGCCGCGGCGCTCTGCGAGGCCCTGGAGATGGGCGCGGGGTGCCTGTTGTTCGACGAGGATCGCAGCGCCGCGAACTTCATGGCCCGCGACGCCCGCATGCGCGCGCTCGTGCCGGACGCCGAGGATCCGGTGGTGCCGTTGTCGGATCGCATCGCCGGGCTGTGGCGCCATCGCCGCGTCTCCGCGGTCCTGGTGGTGGGCGGCGCGGGCGCGTTCCTCGACGCGGCCGACCAGGTGATCCGCATGCGCGACTTCCAGCCGGAGGACGCGACCGCGGCGGCGGCGGCGGTCGCCGCCGCGCATCCGGGCCCGGCGCCGGTGCCGGAGGAGGGGGGCGGTGCCGCGGGCCGGGCCGCGGAAAACGGCCGGATTCCCGCGGCGGACGCGCTCGCGTCCCCGGCCGCGGGCCCCCTGCGGGTGCGGGTGCGCGGGGGCCGGACGCTGCTCTGCGGCGATGCGGCCGTCGACCTGCGCGCGCTCTCCCAGATCGTCGAGGAGGGTCAGGTGCAGGCGCTCGCCGACCTGCTGCCGCGCGCCGCGGCCTACTGCGACGGCCGGCGGACCCTGCCGCAGGTCGTCGCGGAGGTGTTCGCCGACGTGGAGCGCCTGGGCCTGGCGGCGATCGCCCCGTCGCCGGGCGGAAGCGCCGGCGGCTACGGCCTGCCCCGGCCGCTGGAGTTGTCCGCGGTCCTGAGCCGCGTGCCAGGGCTCCGCTGGGCGGGCGATCCGGAGCGCGCCCCGCGCCCGGCGACCGGGTCGCGGCTGCCCGTCCGCTCGCCCTCCCGCGCCGCGGCCGACGGGTGGCGTGGTTCCGGCGGCGACCGGGCCGACGCGCCCCGGGGGGACCGGCCGCGGGACGCCGAGCGGTTCCCGCGCGCCGGAGGGGCGGGACCATGGGCTCCCGGCCGGACCGCGGCGGGGCGGGGCGCGCCGAGCG
>JAJYVV010000153.1 GCA_021791815.1 Bacillota bacterium | reverse complement strand
GGGACGGCGGGCGGCCGTCCGACGCGGCCGCGCGCCGCGCGCATGCCGTGCGCGCGGCCGAGGCGGCCGCGCGACTCCTGGAGGAGGAGCGGTCGCCCGGCCTGCGGCGCGTCGTGAACGCCACGGGTGTCGTGCTCCACACGGGCCTCGGCCGCGCCCCCCTCGCCCCTGAGGCCGTCGCGGCGGTCGCGGCCGTGGCCGGTGCGTACTCGAACCTCGAGTTGGACCTGGCGGGCGGGGGCCGCGGCGACCGCCACGCCGCGGTGCGGGCGGCGCTGCGGGAATTGGTCGGCGCCCCGTCGGCCCTGGTGGTCAACAACAACGCCGCGGCCGTCCTCCTCGCCCTGACGGCCCTGGCCGCCGGCCGCGAGGTGGTCATCGGCCGGGGCGAACTCGTCGAGATCGGCGGGGGCTTCCGCGTGCCGGAGGTCCTGGCCCAGAGCGGGGCCCGGCTGCGCGAGGTCGGCACGACGAACCGGACCTACGCGCGGGACTACGCGGCGGCGGTCGGCCCCGACACGGCGCTCCTCCTGCGCGTCCACCCGAGCAACTTCCGCATCGTCGGCTTCACGGAGCGCCCGCCGCTCCGCGCCCTGGCGGCGCTGGCCGAGGCGCGCGGCCTGCCGCTGGTCTACGACATGGGCTCCGGCGCGGTCGCCGCGGGAGGCGCGCCGGCCGGCGGCGGGGCGGAATTTCCGGAGCCCGAAGGCACGGGGGACGTCGACCTTGCGCAGCATGCCGCCCCAGCCCAGCACCGGCCCGGTTCGCGTTGGCTGGCCGCCGGGTCCGCCGACGCCCTGGCGGACCCGCCCGACGTGGCGGCCGCCCTGCGGGCCGGTGCGTCGCTGGTCTGCTTCAGCGGCGACAAACTCCTCGGGGGTCCCCAGGCCGGCATTCTGTGCGGACGCGAGGACCTGATCGCCCAGTGCGCGCGGCATCCGCTGTGCCGGGCGCTGCGCGTCGACAAGATGACTCTCGCCGCCTTGGAGGCCACCCTCGACCTCTACCGCAGCGGGCGCGCCGCGGAGGCGGTGCCCACCCTGGCCATGCTGGCCCGCCCTGCCCCCACCCTGCGGCGGGAGGCGGAGGCCCTGGCGGCCGCGATGGCCCTGCGCCTCGGCGCGTCCTGCGCCGTCGCCCTCGAACCGGCCGAATCCGCCGCGGGCGGCGGGGCCCTTCCGGCAGTGGGGCTGCCCACGACCGTCGTGGCCCTCCGGCCGGCGGGCGGCGGCGCGGAGGACCTCGCCGCCACGCTGCGGCACGGCGTGCCCGCCGTGGTGGCCCGGGTGCGCGCCGGCGCCGTGCTGATCGATCCCCGCGCCCTGCTGCCCGGGGACGCGGATCTGCTGCCCGGCCTGGTCGCCGGCGGACTTGCGCGTGCCGGGACGGAGGCCGAACGGCGCCCCTGACCGCCGCCTCCTCCGGCTCGGCGCCCGAAGGGAACGGCCGTCCGACTGCGAAGCGGTGTGGGCCGCGTGGCACGGCTCCGCTCGGACGCGCGCCGGTATGTGGAGAGGCCCGCGGGGCGGATGGCCGCCTGCACGCAGGGAAGGTGGGGGCGGCGCTGGGGGCGGAAGCAGAGGTCCCGTGCGGCTCGCCGCGGCGAGCCCGCTCCGGGCTTCGCCGTCGGGGAGAGGGGGCGCGTCGCCCAGGGCGCAGGGCCCGGCGGGGCGGCCGATGACCGGCCAGGGGGATGCGCACTCGTCCGAGGCGGGCCCGGCGGAGAGACCGGCAGCCGCGGGCCGCGCACCGTGGACCGCCCGCCTCGCCCTCGCCGCCGCCTTGGCCCTCAGCCTTGTGCGGCTGGGAGCGTTCGTGCGGGTCTTCGCGCGCCGGTCGCTGCAGATGGATTTCTCCGCCTTCTACACGGCGGGCGAGGCGTTGAACCACGGCCTGTCGCCCTATGTGAACAACTTCCGTTTCGGCATCTGGGACGGGGTCGACAGTCTCGTCCACAGCCGCTTCCTGTATCCGCCGCTCGTCGCGGCGCTTTTTCAACCGCTCGCGGCCGCGCCGTACTCGGCGGCGAAGGTGATCTGGATGCTCTTCGCCCTTGCCGCGCTGGGCGTGGCGCTGGGCATGGCGGCGCGGGCGGCCGGCGCGGGTCGCGGGATCGAACCGCTGCTCGGCCTGTTCCTGGCCGCCGCGCTCTTCTATCCCCTCCTCACGCTGTTGGAGCGCGGCCAGATCGACACCGTGACGCTCCTGCTCGTCACGGCCGCCGCCGCCTGGATGACCCGCGACCGGCTCCCCCGGCCGGCGGGGCGGGGCGACTGGCGCTCCTACCTCGCGGGCGCGTTCCTCGCCCTGGCCTGCCTGCTGAAGTTGAACATCGGGTTCGCGGCGCCGTTCCTGCTCCTGCGTCGCCAGTGGCGAGCCCTGGCCGGCCTCGTCGGCGGCGCGCTGGTGCTCGGGGCCGCCTCCCTGGTCGTGGTGGGGCCGGCCATGGTCGCGGATTACGTGCACCGCGAGTTGCCACGCATCGAGCGGTATGGCGAAGGGGGGCCGGGCGGGCTGCCGGCCTCGGACTTCCGCTCCCTGCTCGCGGGGGTGCCCCGCGGGGAGACGAGGCAGGGCGCCCGTGTGTACCCCGACGCCTACTTCGGATTCGTTGCGAATGGAACGCTGGTGCGCGCCCTGCAGCCGCGCTTTCCCCATACCGGCCAGTCACGTCTGTCCCTGGAGCTGTTCGCGGCGTTCGCCGCGGTGATGCTGGTCGCCGAGGCGGTGCTCCGCCTGAGGGGCGCGCCGCCCCGCGGCCCCGACGAGTTCGCCTACTGGAATGCGGTCTTCTGCATCGTGCTTCTCGCGGGGCCCCTGACCTGGGTCATGAACGTCGTATGGCTGCTACCTGCCGCCGCGGTCGTCATCGGGCAGGCGCGCCGCGGCGCCGGACCGGTCCAGGCCGCCGCGCTGGCCGTCTGCACGGCCGGGCTGATCTGGGCGGCCCTCCCGGACAGCCAGTCGTTCTCGATGCTCCTGCCGTCGACCATCCACTGGAGGATACTCGCGGACCCCTGGCGGTATCCCGTCGCCGAACTGGCGGTCTTCGTCGGCCTGCTGGGCGTGGTGCTGGCCGCGCCGCGGAACCGTCCGGCCTCCGCCCGGACGGCGGGGGAGGCCGGTGGGGCGGAGGCCGGGCGGTGACGGGACGGCGGCCGGGGCGCGCCGAACGCGCGGCGGTCCTGGATGCCGCCGCGGCCGCGGGCGACGACGCCTGCGTGGGCCCGGAGTACCGCCCCGCCGGCGCGGGCGCGCTGCCCGATCGGCCCCGACCCGGACGCGTCCCGGGTCGGGAACCCCGCGCGCCGCTCCAACGTCATGCTGGCCGGATCCCCGCGGGCGGCACCCCGCTGGAGGCGAGCACCCTGGAGACTGGTTGCACCGTCGCGTCCCCGGGCCCGATCCGGCCCGTGCGTCCCGCCGCCGGCAGGGTCCGGCGCGCGGCTTCCGCCGCCGCCCTCGGACTGGCCATGGCCCTGCCCCTCGCCGTCGCGGCGGGATGCGGCGCCGGGTCCCCGCCGGCCGCCGCCTCCATCGCGTCCGCGAGCATCCCGACCATCGCGCAGCGGACCACGACGGCGACGTCCACATCGCCGCCCTACACGGTGCAGATGGCCTTGCCCAGCCTGTCCTGGGCGGACCACGCCGCGGTCGCGGCCGCCGTGAACGCCGCCGTGCAAGCCTGGGCCTCGGCCCAGCAGCGGGCCTTCGCGACCGAGGCGGCACGCGACGAGGCCAACGCCGCGCACATGCCGGCCTCGCTGCCGCCGAGCAGCCTGAGCATCAAGTACACGGTGCAGCTGCTCACCGCATCCGTGGCGTCGTTTCAGTTCCTGGTGGAGCCGTTCTACCGGGGCGCGGCCAACCCCGCGCAGACGCCGGCCGGCCTCACGTTCGACCTCCGCACGGGCGCGGCGTACACGCTGTCCGGACTGTTCTCGTCCGGCGCCCCCTACCTGGGCGCCCTGGCGTCGGGCGCCGCCAAGGGCCTCGCGGGCTTCTCGCCCGCGGGGGCCCACTGCTACGTGGGGTCCGCGCCGGCCGCCACGGCGGCCAGTTTCCCGGCCTGGTGGCTCTCCCCGGCCGGGCTCGTGCTCTCCTTTCCCGCGGGGCAGTACACCGCGGCCTACTGCGGGCCGCCGACGGTGACGCTGCCGTACGCGTCCCTGCGCGGGCTGGCCGCTCCGGCCTCGCCGCTCGGCGGGACGCCCTGATCGGGGCGCGGCGGGGCGGCGCCTGCCGGCGGGTGGCGGGCTGCCGCCCCCGGGGTCCGGAAGGGGGGCGGTGCACGTGCGGAGTCTGCTCTGGCCGTCCGGCCGCCCCCCCGGGCCCACGCTGGCGCGTCTCGACCTCGACGCCGTGCGCGACCTGGAACTGGACCGGGTCGCCGACACGCTGGCCGAGCAGCGGCCCGACCGCCGGGCCTCGATCCTCGACGCGCTCATCCACCTGCCCTCGGACGCGGCGACCGTGCGCTGGCGCGCCGGGGCCATGGCGGACCTCCTGGCGTCGCCGCCCCTGTGCGACCGGCTCGAGGCCGCGGCCGGCGCCCTCCGCCTCGTGGGCGCGCACCGCCCCCAGGCCTTCGGCCGCGAGGTGCCGCGCGCCGCGCGCATCGGTGCGCGGGTCGTCGAGCTCGGCGCGTACGTGGAGGCCGTGCGGCGGCTGCACGACGCGCTCGCCGGGGAGGAGGCGCGTTCCGTCGCGCTGCGCGCCCTGCGGGACGACGTGGCGGCGGCCGCCGGGGCCGCCGAGTTCCGCGCCCTGGAGGCCGAGGTACCCAGGTGGCGCCGCACCCTCGACGAGGTGCGGAGCGTGACGGTGGCCATCAACGTCTCGCCGGCCATGGAGCCGGAGTCCGCCACCATCGTCGGGTTCTCGGCGCGCCCGACGGGGGGGGACGACGCCGCGCTGGCGCGGATGCTGGGGGAGCCGGCCGGGGCCCGCGGCCTGGTGCGGCTCTTTCGGAAGCAGCCGGTCGACTGGCAGGGGGGCACGCCCCTTGCGGCCGACGTGCAGGCGCTCCTGGAGGCCGTCGCGGCTCCCGTGGAGCGGGCCCTCGGCGGGTTCCGCCTGGTGCAGGCCCAGGCGGTGGCGCACCTGGAGGACGAGCTCGTCCTGCTCTTGGCGGGCGCGCGCATGGGCCGCCGCTGGAGGGCGGAGGGCCTGCCGTGCTGCCTGGCCGAGGTCGACGCGGACGAAGGACCGGGTCCGGGGGCGCCGCCCGGAGCCGCCCGGCCGCGCCGGGACACAGGCGTGGAAGGGGCGTTCCATCCGGTCCTCGCCGCTGCCCTGCGCCCTCCGTCCCAGGTCGTGTGCAACGACGTGACGTTCGGCGAAACCGCCCGCGTCTGGGTGCTGACCGGTCCGAACCGTGGCGGCAAGACGTCGTACCTTCGCGCCGTCGGCGTGGTGCAGGTCCTCGGCCAGTGCGGCCTGCCCGTCCCCGCGCGCCGCGCGCGGCTGAGGGTCGTCGACCGGCTCTTCACCCACTTCCCGAGCGCGGAGGCGGGTCGGCCCGGGGAGGGGCGCCTGGACGAGGAGGCCGCGCGCGTGGCGCGCGTCTTCGCGACGTGCACGGCCCGCAGCCTCGTGCTGCTCAACGAGGTGCTGGCCGGGACCAGCGCGGCGGAGGGCGTCGCGCTGGCGGCCGACGTCCTCCGCGGCTTCCGCGCGGTGGGCTGCGACGTCGTCTATGCCACGCACCTGCACGAACTGGCCATGCGGTGCGCCGACGTCAACGGATCCATCGACGGGCCGGGCCGGGTCGCCAGCCTGACGGTGGAGACCGCCCTGGACCCGGAGTCGCCATCGCTGGTGCGCCGCCCCACGTACAGGGTGCTGCCCGGGGCCCCCGCGGGGGCGTCCTTCTTCGCTTCGCTGATCGCCCGCCAGCACGGGATCGACCTACCCCACCTGCTCGAAGGCCTGCGCGCCCGCGGCGTGGTCGCGGCGCCGCCCCCGGAAGCCGCCTCCCGGCCCGAGGGGTCGCGGCCGCCGGGGGGTCCCGCCAGCTAGCTCGCCCGGTCCCGCCGCGTCTCCGGCTCCCGTCGGGGAAGAGTGTCGGCAACTGTGGGCCCGTGGCATCTGCGTTTAGCAACAGATGTTGGGTATACGGGATGCATGAAGTTGAGCGCGTGGGCGAAGGAGCAAGGCATCAGCTAGCAAGCGGCGTGGCCCATGTGCCGTGATGGCAAACTGCCCGTGCCAGAAGAGAAAGTGCCCGCGGGCTCCATCATCTCGAAGCCCCCAAAGGCGGCCCCCACCGGGGTGGCGGTTTACGCGCGCGTGTCCTCGCGGGACCGGCGTTCGGACCTCGATGGGCAGGTGGCTCGGGTGGTCGCGTTTGGGACGGGCGAAGTCCTGTCTGTTGTGGGTACGGTAACAGAGGCGGGCTGAGGGCTTCCCGGCCACCGCGCCGAGCTGATGAAGGTGCGGGCGGACCCGCCTGTCGCCACCGTGGCTGTGGAGCACCGGGATCGGTGGATGCGCCTGGGCGCGGAGTATGTCGAGTCTGCGCTTGCCGCAGAGGGCCGGCGCCTTGCTGTGGCCGAGCCGGGAGAGACCAAGGACGATCCCGTGCCGGACATGGTCGACCTGCCGACCAGCATGTGCGCGCGTCTGTTTGGCCGCCGGTGGTCGCCAGCCGGAGACGACCGTCGCCCCGCGGGTCGGCCCGGGCCCGCGCAACGGGAGCGGCCGGCGGGGAGGGCGTCCCGCTCGGGGCCGTGCGGGACGTCGGGGGCCCCGCTCGCCCCCCGGCCGGCGGAAGGAAGCCCTCCTCCCGGCGCGAAGCAGGCCGGAGGCGGCCGACGGCGCGGGGCGCGGGTCCGGCCGGTCGGTGGTACGTAAATACGCCGCTCGGGGGTCGTGCCGTGTTGAGGCTGGCCGTGGTCGGAGCCGGTGGGGTCATGCAGCGCATCCACCTGCCGTCCCTGCGGGCGCTGGCGGATGTCGAGGTCGTCGCGCTGGCCGACATCAACCGCCCGCTGGGCAGCCGGGTCGCCTCCGCGTTCGGCATCGGCCGGACGTACGGCGACGTCGGCGAGTTGGTCGAGGCGGAGAGCGGCCTGGACGGCGTGGTGGTGGTCGCCTCGAAGCAGTGGCATGCCTCGGCTTGCCTGCCCGCCCTGCGGCGCGGGCTTCCCGTGTTCACTGAGAAGCCGCTCGCCGCGACCCTCGCCGAGGGCCGGGCCATGGTCGAAGCCGCGACGGCTTCGGGGGCGCCCCTGACCGTGGGGTACATGAAGCGCCACGACCCCGCGGTCCTGGAGGCCGAGCGCCGGCTGGCCGGAGGCGCGATCGGCCGCGTCCGCTACGCCCGCGTCCACGACTGGGGCGGCAACTTCGTCGCCGGCTCGCAGGGCGTGGGCACCCTGGCGGTGTCCGATCCCGTGCCCGCGGCGCCCGCCCCGGCCGGGCCCCCCGCGGCTCCGCCCGCCCCGCCGCCGCCCCCCGGGCTCGAGGAGCTGCGGCGGCGTGCCTGGGACCAGTGGATCGAGGTGTGGGTCCACGACGTGAACCTCACCCAGGGTCTGTTCGGTCCGGTCGAGGAGGTCCTCTGGTCGCGGGATGGCGCCGTCAAGCTGGCGCTGGTGCGCTGCGCGGGCGGGACGGAGGTCCTGCTGGAGATGGGCGGCCCGCAGCCGGGCGGCTCGCCCTGGGACGAGACGGTGGACGCCTATGGCACGGCGGGCCGCTTGTCGCTCTCGTTTCCCCCGCCCTTCCTGCGCCACGCCCCCACCGCCCTGCGCATCGAGCGGCCGTCGGGCGTGGAGGAGCCGCGGCTCGGGTACGCCGAGGCGTTCACCGAGGAGATCCGCGCCTTCTGCCGGATGCTCCAGGGTGGCCCCCCTGTCCGGACGGACGGGGCGATGGGCCTCGCGGACCTGGAGACCTGCGCCCGCTTGGTGGACGCCGCCCATCCCGGCGGTCAGGCCCTCTGACCCCGGGCCCCTGGCGCCGCGAGGTCGGAGAGCGGAGGCGTGTGCGGATGCGGGCCTGCATCAACGGCGCGACGACGATGCCCTACACTCTGGAGCAGGATCTCGAGGCGGCGGCCGCGGCCGGCTTTCCGCTGGTGGAGATCTGGGCGGGCAAGCTCGGACCCTACCTCGAACGGCACGGTGTGGCCGGACTGCGGGGCGAGCTGCAGGCGCGGGGGCTGGGGGTCGCGGCCATCTGTCCCTACGGCCTGAGGCTCTTCGGGGACTGGCGCGCGGGCCTCGCTCCGGTGGAGAGGGCGGCCGGCCTCGCGGCCGAGATCGGCTGTCCCCTGCTGCTCGTGTGTCCGGACGCGCCCGGCGAGGCCGACGCGGGGGACGACGTGTGGGCGCGGGCCGGCGAACGGGCCCGCGCCTACGCGGAGGCCGCGTCCGCCGGCGGCGTCCGGCTGGCCATCGAGCCCCTCGGCGGGCATCGCTTCGTGCCCGGCGCGGCCGAGGCCATGCGGCTCATCCGCGCCGCCGACCATCCGGCGCTCGGGCTGATGCTGGACA
>JAJYVV010000152.1 GCA_021791815.1 Bacillota bacterium | reverse complement strand
GGCCAGGCTGGGTGAGGGAGCTTTGACATGCCAACCACAAGATCCTGCATGTGAAGGTCACATAATCCCACATGCGACGGCCGCGTCCTCCCCTTCCTTCCGTCAAGCGATTTCTGAAACACGCCGCTTTCGCAATCTCCTGGTGCACGCGTATGACCGGGTCGACCCGCGCCGGGTGCACGAGGCGCTCGTGCACCGCCTATCCGACCTGGAGGGCTTCGGCGCCGCTGTCGTCGGCTACCTCTCGGGAAAGGATCCCGGCGCATAAGACCACTTGCGCGTGGGGGCGATTCTGGCGGATGGGGCGCGGGACGGGCACCACGACGGGCGGCGATGCGACGGGCACGCGGACATCGAGGTACCAGTCCGTACTCCCGGACGGGGGCGTTCTCTTCCATCGGCAGCCGGACGCCCCGCGCGCGTACAAAGTCCGCGAGCCACTGTTCGATGTGCGCACAGCGCGTCGGAATCGCCCCACGCATGAACTCCTCGATCCCGCGCAGTTCCCGGCGGCTTGCCCCTCTGTTGGCGACCACCGGATCTCAGGCGCGAGGATGGGCCATGGTCCCGGCGCGCCCTCCACCAAGCGCGCAGTGCGCGGTGGCCAGAGCGGGACATGCAAGTCGGAGTCTTCTTCAGCGCCAGCCTTGCGCTCCAACGCTTTGTCGCGTGCCACGAGTTGCTCACCGGCCCCGACCACGTCATACACCAAGCGGCCACGAGCAACTTCCGTCAGCACATCCGGCAGGCCCAGCGCCACGGCGCCCCCTCCTTGGTGGAGAACCATCCAGGCCACACCTCGCGGTGCAATTCTGTGGGCCAGCGGGCCCTTGAGCCGGACCATCCGGCATGGCGCGGGAGCCCGCGCTGCAAGTTCCCGGACCAGGTCTTCACAGCCGGAAGTCTGCCCAGTGGTTTCCATCGGCACCGCCTCCACGGACGCGGTTGGACCACCCCGGTTCGCTCCACCAGGCGGTCGGCCCCGCCACCGTGGGCGCGCAGGCGCCATCGCTCCCGGAGTTGACGGTGCGGCCGGCCATCGGCGGCCTCCATCCGGTGCCGGAGGGCGGCGCCCGGGCGGGAGGGGGCCGCGGGTCCGTGGGGCCGGAGACCGACCGGAGCGAACTTCGGGAGGTCCGCGAGCCTGTACAATCGGCCGTGCCGCATACGCCCGCGGCCAGATCGCCCATCCGGCCGCGGAGCGAGCGGCCGGGGAAGGCCGAGCACGGCGCAAGCATGCGCGCGCAGGCCGGAGCAGCGCGACGACCTGGGCGGCGGCCTTCGGACGCACGGGCCGCAGGTTCTCGCGCGACGCCCCTGGCCGCCTGCCGGCACCCGGGCAGGAGGGGGCCCCGCCGCGGTCGAAGGGCCGCGGGCTCCCGACGCCCACGCCGGAGGAAGGGGTGGATGGCGAGCCATGGACGCCTCGCCCCCGGGAGCGGCGCCGGACCGCACCTACCGCCAGCAGTACCTGTTCGCCTTCGTGCCCCAGGGCGAACTGGTCTCGCACGTGCGGAGCGAGGCGCTGCCCGCCGAAGCGGCCCGGCTGCCCGCGATCCTCGAGGCCTGGAAAGGGCTCCAGCCGCGGGTGGAGGAGATCGCCCGGCGCGAGGCCGGCGAGGCCGACCGCGTGGAGGTGCAGCCCCTCCCTGCCGAGATCGCGGATCAGGTCGCGGGGTACGCGGCCGCGCCCCAGTTCCGCCCGGGCGTGTGGAAGCTGCCGATCCGCTTTGGCATGGTCGAGGTGGACCGTCTCGTGGCCGCGCAGCGCCACGTCAACCTGGACTTCGTCGAAGCGCTGGCGGCCCGCCTGCCGCCGCGGCCCACGCCGTCCGAGGTCGCGGCCGTCTGCCTGGCCCCGCAGTCGCAGCCGGACGCCGTGCGGCACCTGGAACTGGCGGCGCACACCCACGCGTTCAGCTCCGCCAACTCGGACCTCCGGTTCCTGGGCTCGTTCCAGCGGCCGGCCCGGGCGCGGGACGGCGACCTCCTGCCCGCCGGCGGGGTCCCCGCGGCGGCGCTGGTGTCCTTCATCGGGTACGGGAGCGCCGGGGTGAACGTGTTCGAGGCCGGCGGGCGGATCGTCCTCGCCAACGGGTTTCACCGGGTCTTCGCCCTCCGGCGCCTCGGCGTGCGCCGCGTGCCGGCCGTGATCCAGATGGTCCGCGACCCCGAGCTGGAGTTTCCGCCCGCCGTCGTGCAGCTGCCGCGCGAGTACCTGCTCCAGGCCCCGCGTCCCGTGCTGATGCGGGATTTCCTCGATCCGGCCTATTCGATCGAACTGCGCATCCGGGCGCGGTTCAAGATGGTGCTGGTCGACATCCAGCTCGGCCAGCACGACCTGCCCACCTGACCGGGGCTGGCCGCGCGGCGGCGTCAGGCCGGCCGCTCGGCGGCGAGCACCATGCGCCGCTTGCGCCATCGCGTCGGGTCCCCTCCGCAGAGCGCCGCGAGGAGCGGCGGCGCGAGGGCCCCGAGGCGGGCCCGCACCGCCCGCGCCTCCGCGCCGTCGGGCGACGCCGGGGCGAGCCACTCCTCCAGGCTCAGTTCCTCGACGCTGACCTCCACCGCCAGGCAGCGCAGGCCCGCGCCCTCCACGGCGGCGCGCCAGCGGTCCTCGTCCCACGCGCAGGCGTGCGTGGGGTCGCGGAGCCGCTCCAGCGCGTCCAGCTCGTCCCCGAGCCCGGGCTCGGGCGCCATGTCGCTGATCCCGAGCCGGCCCCCGGGCGCCAGGACCCGGCACATCTCGCGCACGGCCCGGGGAACGTCGGTGAAGTGGTGCGCCGCCCGCCGGCAGGTCACGATCCGGGCGGACCGGTCCGGCAGCGGCAGGGCCTCCGCCCAGCCGGGACGGAACTCGACGCGGTCCTGCAGGCCGCGCTCGCGGGCCAGGGCCGCCGCCTCCGCCAGCATGGCCGGGGTCGGGTCGATGCCGATCACCCGGCATCCCGCGGCGGCCAGGGCCAGGGCCGTGTGCCCCGTGCCGGTCGCCACGTCCACCGCGGTCAGGCCGGGGCCGGCCCCGACCTGGGCGACCAGGCGGGCGAGGTCGCGGCCGGCCGCGTGCCGCGCGGAGGTCGCGTACGCGCGGGCGTGCGCCGTGAAGAACGGATTGGGCGCGGCCGCGCCCGGTTCGGCCCAGGCCATCGCCGATGCCACCTCCCTGGTGCCGGGGCCGCGGGGCCTCAGCCCCGGCCGGACGGCCCGGGATCGAGCGCCAGCGACACGAACTTGGTCTCGAGATAGCCGGCGATCCCCTCCGCCCCCCCCTCGCGGCCCACGCCGCTCTCCTTGACGCCCCCGAACGGTGCCTGCGCGACGGTCGGCACCGGGTCGTTCACGCCCACGATGCCATACTCCAGGGCTTCGGCGACGCGCACCGCCCGCGACAGGTCGCGCGTATAGAGGTAGGCGGCGAGCCCGAACGGCGTGTCGTTGGCCCGCCGGACCGCTTCCTCCTCGTGCTCGAACGGCCAGGCCGCCAGGACCGGCGCGAAGATCTCGGCGGCCTCGAGCGCCGAGCCGCTGGGCACGTCCGTGAGGAGGGTGGGGGCGAAGAAGTGCCCGGGGCCGGGCAGCCGGCTGCCGCCGCAGAGCAGCCGGGCCCCTCCGGCCACGGCCTCCTCCACCACGCGTTCCGCGCGGAGGGCGGCCGGCGCCCCGATCATGGGACCGACGTCCGTCGCGGGGTCGGTGCCGGGGCCGACGCGCAGGCCGCGGACGCGCTCGGCCAGGGCGGCCATGAACGGCTCGAAGGCCCGCGCCTCGACGTAGAGGCGGTCGGCGCAGATGCAGGTCTGCCCGGCGTTGCGCAGCTTCGAGGCGATGACGCCGGCCACCGCCTGTTCCATGTCCGCGTCCGCGAAGACGAGGAACGGCGCGTGCCCGCCCAGCTCCAGGGAGACGCGCTTCATGCTCGCCGCGGCGCGCCGCATCAGCTCCTTGCCGACGCGCACCGACCCGGTGAAGGAGATCTTGCGGACGCGCGGATCCGTGAGGAACACCTCGCCGATCGGCTCCGCCGGGCCCGCCACCAGGTTGGCGACCCCCGCCGGCAGGCCGGCGTCGTGCAGGCACTCGAACACGGCGCACGCGACGAGCGGCGTGGCGGGCGCGGGCTTGCACACGACCGTGCAGCCCGCGGCCAGGGCGGGCGCGATCTTGCGCCCGATCATCGCGGCGGGGAAGTTCCACGGCGTGATGGCGGCGCTGACGCCCACCGGCTGGCGCAGCGCGAGGAGCCGCTTGCCCGCCGTGCTGGCGGGGATGGTATGGCCGTAGACGCGCCGCGCCTCCTCGGCATTCCAGAGGAAGTAGTCGGCGGTGAGCCCGACCTCGCCCCGGGCCTCGGCCAGGGGCTTGCCCTGCTCGGCCGTCATCAGGGCGGCGATCGCCTCGCGCCGCTCGCCCAGGAGCGCCGCGACGCGGCGCAGGGCCTCGGCGCGCGCCGGCGCCGGCGTGGCCGCCCACCCGGGAAAGGCCGCGGCGGCGGCGGCCACGGCCTCCGTGGCCTCCGCCGGACCCCCCTGGGCCATCGTTCCCACCACGGCGCCGGTCGCGGGATCCCGGACCTCCGCCACCGCTCCGTCGTGCGCCGGCACCCACCCGCCGCCGATGTACAGCCGTCCCTCCCGAGCCACCGGGCGTCCCACCTTTCTCGCCCGCCCCGACCGGCCTGGTCCCGCGGGCCCGGCCCATCCGCGCCCCGGCCGGAGCAGGTTCGCCCTCAGGGCAGCAACCCCTCGACCTCGGCCCAGTCGTGGGCCGGCGCCGAACAGACCCCGGCCCGGCACACCCAGAGCGTGGGCCGGCCGGCCACCGGCGCGCGGCCCTCCCATGCCGCCGGGTGGCCGCCCAGCCCGGGGGGGACGGGGCCCACGGCGCTGAGCTGCAGGTTCGGCAGATAGCGCGCGGCGAGGCCCCGCCGCCAGTCGCGCGGGGGCTCCGCGCCGTCCGGCAGCGCGAGCACCACCTCGAGGGGGTCGGTCAGCGCGTCGAGGACGCAGAGCAGGGAGGCCAGGCCCAGGGGGTGCTGGCGCAGCAGGGGGGCGCAGCGATCCAACACGGCGTCCGGCAGCGGAGCCCACGCCTCGTCCCCGCCGAGGCCCCGCAGGCGGACCAGGACCAGGACCAGGGCGGACTGCGGCGACGGGGTGCCGCCGTCGCCGTCGTCGCGCGGGCGGTCGAGGAGGTGGGGGCTCCCCGCCTCGCTGAGGCAGAAGGCCCGGGCTTCCCCGTCCCAGAAGCGGCGGACCGCCTGGCGCGCCAGGTCCGCGGCGGCGCCGAGCCAGGAGCCGTCGAGCGTGGCCTCGTAGAGATCCAGGAGGCCACCCGCCAGGTATGCATAGTCCTCCAGCGTCCCGGGCAGCGCCTGCGGACCGGCCGGGTGGCGCCGCAGGAGCCCGCCGTCCGCGGTCCGGAGACGGTCCAGCACGAACGAGGCGGCCGCCGTGGCCGCGGCGGTGAAGCGCGGCTCCTCCAGGACGCGCCCCGCGCGCGCGAAGGCCGAGATCGCCAGCCCATTCCAGCCCGCCAGCACCTTCTCGTCGCGGGCGGGGCGCGGACGCCGCTCGCGGGCGGCCCGGAGCGCGGCCAGGACGCGTGGCCGGTCCGCCGGGTCCATCTCCACGGACCCGAGGCGCAGGACGGAGCGGCCGCCCTCGATGTCTCCGCCCGGCCGCACGCCGAAGTGCTCGCAGGCGGCGCGGGCCAGGTCCGCCTCCCCCACGGCCGCCGCGACCTCGTCCGGGGTCCAGGTGTAGAAGGCGCCCTCGGCGGGGTGGCCGTCCGCGTCGGGGCTGTCCGCGTCCTCCGTGCTGAAGAAGGCGCCCTCGGGGCCACGCATGCGGTCCAGGAGGTAGCCGAGGGTGTCCCGCACGACGTCGCCCAGGTCGGCCGCGGCCGTCCGCTGGTAGGCCGCGAGGTAGACCTGGGCCAGCAGCGCGTTGTCGTAGAGCATCTTCTCGAAGTGTGGCACGGCCCAGCGCCCGTCGACGCTGTAGCGGTGGAAGCCCCCGCCCAGGTGGTCGTGGATGCCGCCGGCCGCCATGGCCCGCAGGGAGAAGACCGCACGGGCGGCGGCCGAGCCCCCGGCCCGCAGGAGGACCTCCATCGCGGACGTGTGCGGGAACTTGGGGCCGCCCCCGAACCCGCCGGCGACGGGGTCGACCTGACCGGCGATGGCGTCCGCGGCAGCGAGGAAGGACGCCCGCTCGGGGCCGCCCGCGGCGCCGGCGCCGCCGCCCTGCACGGCCTGCAGCCGCCGCACCAGGGCCGCCCATTCGGCGGCGACCTCGCGGACGCGGGGACGGTCGTCGCGCCAGGCCCGCGCCACCGCCGCCAGCACGTCGCCGAACCCGGGCCGGCCGTAGCGGGACACGGGCGGGAAGTAGGTGCCGACGTAAAACGGCTCCCCGGCGGGCGTGAGGAAGACGGTCAGCGGCCAGCCGCCCTGCCCCGTCACGGCCTGGCAGATGCCCTGGTACAGGGCATCCACCTCGGGCCTCTCCTCGCGGTCGACCTTCACGCTCACGAACTGCGCGTTGCAGAGCCCCGCGAGCCGCGCGTCCTCGAAGCTCTCGTGCGCCATCACGTGGCACCAGTGGCACGCGGCATACCCGACGCTGAGCAGGATCGGGCGGTCCTCTGCGGCGGCGCGGGCGAAGGCCTCGTCCCCCCAGGGATACCAATCGACCGGCTGCTGGGAGTGCTGGCGCAGGTACGGACTCGGCTCCTGGGCCAGGCGGTTCGGCACGCCGCACGACCTCCTCGCGCCCGGGCGTCGGAAGGACCCGGCCCGTGGACGGGGCGACCCGTCACCCGATCCGCCCGTAAGCGCGCACGACGGATTCGCCGTATCCGGCCTGGTCGAGGATCTCGTCTTGCAGCCGGATCAGGCCCGCGCGGACGGCGCCGTCCAGGGCCCGGCCGGCCAGGGCGCGGGCCGCGAGGGCGGCGATCTCCTCGCCCTGGGGGCAGACCGCGGCCAGTTGCCAGGCGAGCCAGCGCGGCGGCGGATACGGCTGGCCCCGGGCGAGCAGGGGCAGCGCCAGCGCCGCCTCGGCGGCCCGCCCGAGCAGCACGGCCCGGCCCACGGGGTCCCCGGCCGTGTCCGCCGTGGCGAGACCCTCCCGCAGCGCCCGGTAGGCGCCCTCGATCTCGACGGGCAGGCGGCCGCGGAACAGGCCGGCCGCCTCCACGATCCACGGGCGCAGGCGCTCGCCCGGGTCCTGGACCACGGAGGCCCTTTGCCGCAGCCACAGGCCGGACGTCGTGGCCAGGCGGGCGCGCAGCCAGGCCCCGCCCCGCGCCCGGACGCGGACGGCGGACGGCCGGGCAGGGTCCAGGAGATCGAGCTCGGCGGGCCGCGCCTCCGCGGCGAGCCTGCCCCACTCCTCATCCTCCAGCACGGCTTCCACCTCAACCGGCTCGGCCGGGGCGGCGGTCCCCAGGGCCCATCCGCCCACGCAGAGCACCGTGGCCCCGCCGAGGCGGGGTCCGAGGTGCCGTCCGAGCGGCGTCGCCCGGAATGGTCCGGCCAGGTATGCCGCGACCATGGCGGCCACCCGGCCGTGCCGCAGCGCGACCGCGTCCGCCAGCGCCCCGCCCGAGGCGACCGCCCCCTCCCGCGGGCTTCAGTATGGGCCCGCCCGTCGGCAAATCAAGGTCTCCGGCCGGCGGGCCCGGCATCGCTCACGGACGGCGGGCGGTCCACACCCGGAACGCGCCCATCCCCTCCGCCTCCTCCAGCTCGGGCACATCCCGGTCGTACGGCAGGAAGCGGTGGGCGACCACGACCAGCACCCCCCCGGCCGCCACGGCCTCCCAGGCCCGCCGCACGAGGGCCCGGCCCACCTCCCGGTCCTCCCGCGGTCCCTGGTGGATCGGCGGGTTGCACACGACCAGGTCATAGGGCCCGTCCGGCACGCCGGAGCGGGCGTCCGCCGGCGCCATGCTCGCCCGCCCTCCGAGCCCGTTGCGGGCCGCGTTGCCCCGCGCCGCGGCCAGGGCGACCAGGTTGTCCTCCACCAGGGCGCAGCGCTCCGCTCCGAGGGCCAGGGCGCAGAGGCCGAGGACCCCGGCCCCCGCCCCCACGTCGGCCGCGCGGCGGCGGCCGGCGGCAAGCCCGCGCCGCGCCAGGACGCCGCAGAGCAGATCTCCCGCCGCGTCGGGCAGGCCCCGGTTGAAGACGCCCTCGACCGTCCGCAGCCGGAGGCGCACGCCCCCCACCATGGCCGCCACGTCCTCCGCGGTCGGGGGCGGCGGGGCCCGGCGCGGTCCTGGGCGCGCTTCCAGGATCCTCCGGCCGCCGGCGTAGCCCACGGGCACCGCGGACCCGAACCACTCCCGCAGCCGCGTGGCCGCGCCCCCCACGCCCTCGGCATGCCCGCCGGCGACGAGCAGGCGCCCGGCGGGCGACAGGCCCATGCAGGCGCAACGGACCGCCATGGCGAACGCCGCGCGGCCCGGGATGCGTCCCAGGTCGCAGAGGGCGGCGTCGAAGGGCTGGCCGGCGAC
>JAJYVV010000151.1 GCA_021791815.1 Bacillota bacterium | reverse complement strand
CGACGATCGTGAGGAGCGCCCCGCGGGCGGCGAGCGCCTCCGCGGCGGCCAGCCCGATGCCGCCCGTGCCGCCCGTGATGACGACGCGCTTGCCGCGGACGCCCGACCACTCCTGCTCCATCGGCGATGCCTCCTCGGGGGTCGCGGAGCGGCGGGCCCGCCTACGCCCGCCCGGGCACGGTCACCCGCAGCCGATACAGGGACGCGGTCGCGGTCACGAACAGCGTCCGGCCGTCGGCTTCCCCGAACGCGACGTTCGCCGTGACCTCCGGGAAGCGGACGTGCGCCAGCGGCCGCGCGTCCGGGGACAGCACCCACAGGCCGCCGGGGCCCGTGCACCAGAGCCTGCCCTCCGCATCGGACCGCATGCCGTCCGGGTTGCCGCGCCCGGCGGACCGGTCGAAGGCGTGGACGACCCGGCCCTCGTCGAGCGTCCCGTCGGCCAGGACGCCGAAGGTGAAGAGGCGGCCGCCCGCGCTGTCCCCCACGTAGAGCACCCGCTCGTCGGGCGAGAAGACCAGCCCGTTGGGCTGCTCCGGACCGTGCCCCGCGGCGACCGGTTCCGGCGGTGCCGCGAAGCGCCCGTCCGGAACCGACGGCAGCTGGGCGGCCTGCGCCGCGGGGATCATGAAGATGCGGCGGCGCTCCTGCTCCTCGTGCAGGTGGCCGTCCGGGCCGTAGTCGTCGCGGAGCCCGTAGGTCGGGTCGGTGAAGTAGACCGCGCCGTCGCGGCGCACCACGACGTCGTTGGGGCTGTTCAGGCGACGGCCCCCGTAGCGCGCCGCGAGCACGACGGGCTCCTCCCCATACTCCTGCCGGACCACGTCGAGCGCCGTCCGGGTCAGGCGGCGCCGGTGGTGCTCGCAGGTCAGGAGCCGGCCCTCGCGGTCGAGGGTCTGGCCGTTGCTGTGGCCGCTCGGGCGGCGCCAGACCTGGGCCTGGCCCTCCCGCGGGCGCCAGCGGTAGATGGTGTCGGCGGGGATGTCGGAGAACAGGAGGCCGGGGCCGCCGGGCAGGTGCGGGACCCAGACCGGACCCTCGGTGAAGACGAAGCCTCCGGCCGCGCGCGCCACGGCGGGACCGTCGCCCTCCCATTCGGCGAAGAGCTCGCGCGCGGAAGGGTCCCACAGCGTCGCCTGCACCCGGGACACCCCCTGTGCCGCGGGGATTTCGCATCCGGCCGGGACGGCGCCTGCCGGCAGGGCGACGCACGGCAGGCCCCGGCCCCCCCTACTGCGGGATGGCCGCGTTCATCCGGGTCTGGGCCTGCGCAAGGGCCTCGGGCAGCGGCGCCGTGCCCGCGATCGCCTGGGATAGCGCGGTGGCGACGGCGAGGCCCCCGCCGAGGATGCCGGAGGCCGTCGACGGGAATCCGTCGCAGACGTCTCGGAAATGCGGCCAATCGCCGAGGACGGCGGCAGCGCCCGCACCCGGGCCGCTCCAGAAACGAGCTTGGATGCCGGACGAGGCGACGGCCGGCGCCATTCCCGCCGCCGCGGCGACGTCGAAGGCCGCGGGCGAGTCCAGCCAGACACCGACCTCAGCGGCGGCGAGGGTCGCCCGCGCCTCCGGCGGGGGCGCCGGAGCGAAAGGCGGGCGCCTTCCACAAACACGGCCGTGGCGCCGATCGGGACGACGGGGTCGACCGGAAAGCGGGGCAGCCGCGCCCATGCCCAAGGCGCCGGGCGTTCGCCCGGATAGAAGGTCACGAACTGGACGGCGCAGAGGCTCTCGACCCCGGCCAGCCAGGCCGCGGGCGTCGTGTCCGTCGGGAGGGCGGAGACGGCGTCCGCGGGCACCGCATATCGGCGCGCCAGGTCGACCAGGCGCTGCAGCGCCGCCACCGTCCCCGCTCCGCCGAGGGCGAAGCGCCCGTCGGAGACGGCGGAGGCGCCAAAGCCCCAGACGAACGCCCGCCAGAGCCCTTCCGGGGCCAGCGCGGGGGCGAAGCCCCAGCCCGGCGGTCCTGGGAACCACCCGCGCACGAACGGCGTGCGCGTGACGGGCGCGAGCGCGATGGGGCGAAGCGCGGCCCGGCGCCCCTTCATCCGGCCCGACGCCGCGAGAGCCTGCACTGCGCCGCAGGCGCCGACCAAGTCGTCGTAACTCCAACTCGGCGTGGGCGGCGGGACGCCGGCCGCCGCGAACGCGTCGCGGCGCCACGCCACGCCAGGCCAAGGGGACGCACCGAGATGGGCACCCCGAAGGTGCGGCCGCGCGCCATGGAGGCGGCCGGCGTGCCCGGGAAGAGCACCGCGGCGTCGAAGTTGAGCTCGCGGAGCGCCGCCGTCATGTCGGCGGTAGAAGGCGTTCTCGGCCGTCGAGGAGCCGGTATGGATCCGCACGTGTGGATGCGCGCGCTCGAACGCGGCCACGACGCCCCCCGGCAAACTGCCCCAGAGGGTAAGGTCGATGGGCGACCCGGCCCGCGGGCCCCCAGCCGCGGGGGTGGTGCGGCAGCCCGCCAGGGTCGCGCCCGCGGCGGCGAGCAGCAGGCTCCTGCGCGAGAGGGCGGGTGCGACGCCCATCCCCCTTCCGCCGCTCGCGTGGGGCAATCGTAGTTCGGCGGCGGGCCGGGGCCCCCTCCCGGGGCTCCGGGCGCCGGCGGGGAGGTCGGGGCGCGGATGGACGTCCTGGTGCTGGGTGCGGACGAAGTCGCGCGGCTCCTGCCCCCGGCCGCTGCCGTGGAGGCCATGGCCGCGGCGTACCGCGCGCTGGCGCGCGGCGAGGCCCGCGTGCCGCCGCGGTCCGCGTTGGTGCCGCCCGATCGCGCGGGAGCGCTCGCCTGGATGCCGGCGTGGTTCGCGCCGGCATCCGGCCCGGTCTTCGGGATCAAGGCCATCACGGTGTTCGGCCGCAACCGCTCGACGCCCTACCGTTCCCACCAGGGCGCCGTCGTTCTGTTCGATGGCGAGCACGGCCGCCCGCTCGCGATCGTGGAGGCGGGGGCCATTACGGAGGCGCGCACCGCGGCGGTGAGCGCCCTGGCCACGCGCCTGCTCGCCCGGCCCGACGCCGGCCGTCTCGCCCTGTTCGGCTCGGGCGCCCAGGCCTCGGCGCACCTCGCGGCCCTGCGCGCGGTGCGCCCCGTGCGGGAGGTGCGCGTGTGGAGCCGCAACCCCGACAACGCCCGGCGCTTCGCCCGCGCCGAGGCGGAGCGGCACGGGCTGCCCGTGGACGCCGTCGAGACGGGACGGGCGGCCGCCGCAGGGGCCGACCTCATCTGCACCGCGACCGCCGCGCGCGTCCCGGTGCTCCTCGGCGCTTGGATCGCGCCCGGCGCGCACGTCAACGCCGTCGGCGCCTCGGTCCCGCCGTTCCGGGAGTTGGACGGGGAAGCCGTCCGCCGGTCCCGCCTGTTCGTCGAGACCCGGGAGGCGGCGCTGGCCGAGGCGGAGGACATCCGCATCCCGCTGCGCGAGGGCCTGATCGGCGAGGACCATGTCCTGGCCGAGTTGGGCGAACTCGTCGAGAGGGGCGCGGCCGGGCGCACGGGGCCGGCCGAGATCACCCTGTTCAAGTCGGTGGGCCTTGGGCTGGAGGACGTCGCGGCGGCATGCGCGGTGTATCGCCGGGCGATGGAGGAGGGGGTGGGGTCCCGCGTGGCGTGGGGCGCCGAGCGGCCCGGATAGCGCGGCCGGCGCCCGGGCCCGCCGGCCGATCAGTTCCGGGCGGATGTCCCGGTGGTTCGACGCCGTCCGACGCCCGTTCGGATGGCCGTCGGCGGCGAGACCTCGCCGAACGGGCCGTCCCCCTCCCGCCTCCGGCCGGCCGCCGGAGGACCGCCTCTGCCGCGGCGCGAAGCCGGGGAGGGCGCGGGCGCCCGCGACGCCGCACGGAATCCGCGTGATGCGGACCGGGTCGCGCGCGACAACGGGAGCGGGGCCGGATCGGGCGCCCTGCTCCCGGACGCGGGCCGCGGACCTTCCGGGCACGGCTCCCCAGGAGGCGGTACGGACCATGGCCGGGGGTACCGACCTGCACGATCGCGACGCCGGCGTCCCCGGAGGCGTGGCGCCCGCCCCGGCCGGGGAGCCGGATGCGGCGTCGTGCGCGGACGAGCGCGCGTGGCTCGTGCGACTCTGCGGCAGGATCACGGGCTCGGCGGACGCGGCGGAGGACCTGGCGCACGAGGTGCTCCTGCGGGCGCACCGCGCGGCGCGTGCGCCCGCCGCCCGTGGCGCCTGGCTGGCCGGGGTCGCGCGGCACGTCTGCGCCGACTGGATCCGCGGACGGCAGAGGGAGCGGCGCGCCCTCGCGGCGCTCGGCGCGGGACCCGGGGGTGCGGCCGGCCTTGCGTGGGACGGGCCCGACCGCACCGGGGACCTCGGAGCGGAGGTCGAGCGGGGGGACCTGCTGGACCTCCTGGACCGCGCCCTCGGCGCGGTGCCGGCCGACACCCGCGCGCTCCTCGTGGCGCACCACGTGGACGAACTTCCGGTGTCGGAAGCGGGAGCCCGGCTCGGCCTGTCCGCGGGGGCCGCGGCCATGCGGCTGCACCGCGGCCGCGCGGCCCTGCGGCGGGCGCTGCTCACGACGTTCCGCCCCGATGCCGTGGCGTTCGGCCTCGCGCGGCCGCCGGATCAAAACGGCGACCACCCGGTCCCGACCCGCATGTGGTGCGAGCAATGCGGCCAGCGGCGGCTGCTCGGCCGGTACGCGCCGGAGCAGGGCCTGTACCTCCGCTGCCCCGACTGCACGCGGGGCCCCGCCGTCTACACCAACGTGGGTTGGGGGGAGCCCATCTTCGGGCGGAGCGCGGCACAGTTCTTCGGCGGGGTGCAGGGCTTCAAGGCCGCGGCCAACCGGCTCCGCACGGCCGTGCACGGCGCCTACCGCGGAGGCATCGCGGGCCGCCTGGAGGCCTGCCGGCACTGCGGGCGGCACGTGCCGCTGCGCATCGCCTGGTACGGGCAGCGCCACCACGGCGACATCCAGACGCTGTGCTGGCACGGTCCCTTCTGCGCCGGGCTGGTGGGCACGGGTGCCGTGGCCGGGTCCACGCCCGAGTTCGCCGCGTTCGCGCGGCGCAACCCGCGCCTGCGGGCCGTGGGGGCGCGGCGCATCGAGACGGCCGGGGTGGGAGCGATCGTGTTCTCCTACGAAAGCCGGACGAGCCGGGAGCGCATCGAGCTCGTGTATGCGCGGGACGCCCTGGTACGCCTCGCCGTGCACGGGACGGGGGCGTGACCGACGGCGGCCGCGGCGTTCCCGGAGGCGCCCCGACCCCGACCGCCCGCGCGCTCCCAAAAGCGAGCGTGATCCGGACCGCCCGTCCGGCGACAGATGGCGGGGATGGGGACGAGGGTGCCCCCGCCTCCGGGGAGCGCCGGGCCCTGGCCCGGGCCCCGCGGCTCGGTCCGTCCCGCATCCGGCTGCGACACGGGGGAGGTCTGCGGCGATGGACCCCGACGGGCGGCGCGCGCCGCTGCTGCTGCTGGGCGTGTTCCACTTCGCGAATCCCGGGCTCGATGCCGTGAAGCACCCCAATCTGCTCGACGTGCTCTCCCCAGCCGGGCAGGAGCAAATCGCGGAGGTGGTCGACCGTCTCTGCGGGTTCCGCCCGACGAAGGTGGGCGTGGAGTGCATGCCGGAGCACGGCGGCGCGGTGCGGGACCAGTACGCGCAATACCTCGCCGGCGCCTTCGAGCTGACGCGCAACGAGATCCACCAATTGGGCTTCCGCGTGGCCCAGCGGCTGGGCCTTCCGGGCGTGGGTCCGCTCGACGCCAGGGGCGCGATCTGGTCGCGGGGTCCTTGGGCGGAGCTGGAGGCGTATGCCCGCGCCCACGGGCAGGCGCACCTCCTGGAGACCGGCGAGCGATACCTCGGTGCGCCCGAGCCCATCGCGGGCTCCGAGACGCTGCGCGAGCGACTCCTGCGGATGAATGCGCCGGAGGCCGTCCGCGACGGGCACCGGGTCTACCTCGACGGACCGTTCCGGATCGGCAGCGGCGACGAATACCCCGGGGTCGACGTCATCACCGACTGGTGGTACAGCCGGAACCTGCGCATCTTCGCCAACATCCAGCGGCTGACCGCATCCCCGGACGATCGCGTGCTCGTGATCATCGGCGCGGGCCACCTGCCGATCCTCCGCCACTGCGCGGAGTGCTCCCCGGACCACGAACTGGTCGAGGTGGCGGACGTCCTCGGCGCGTGAGCGGGCCGGGAGCGCGGCGGCGGCAGGGGGTTGCGTCGGGCCTCCTCACGTCCGCCGCAGTTCGGTGCGATGGGCCAGGGCGTGGCCCAGCACGACCTCGGGCGGCGAGACCGCGATCAGCGCCCCCGCCAGCCGGCCGCCCCGCAACCGGAGGTCGGCGTGGAGGACGTATGGGCGCCGGGCGCAGTCGTCCGTGCCCAGGGCACCGGACATCTTGCCGGTCAGCCATCCGTCGCGGAGCCGCGCGTCCCTGAGCTCGGTCGGCGGGTCCCCGCCCAGGCGGGCGCGGACGCCGCCGGGACCCCCGCAGTCGAGCGTCAGGGCCAGATCGCCCTGGTACGTGGCGACGCTCCCGGTCCACCGGCCCGCGATCGCCTCCTCGACCGATTCGGCAGGCGCGGCGGGGGCTGGGACGGCCTGGCCCCCCGCCGCTTCCCTGTACTCCGGCCACAGGGCGGCCAGGAGCCGGTCCACCACGCGTCCGGGAAGGGAGGTGGCGGCGTTGGCCAGGACGGCGATGGCGAGGCCCTCCTCGGGGAGGAGCTCGAGGATCGTGCTGACGCCGGCCATGCCGCCGGTGTGGCCGGCGCGGCGCCGGCCGGCGGCGTCCGCACCCGTGCGCCAGCCGAGGCCGTACGCGATCCCGGCCTGCACCTCCGCCGTGCCGCGCTGGGTCTCGGCCAAGGCCTGGCGGGAGAGGACGGCACGCTGCCCGGGCGGGGGCGCACCCACCTGGAAGGCGCCGAACAGCGCGAGGTCGTGGGCGCTGGCGAAGGCGGCGGAGCCGCCCCGGTGGTCGAAGTCGTAGAACGGCAGCCGCGCCCCCTCCGGCCCGTAGCGCGCCGCCGGACGGGGCGCGGGGGCGTGCGCGCGGCCGATCCAGGAGCGCCGCATCCCCAGCGGCAGGAAGACCTCCGAGCGCATGAAGTCGGCGTACGGCCGGCCCGAGACGCGGGCGATGAGGTGGTCGAGGACGCCGTAGCCGAGGTTCGAGTACCGGTGGCGTTCGCCCGGAAGGGTGACGAGGTGCCCATACCGCCGCAGCGTCTCTTCCATGGGCGGCGGTTCCGGGCCGTCCTCGGGGAAGAAGTGGTAGTGGAGCGGCAGCCCCGCGGTGTGGTTGCCCACGCGGCGGACGGTCGCCGCGGCGGCGGTCTCCGGTCCACCCGCGAAGGCCCGCAGGCCGGGCTCCCCGAGGTAGCGGTTCACCGGCGCATCCAGGTCCACGGCGCCGCGCTCCACGAGGACCATCAGGGCGGCGCCCGTGAGCGGCTTGGTCACCGAGGCGACGGAGTAGGGGGTGTGGGGCGTCGCGCGGATCCGCTCCTCGCGGTCCGCCCAGCCGAACCCTTCCTCCCAGAGGATGCGCCCGTGCCGCGAGACCGCGAGCGCCAGGGAGGGAACCCCCTCGTCCCGGAGGGCGTCCTCGACGTACAGCCGGACCGGGGCGAAGTCCGCGGGCGCCGGGGACGGCGCGGACCTGCGCATGTCTGACCTCCGGCCGAACACATCCCGCCGGGCTGGACGGGCCCGGGGCGCTTCCCCGCGTCGTGCGCGGCGCCTGCCGGCAGCCGACCGTGGCCCCGAGCCCGCGGCCGTGGGCCGGCCGGGCGGGACGCCGCACCTTCAGCTCGGTACCTCAACCCCCGTCCCCTCGGCGATCCGGCGCGCGAGGCGCTCGAAGGCCCGGTAGGCGTCCACGGCCGCACCGGCGTGGGCGCCCAGCGCCCCATCCGCGGCGCGGAGGAGGAACATGGGCTTGCGGGCCTCTTGGGCCATCGGCAGGAGACTCCGGCAGTCCTTGACCAGGTCGAGGCAGTGCGGCTCGCCGGATACGCGGACGGTCGCATCCGGCGGCTCTCCGAGAAGGGACGTCCGGTCCACGTCCGGGATGCGCTCCATCCAGCGCTCGTACGCGACCACGGGGCGAGCGAGACGCACCGCATGCTGCAGGACCACATACCCGGTCGGCGCCATCGCCCCGCGGGGCAGGGGGAGCTCGGATGGCGCCGGATTTCTGGGGACCCGTTCCGCCCATTGCGCACGCCAACGGCGGAGCGTCGGTCCGAGATTGCGCGGGCCCTGAAGGTCCGGGGCCACGGGCACGGCCCCATGGTCGGCGGCGATGCGCGCGGCGGTTGATCGCGCCGAGGTTGGGCCCGACATCCACCAGGACGACGGCGGCTGCCATGTCCGTCGCGGCGAGGCGCACGAGTCGCCAGAACGCCGAGGTCACGCGAAGGGATCGCTCCCTGCCGTCGAGACAGGGGCCCCGCTGCGTGTCAATGGCCACTTTAGAACCGGCATCTTTGGCCACTAAAAACCAGCACGACGGCTGGAAGAGATGGGGATGAGACCCATCCCTCTGAAATCCGTGCATCTAGGGCCGAGAGCCGAAGCAAACGGGGCCTGACTCACCTCGCATCCAGTCCGTCAGGACGTGAGCGGCGGCGAGAGCGATGGCCGCTTGGTGGGTCGGCACCTGGGTGAGGTCCGCCCACTGCCTGAGGCGCTGAATGACGACCGGCAGCCCGGAGAGCAGGACCGGGTTGGGAGCCGGGCGGCA
>JAJYVV010000020.1 GCA_021791815.1 Bacillota bacterium | reverse complement strand
ACTGGTCGCGGCAGCGCTTCACCCTGGAACCGGACCTGGCCCGGGCGGTGGAGGAAGTGTTCCTGCGCTACCACCGCGAGGGGCTCATCTACCGCGGCGACTACATCGTCAACTGGTGCACGTCGTGCGGCACGGCGATTTCGGACCTTGAGGTCGATCATGAGCCCGAGCCCAGTATCCTCTATCGGCTCCGGTATCCGCTGGAAGGCGGCGGCGAGATCGTGATCGCGACGGTGCGGCCCGAGACGATGCTGGGCGACGTGGCCGTGGCCGTCCACCCGGACGACCCGCGGTACCGGCCGCAGGTGGGCCGCCACGCCATCCTGCCACTCGCCGGACGGCGCATCCCCGTCATCGCCGACGCCGCGGTGGATCCGGAGTTCGGCACGGGCGCCCTCAAGATCACGCCGGCCCACGACGCGACCGACGCGGCGATCGGCGCCCGCCACGGCCTGGCCGCCCGGCAGGTCATCGGCACCGACGGCCGCCTCACGGCGGAGGCCGGCCCGCGCTTCGCCGGCCGCACGGTGGCCGAGGCGCGCCTCGCGGTCGTCGAGGCGCTGCGCGCGGCCGGCGCGCTCGAGGGCGAGGACGAATACACGGCGGCGGTCGGGCGCTGTTCCCGCTGCCGGTCCGTGGTCGAGCCGCTGGTGTCGCGGCAATGGTTCGTGCGGATGCGCGGCCTGGCCGACGCGGCGGCAGAGGCCGTCCGGCGCGGGCGGATCCGGATCGTGCCCCCGGCCCCGTTCACGGACGTGTTCCTGCAGTGGATGGAGGGCGCCCACGACTGGTGCATCAGCCGCCAGCTGTGGTGGGGCCACCGCATTCCGGCGTACGAGTGCCCCCGGTGCGGGGAGACCGTCGTGGCGGCGGAGGCCCCCGCCGCGTGCCCGCGCTGCGGTGCGCCGAACCCGCCGCGCGACCCGGACGTGCTCGACACCTGGTTCAGCTCCGCGCTCTGGCCCTTCGCCACGCTGGGCTGGCCGGGGGGCGGATCCGATCTGCAAGCGTACTACCCGACGGATCTGCTGGTGACGGGACACGACATCCTGTTCTTCTGGGTCGCCCGCATGGCGTTCTCGGCGCTGCGCCTCACCGGGGAGGTGCCGTTCCGCACGGTGCTGCTGCACGGGCTGGTCCGGGACGCCGAGGGCCGGAAGATGAGCAAGTCGCTGGGCAACGGCGTCGACCCCATCGAGGTGATGGACCGCTACGGCACCGACGCCCTGCGTCTCACGCTCCTGGTCGGCGTGGCGGCCGGACACGACACGCGCTTCCTGCCGGAGAAGCTCGAGGGCAGCCAGCGCTTCTGCAACAAGCTCTGGAACGTCGCGCGCTTCGTCGTGGCGGCCGAGGACGACGGGACGCCGCCCGACCCGCCGTCGCTGCCGGACCGCCACATCCTGAGCCGCATGGAGGCGGCGCGCGGGGCCGCGACCGCGAGCCTCGAACGCCTGGAGGCCGGCGAGGCCCTGGCCGGGCTCCAGGCGTTCGTCTGGGACGAGTTCTGCGACTGGTACGTGGAGGCCGCGAAGCGCCGGCTGTATGGGAGGGCGGGGCCCGGACCGCGGGCCACCGCGCGGGCGACGCTGCGCACCGTGCTCTCCGGCGTGCTCCGCATGCTGCACCCGTTCCTGCCCTTCATCACGGAGGAGATCTGGCTGCAGATGGGGTCCCCCGGGCTGCTGGCTGCGGCCGCGTGGCCCGAGGCGCGGCCCGCCGCGACCGATCCCGCGGCCGAAGAGGCCTTTGGCGCCGTGCAGGCGGCCGTCACGGCCATCCGCTCCCTGCGCGCCGAGCTCCGGGTCCCGCCCGCGGCCGAGCTCGCCGTCCTGGTCCACGGGCCGGGGGCGGAGGCCCTGCGGGCCGAGGCGGAGACGGTGCAGGTCCTCGCCCGGCTGCGGTCGCTCGAGTGCCGGGAGCCCGAACGGGGCGACGCCGGGGCGACCGCCGTGGTGGGGGCGGGGCTGGAACTGTTCCTCCGGCTCGGCGACGTCATCGACGTGCCGGCGGAGGTCGCCCGGCTCCGGCGGGAATGGGAGGGCGCCCGCCGCGAACGCGACCGGGCGGCGGAGCGTCTGGCCAATCCGGAGTTCCGCACCAGGGCCCGGCCGGCTGTGGTCGAGCGGGAGGCGCAGCGGCTGGAGGCGCTGGAGGCGAGCGTGGCTCGCCTCGCCGGCCGCATCTCCGCCCTGGACGGCGAAAAGGGAATTCCATCCTGACATGGAATCGGATGCCGCGTCGCGCCCGGAGCTCGTCCTGGCGTCCGCTTCCCCGCGGCGCGCCGAATTGCTGCGCCAGCTGGGCGTGGCGTTCCGCGTCGCCGCGACCGACGTGAATGAGGAAGCCGTCGCACGCGGCCTGCGGACGCCGGGCGGCATCGCGCTGGCGCGGGCCCGGGCCAAGGCGGCCGCCGCGCTGCCCGCCTGGCCGCAGGCCGCGGTCCTCGGGGCGGACACCGTGGTCTGGTGCCGTGGCCGGTCCCTGGGCAAGCCGGCCGACGCCGCCCGGGCCGCGGAGATGTTGCGGTTCCTCTCCGGCCGCCGCCACACGGTGGCGACCGCGGTTGTCCTGCTTTGCAGGGGGGACGTGGCGACCGCCGTCGAATACGCAGCCGTGACGTTCCGGCGTCTGGACGCTTCGGAGATCGAGCGCTACGCGGCGCTCGCCGAACCCCTGGACAAGGCGGGTGGATATGCGATCCAGGGCGTGGCGGCGGCCTTCGTGCGCCGGATCGAAGGCGAATACGGCACCGTCGTCGGCCTGCCGCTCTGCCGGGTCTGTCTTCTCCTGCGGGCCATCGGCTTCCGCATCCCCGCGCCGGCGTGAGCGGTGGCGGCCGGTCCCCGTGCCGCCCGCCGGCCCGTGCCTTCGCGGGGCTCGCGGCCGCGCGCGGGCCGCGAGGGCGGTCCGTGCCCACGCCGCGTGAAGCGGCGCCCGGCCGCACGGGCGTCCGGACCTGGGGAGGCGAACGGTGGCGACGCGGCGCAGGGGTCCCGACGAGGTTCCGAGCCCCTCCGAGCCGCGGGTTCCTCCGGATGGCGTCCCCGGCCCGGGACGGGCCGACCGCCCCGGGCCCCGCCGCATCCCCGATTGGCCGGCGTCGGAGCGGCCCCGGGAGCGGCTGCTGCGGCAGGGCGCTCCGGCGCTCGCCGACGCCGAACTGCTGGCGATCCTGCTGCGAACGGGCCGCGGCGGCGAGACCGCGGTGGACGTGGCCCGGCGCGTGCTCGCCCTCTGCGGTCCGGAAGGGCTGGCGCGCCTGGACGCGGTGGGCCTGCCCGAGCTGGGTGGCGTGCCGGGCGTGGGTCACGCGAAGGCCGCCGTCCTCCTCGCGGCCCTGGAGATCGGCCGCCGCGTGGCTTCCCGGGGGACGGGAGGGCGGCCGCGGTACGGCGGGCCGGGCGACGTGGCCCCGAGGCTCCTGGCGGAGATGGGGGTCCTGGACCGCGAGCAGTTTCGCGTCCTGATGCTGGACGCCAAGCATGGCCTGATCGGGATGGAGGTCGTCGGCCTGGGCGGGCTCTCCCACGTACCCGCCGAGCCCCGGGAGGTCTTCAAGCCGGCGATCCGCTGGAGCGCGGCCGCGGTGATCGTGGCGCACAACCATCCCAGCGGCGACCCCGAACCGAGCCCCATGGATCGCGAACTCACTGCGCGGCTCGCGCGGGCCGGGGTCCTGCTCGGCATCCCGCTGCTCGACCACCTGGTGATCGGGCACGGCCGCTATGTGAGCCTGGCCGCGCGGGGGTTCATGCCCCCTGCCGGGCCATGACCGCGGGGGACGGTGGGCGGCTTCACGGTGCCGCCGGGGTCGGACGCCGGCGCGCGGGGCGACCCGGCCCCCGCCGCCGGGACGCCGGCCGGGACCCGGGGGACGGGGCGGCGGGGGGCGCCGCGGACGGGCGAGGCGGGCGCGGGCGATCCAGGGGGGAGCAGAGGGGATGTGGGGCGTCTTGGCTCGCGACATGGGCATCGATCTCGGCACCGCGAATACCTTGGTCTACGTTCGCGGCCGCGGGATCGTGCTCCAGGAGCCGTCCGTCGTGGCGATCAAGAGCGAAACCAAGCAGCCCGTGGCCGTTGGCACCGACGCCAAACGGATGATCGGGCGGACACCCGGCAACATCGTCGCCATCCGGCCGATGAAGGACGGCGTGATCGCGGACTTCGACATCACGCAGACCATGCTGCGGCACTTCATCACGAAGGCGACGCGGAAGAGGGGCCTGTTCCGGCCGCGGGTCGTCATCTGCGTGCCGTCCGGCGTCACGGAGGTCGAGAAGCGGGCGGTGGTCGACGCCGCGCTCCAGGCCGGCTCCCGCGAGGCCTACATCATCGAGGAGCCGATGGCGGCGGCGATCGGGGCGGGCCTGCCGGTCCACGAGCCCACGGGCAGCATGGTCGTCGACATCGGCGGCGGCACGACGGAGGTGGCGGTCATCTCCCTCGGGGGGGTGGTCAATCCCCGCTCCATCCGCGTCGCCGGCGACGAGATGGACGAGGCCATCGCCAACTACGTGAAGCGGACCTACAATCTCGCCATCGGCGAGAGGACGTCCGAGGACGTCAAGATCGCCATCGGTTCGGCCTTTCCGGTCAACGACGAGGCGACGATGGACGTGCGCGGCCGGGACCTCCTGTCGGGCCTGCCCAAGACCCTCAAGCTCAGCGGGGCGGAGATCCGCCAGGCGCTGCAGGAGCCGGTGGCGAGCATCGTCGACGCCATCCGCTTCACGCTGGAGTTCACGCCGCCGGAGCTGGCGGCCGACATCATGGACCGCGGGATCGTCATGACGGGCGGGGGTTCGTTGCTCAAGGGCCTGGACCGCAAGGTCGCGCAGGAGACGGGCATGCCCGTCACGGTCTCGGACGAGCCGCTGCTCTGCGTGGTGCAGGGGACGGGCAAGGTGGTCGAGGAGTTGGAGCATCTCCGCCATGTCCTGATGACGCCGAAGCGCCTGGCCTGACGACGGCGGCGGATCCGGGCGAAGGGGGCGGGTCCTGACGAGGGAGACCCTGTTCGGGCGCCGCCTGTGGAGGCTGCTCGGCATCGCGCTGGGGCTCCTGGTGCTCACCGGCGCCACCGGCCGCGCGCGGTGGCTCGCCCTGCCGGCCGCCTTGCTCAACGAGGCCGTGTCCCCCGTCGAGGTCGCCGCCACGGAGGCGGCCCACGCAGCCGAAAGCCTCTGGCAGAACGTGGCCGGGCTCTGGGGCCTGCGCCGGCAGAACGCCCGGTTGGAGGCGGACGTCGCGCGGCTGGAGGCCGAACTGGCGGCGGACGGCGAGGCGCAGGCGGAGAACGCCCACCTCACGGCCCTCCTGCAGCTGCAGTCGTCGGCGGCGGCACAGGGCCTCGGCCGCGGCATCGCGGCGACGGTCATCGGCCGGAACCCGGACGCCTGGTGGAACGTCCTTGTCATCGACCGGGGCAGCCGCTCCGGCGTCGTGGCCGGCATGGCGGCGGTCAGCCCGGAGGGCGACCTGGTCGGCCAGGTCGAGGCGGGGGTGGGGCCGACGACGGCGCGCGTCCGGCTCCTCACGAACCCCGACTTCGGCGTCGGCATCGAGGTGGAGCGGGCGGCGTCGCGCGCCCAGGGCGTCGCCGTGGGCCAGGTCGGCAACCCGCTGCTCACGGCCACGTTCTTCGCCACCCAGCCCGACGTCACGCCGGGCGACATCCTCGTGACGTCGGGGCTCAACGTCCCGGGCACGCCCGGGGGGTTTCCGGCGGGGCTGGTCGTCGGCACCGTGCGGGCGGTGGCTCCCGGCCCCTTCGGGTTGATGCGCCAGGCGGTCCTGGCGCCCGCGGCCAACCTCGACGCCCTGAGCCTCGTGCTGCTCCTGCCCGGGGCCGCGGCGCCGTGAGGCTGGCGGTGCTGGGACTCGCCGGTCTGCTCGTGCTGCTCGGGCTCCAGGCGGCGTTCGCGCCGCTCGTCGCGATCGACGGCATCCCCCCGGACCTGCCGCTGGTGGTGGTGCTCGTGCTCGCCATGTTCCTGGGTCCGGGGCGGGGAGGCGCGGCGGGGCTGGCGGCCGGGTTCGGGATGGACCTCCTGCGCGGCAGCCGGATCGGGCTGTTCGCGCTGGCCGCGGGCACCGCGGGCTGGCTGTGCGGGGAGGCCGCCAGCCGCATCGACCCCGGGCGGGCCAGCGTCCGCTGGGTGCTCGCTTCGGCGTCGTCGCTGGTGTACGGTCTTGTCGTCGCGGCCTGCACGGTGCTCCTGGACCGCAACGGGGTCCACGCCACGGGGGCCGTCCGCCACGTCCTCGTGGCGTGCGTGTATGACGGGACCCTGGCGGCGTTCGGGTACGGGCTCGTGGAGTTGGTGCGCGCGCTCCTGCCGAACCCGCTGCTGCTCCGGCCGAGCGCGGCCCACTGGCGCACGCCCCTTCCGCCTCCCGTGCCGCGCGGGCGGCCCGGCGGGGCCCTCGGCCGGTCCCGGACCCGAGGGAGGCGCTGAGCCCTTGGCGGGGACGACGATCAACGAGCAGGGCGGCCACGAGGACGCCCTGGCCTACCTGCGGCGCAAGGCGTGGGGCGCGGGGCTGGCGCTCCTGCTCGCGCTGGGCGCGGTGGGCTGGCGGCTCTGGTACCTGCAGGTGCACGAGGGTTCGTACTACTTCGGCCAGGCCCAGCAGCAGGCCCTGCGGCCGATCACCATCCCGGCGTCGCGGGGCGAGATCCTGGACAGCACGGGCCGCGTCCTCGCCGAGGACGTGCCGTCCTTCGCGGCCACGCTGTCGTACACGCCCCATCCTCCGTCGCCGCAGGAAGTGGCCCTGCTGGCGGGGATCCTCCGCCTCGCCCCGTCCCAGATCGAGGCGGCCGCGGCGGGGCTCCGGACGGCTGCCGCCGCCCAGCCCTACGCGCCGACCGTGCTCAAGACGGGGCTCACGCCCGCGCAGTACACGGCCATCGAGCAGAACCTGGTGGACCTTCCCGGCGTGAACGTCGAGGACCAGCCGATCCGCGTCTACCCCGGCATCCCCGGCGATACCGACCCGGGCGAGGAGGTGGCGGCCAACATCCTGGGCTACGTCAAGGCGGGCTCGGTCTCCGGAGAGGTGACCGGCGCCGCCGGGATCGAGCAGACCTTCAACACCCTGAACCCGAGCCTCCACACGCCGGCGGCCGGCCTGGCCGGGGTGGACGGCAAGGAACTCGTGACCATCGACACGTCCGGTCACCCGGTCAAGCAGGTCGCGGTGCAGGAGCCGGTCCCGGGCAACAACGTCGTCCTGACCATCGACGCCGGCCTGCAGGCGGTCGCCCAGCGAGCCCTGGAGGCGCAGCTCGTGGCCCTGCGCACCAAGACCTTCACCGGCGACGGCGGCCCGTACCCCGGCGCGTATTGGGGCGCCGCGGTCGCCATCGACGTGCACACCGGGGCCATCCTCGCCCTCGCCTCGGTCCCGACCATCAATCCCAACGCCTTCGCCCAGGACGCGATCGCCCTTCCGGGCAGCGCCGCCGCGGCTTCGTTCGCCAGCCAGTTCCAGGCGTGGCAGGGCGACACCCTGGGGCAGCCGTTCCTCGACCACGCCACCCAGTCGGCCTTCGCCCCGGGCTCGACGTTCAAGCCCATCACGGCGATCGCCGCCCTGGAGGCGGGCGTCCTGACGCCGACGACCCATTTGCCCTGCCCCACCGCGATCACGGTGGGCAACACGGTCCTGCACAACTGGATCAGCGTGTTCGGCGGCAACCTCGACCTGGAGGAGGCCATCGGGCGCTCCTGCGACACGTTCTTCTATCAGGTCGGCCAGATGGTGGGGGTGAACGCCATCGACCAGGTGGCCCAGGAATTCGGCCTGGGCCAGGCGACCGGGCTGTGGGAACTGCCCGGCGAGGCCGTGGGGACCGTGTCCTCCCCGGCGGCCTACCAGACGGTGTACGGGCTGCCCTGGAACCTCGACCTGACGATGCAGACGGCGATCGGTCAGGGGATGAACGCCTATACGGTGATCCAGATGGCCGACTACATCGCGGCGCTGGCCAACGGCGGCACCCTGTACACGCCGTACCTGGTCAGCGAGGTGACGGACGGGCGGACGGGCAAGGTGGTGTGGAAGCAGCAGCCCGAGGTGCGCCGCCGCATCGGCCTGACGCCGGAGATCGTCCAGGCCATCCACCAGGCCATGGCGTCCGTGACGCAGTGCAACAGCGCATGGTGGGCGGACGCCATCGACTCCGACTGCGGCACGGCCTACTGGACCTACTACGGCTTCACGAGCGAGACGCAGCAGTACCTGGGGCACGCCATCACGGTGGCGGGCAAGACCGGCACGGCCCAGGTGGCGGTCACGGGCAACCCCAACGGCTGGTGGGTGTCCTTCGCCCCCGCGAACAACCCGCAGATCGCCATCGTGGTGGAGACGGAGAAGAGCGGGGACGGGTTCGTGGGTGGGGCGCCGATCGCCCGGGAGATGTACGACTACTACTTCGGGCTGGATAAGGCCATGTTCGACGCCGGCGCGGCCGACCAGATCATCCCGGGCGTGGTCCAGGAGTACTTCGGGCTTCCCGCCGACCAGCACTATCCGGACTGGTGGGGCCCCGCCCCCGCGAAGCCCGCGCAGGGGTCCGCCCCGTCGGCCGGCGCGGCGCAGCACGGCTCGGCGACGTACGCGGGGACGGCCCCCGGTGGCGCGACCGCCGGTGCGACCCCGGGCGGGGGTGCCCCGGGGACGGCGCCCGGCGGCGGGGCGACGGCAGCCGCCGGGAAAGGTCCCGCGGCGAGCGGCGGCGCGGCGGCGGGGTGACCGGCTCCCGGGGAGGGCATGGGATTCGCCCCGGCGCCCGCATACCGTTGGAACGCAGCCGCGCCCGCAGGCCCGGCGCGCGGGAGGCCCCTGCGGGTGGTCGGTCGGCGCCCTGCTCCGTATAATCGAAGGGACGGGCAGGCGGCCGCAGGTGCCGCGGGGGGTGGCCGCCGTGAGCGGAACGCGGGGCGGGCTGCAGGACGTCGTCGCCTGCTCGACCGAGATCTGCTTCATCGACGGAGACCGGGGGCGTCTGCTCTACCGCGGCTACAGCGTCGAAGACCTGGCCGGCCGCGTGTCCTTCGAAGAGGCGTGTCACCTGCTCTGGACCGGCGCGCTGCCCGGCGCGGCGGAGCTCGCCGCCCTGCGGGCCGCCCTGTGCGCCGCCGGCGCGCTGCCGCCCGTGGTCCTGGGGCTGCTGCGCGACCTGCCCCGCACGACCGGGATGGCCGCCCTGCGCACGGCCGTCTCGGCCTTGGGCCAGTGCGACCCCGACGCCGGGGACGGCAGTCCCGCCGCCAACCGGCGCAAGGCGGTGCGGCTGACGGGACAGGTGCCGGCCGTCGTCGCGGCCTGGTGGCGGCTGGCCTCCGGCGAGCCCGTGCTCACGCCCGTCCCGGAGCTTGGGCACGCGGCCAACTTCCTGCGCCTCCTGACCGGCCGCGCCCCGTCCGAACTCCACGCCCGCGCCATGGACACGGCCCTGGTGCTCCACGCCGATCACGAACTCAACGCCTCGACGTTCGCGGCCCGCGTCACGGCCGCCACCCTGGCGGACATGCACGCGGCGGTGACCTCGGCGGTCGGCGCGCTGGAGGGCCCCCTGCACGGCGGGGCCAACTACGACGTCATGCAGGCGGTCGCGGAGATCGGCTCCCCGGCGGCGGCCGACGGGTGGGTCCGGGAGCGGCTGGCGGCCGGCGCCAAGATCCCCGGCTTCGGCCACCGCGTGTACCACACGGTCGACCCGCGCGCGGCGGTGCTGAAGCGCTTGGCCCGCAGCCTCGGCGAGGCCGCGGGCGACCTGGATGCGTTCCGCGTCACCGAGGCGCTGGAGGGCTCCGTCTGGCGCCAGCGCCGCCTCTACCCCAACGTCGACCTGTATTCGGGCGACTGCTACAGGATCCTGGGCATTCCGGTCCAGCTCCTCACCCCGGTGTTCGCGGTGAGCCGCGTCAGCGGCTGGACCGCACACGTCCTCGAGCAGTACGAGCACAACCGCCTGATCCGCCCCCGGGCCGCCTACTCCGGCCCGACCCAGCGTCCGCTGCCCGCCTCTGGGTAGATCTGGGCCGGACCGCCCCCCGGGCGGATGATGTCCGAACCTGTCGGTCGCGATGTCGGCGGGAAAGGGGTTCCTGCGGCCGATCGCCCCCCGGCGCTGGAGGGTTGGTCCCTCCTCCCGCGAACAGGGGCGTCGACGCGGGGACGTGGGCTCCGGCCGCGCAGCATGGCCGGCTCCAGCCCGTTCGACCCCGCCCGGGGCTTCGGCGCCGGGACGCACTCAAGGTCCGAACGGGGGTTGCGCCGCCGCGTCGCTTCCCCGTGACCCCAGGCCGCGGCCATGGAGGCTCTCCGCTTGGCACGCCGCGATCCCGACGACAGGGGGCCCGCGGACCCGGGGGCCGTGCGGGTGATGGCCACACGGTCTGGGCTGCGGGTGCGCCTGCCCCGGGCGGGCGACGTGGAGCGCGTCCTGGAGGACCTGTCGCGCGCCGTCGTGGAGGCGGGGGGCGTGCGCGGCGGCGCGGTGACGGTGGACGCCGCGGGCCGGGCGCTGGACGCGGCGGTCCTGCGCCGCATGGAGACCCTGCTGCTGGAACATCACGGCGCTGCGCTGCTCCAGGTGGTGGAAGGTCAGGCGGACGACGGCGGGCCGGAGACGGGGTCCCCGGGCTCCCGCGCGCGCGGGCGGAGCCGGCAGGGCCATCGCCGGGTGCGTGGCGTGGCGGCCCATGGCGAGCGCGAGCAGGCGCCGGAGGGTCCCGCGGCGGTTCCGGCCGGGGCGGTCCCCCAGCGGTCGGGGGCATCCGGGGAAGACGTCGCGGCCGCGGGCCGTGCCGAGGCGGCGGACGTCGCTTCCGGCCGGGGGGCCGAAGGCCCGGCGCCGGGGGCCGACGGGGCCGTCCCCGTGCTGGCCCGGGCGCGTCCCGGCCCGGCCCGGGCGGCCGCCGACGGGATGCAGGGCCTGCGGGTGGACATGACGCCCACCCTCCTGGTCCGCCGGACGCTCCGGTCCGGCCAGCGCGTGCGCTTCAACGGAAACGTGGTCGTCCTCGGCGACGTCAACCCGGGAGCCGAGATCATCGCCTCCGGCGACATCGTGGTGATGGGGACCCTGCGCGGCGTGGCGCACGCGGGGGCGACCGGCTCCGCGGAGGCGATCGTGGCCGCGTTCCGCTTGCAGCCGGTGCAGCTTCGCGTGGGGGCGGTGATCGGGCGCGCGCCGGACGGCCATCCCGCCCGGGCGGACGCGCCCGAGGTGGCGCGCCTGCGCGACGGTGCCCTCGTCATCGAGCGGTTCCTGCCCCAGGGCTCGGAATAGCGCGCCCTGCCCGGCCTGGCTCGCGGGCGGTTTCGCGGCGGGGCTGGGGGCCAGGGCGGGCGCGCGACGCGGGATGCGAGGCCGGCGCCCCGGCGGGTGGCAGGGTGCGCGGGGAGGGCCGCCCCGTCCACGGCCGAGGCGGCGGCGACCGGGGAGGCAGAGCAGGCATTGTCTGAGGTCATCGTCATCACGTCCGGGAAGGGTGGCGTCGGCAAGACGACCACGTCCGCGAATCTGGGCGCGGCGCTCGCCTCCCTCGGCAAGTCGGTCGTTCTGATCGACGCGGACATCGGGCTGCGGAACCTGGATGTGGTGATGGGCCTGGAGAACCGGATCGTCTATCATCTGGTCGATGTCGTGGAGGGCTACTGCCGCCTCAACCAGGCCCTGATCAAGGACAAGCGGTTTGACAACCTCTGCCTGCTGCCGGCGGCGCAGACCAAGGACAAGACCGCCGTGACACCGGACCAGATGAGGCAGTTGTGCAAGGAGCTCAAAGCCGAGTTCGACTTTGTCCTGGTGGACTCCCCGGCGGGGATCGAACAGGGCTTCAAGAACGCCATCGCCGGGGCCGACACGGCCATCATCGTCGCCACGCCGGAGGTGTCGTCGGTCCGTGACGCGGACCGCATCATCGGCCTCCTCGAGGCCGAGAGCATGCCGCCGCCGCGCCTGATCTGCAACCGCATCCGGCCGGCCATGGTCCGGCGCGGCGACATGCTGGGCATCTCCGACATCCTCGACATCCTCGCGATCGAGCTCCTGGGCGTCGTTCCGGACGACGAGTCCATCGTGGTCAGCACCAACCGCGGCGAACCCGCGGCGCTGTCCCAGGGCTCGCGCGCGGGCGTCGCCTTCCGCAACATCGCGCGCCGGGTGCTCGGGGAGGACGTGCCGTTCATGAACCTGGATGAAACGAATGGGTTCCTGGGCCGGCTGAAGCGGATGTTTGGCAGCACCCGCTAGGGCGGGCGGGGTCCCGGCCGTGGTGTCGAGGCGGGTGTCGGGGCCCACTCCCCGCCGGGACCGGGGCGGCCGGGGAGCGGGCGCGGGGGCCGGCCGCAGACTTCGCAGGAACCGGGGGATGGCCAATGCTCGAATTGATCCAGCGCCTGTTCCTGCGGGAAGGGTCGGCCAGCAAGGACGTGGCCAAGGAGCGCCTGCGCATGGTCCTGGTCCACGACCGCGCCACGGTCGCCCCGCACGTCTGGGAGGCCCTCAAGGTCGACCTCATCCGGGTGATCTCCCGCTATCTGGACATCGACGAGGCGTCGATGGACGTGCAGCTGCAGACGGAGAAGGACGCCGTGGCCCTCGTCGCCTCCATCCCCGTGCGCCGCGTGAAGCGCGGTCCCCTGCCCGGCGGGGGCGAGGCCCTCGGGCCCGGCGTCGGCGCGGCACCGTGATGGCGCCCGCGGACGACGGCCCCGCGACCCTCCGGGAGGCGGACCTGTTCCCCTTGGCGGCGCGCGGCCTGCTCGAGGCCGCCCGGGACTACGTGGACCTGGGCTTCATCCTCCGGCCCCGCCGGCGCAGCCGCCGCCTCGCCGCCGAGGTGCGGGGCACCGAGGACGTCTATGCGTGCGGCGCGGAGGTCCGCCGGCCCGAGGAGGGCGGGCCGCCCTCGATCACCCCGCGCTGCGCCTGTCCGTCCCGCCGCCCGTTCTGCAAGCACGTGCTCGCCCTGCTGCAGCTCTGGGTCCTGCGGCCGGAGGAGTTCCTCGCCCTGGAGCGGGTCGAGGAACGCCTGCGGCGCTTGCCGTCCGCGGAGCTCGCCGCGCTGCTTTGCGATGTGGCGGAGGAAGGCCGCGACCTGACCGGCGCCCTGGCCGCCGCGACCGCCCCGTCCGAGTGGGACCAGGCCCCGCCCGGAGCCTGCCTGCAGGAGTGGGAGCGGTTCCGGGAGGACAGCCGCGAGGCCGGCCGCTGGCCGGAGGCCGCCCTTCTGCTCGGATCCCGCATCGCGGGACCGCCGGGGTCCCCGGTGCCGCGCCCGGGAGCGGCCACCGCGGTGGGTTTGCGCCAACTGGCCTGGTGGCTGACGCTGCTGTGCGCCGACCTCCCCGAGCCCGCGATCCGGCCATGGGCCCGGCACCTGGAGGCCCAGCTCGAGGCGGCGCAGCTTGTCGGCGGAACGGCCGCCGCGCTGCCGCCGGAACTGGCTCCGCACCTGGCGCGGCTGGCGTGCGCCCTGCCCGCGGGCCTGGGGGGCGAGCGCCGCTGGCTCGCGGCGTTCGCCGCCGCGGTGCCCACGCTCGCCGGTCCGTTTGAGGCCCAGGCCGCGGCGTTGCTGTGGGACGAAGAACTCGCCGCGCGCCTCGCGGTGTCGCCCCGGCTGCCCGAGGCCGCGGGAGCCCGGTGCCGCGAGGTCCTGGAGGTGTTCCAGGGCGCGCCGGCCTGAAGCCGCTGGTTGCCCGGGCCGCACGTCTGCTACACTCGGCCAGGGCTCCGCCCGTCCGCACGCGGCGAGCGGCGCCCCACCGCGCGCAGCCGCGCCCTGAGGAGAGCACACCCGTTGTCGACCCTATCGCCGCGGGCCGGAGCCCCACGCGCCGCCCGCCGCCGCGCGGCGGCCGTGGGCGGCGCGTCCGTCCCGGGCCCGCGGCCCGTCCGCGTCGCGCTCCTGGGGTGCGGCACCGTGGGTGGCGGCCTGCTGACCGTGCTGGAGCGAAACCGCGCCGACATCGAGCGGAAGGTCGGCCGCCCCATCGACATCGCCCACGTGGTGGTCCGGGACGCCGGCAAGCCGCGCGGGCCGGCGGTGCCCGCGCACCTGGTGACCACCCGCGCCGATCAGGCGCTCGCCGATCCCGGGGTGGACGTCGTCGTCGAGGCCATGGGCGGCACCGGGGCCGCCCTCGAATACATCCTGAGGGCCCTGCGGGCGGGCAAGACGGTGGTCACGGCCAACAAGGACGTCATGGCCGACCACGGGCGCGAGGTGTGGGCGGCCGCGGAGGCCGGCGGGGCGGACGTCTACTTCGAGGCGGCCGTCGGCGGCGGCATCCCCATCGTGCGGGCGCTCAAGGAGAGCCTGGCCGGCAACAGCGTCCGGCGCGTGGCCGGCATCCTCAACGGCACGACCAACTACATGCTGACGCGCATGACGCGCGACGGCAGTTCGCTGGAGGCGGCCCTCGCGGAGGCGCAGGCCGCGGGCTACGCGGAGGCGGATCCGAGCGCCGACGTGGACGGGCTGGACGCGGCCCGCAAGCTGTGCATCCTGTCGTCCATCGCCTACTCTGTGCGCTGCCGGATGGCCGACGTGCACGTCGAGGGCATCCGCGGGGTGTCGGCCGCCGACGTGGCCTACGCGCGCCGCATGGGCTGGACCGTCAAGCTGCTCGCGATCTCCGAACTGCGCGACGGGCGCGTGACGATGCGGGTGCATCCCACCCTCGTTCCGGTGGCGCACCCGCTGGCCGCGGTGAGCGATGCCTTCAACGCCGTGTATGTGCAGGGCGACGCGATCGGCGACGCCATGTTCTATGGCTCCGGCGCCGGGGCCCTGCCCACGGCGAGCGCGATCCTGGGGGACCTGATGGACGCGGTCCGGCGCCACGGCACCGGCGTCCGTCAGACGGAGTGCACCTGCTTCTACCGCCGGCCCTTCGACGGCATCGGGGCCGTGCCGTCGCGCTTCTACGTCCGCCTCCTCGTCCCCGACCGCGTCGGGGTCCTGGCCAAGATCGCCGGCGTGTTCGGCCGCTCGGGCGTCAGCATCCTCTCGGTCCTGCAGGGACCGACGCTGGCCGCGCCCGAGGGGCCGGGGGAGCGCAGCGGCGCGGCCGGACCCGTCGCCGACCTGATCATCGTGACCCACGAGGTGCGGGAGGACCGCCTGCAGAGGGCGATCGCGGGCCTGCGCCATCTCGAGGCCGTGGCCGGCATCTCCGCGGTCCTGCGCCTCGCCCCGGAGGATCTCTAGGTTGGGTGGGACCGAACCGGCGCGGCCGTCGGGACCGCTGATCGTCCAGAAGTTCGGCGGCAGTTCCCTGGCCTCCGTCGACCACATGCGGCGGGTGGCCGCCCGCATCGCCGCCGACCGGGCGGCGGGTCGGAGGCTGGTGGTCGTGGTTTCCGCCATGGGCGACACCACCGACGATCTCCTCGCCCTGCTCCGGCGCCTCGCCTCCCGCCCGTCCGCGCGGGAGGTCGACATGCTGCTCTCCACGGGGGAGCAGGCGTCCGCGGCCCTGCTCGCGAGCGCGCTCACGGCGATCGGTTGCCCCGCGACCTCGCTCACGGGCTGGCAGGCCGGCATCACCACGGACGGCGTCCACCGCAAGGCGAGCATCCGGGCGGTCGCCGCCGCCCGCATCTCCCGGGAGGTCGGCGCGGGGCGCGTGGTCGTCGTCGCCGGTTTCCAGGGGCTCGGCCCCGGAGGCGAGATCACGACGCTGGGCCGCGGGGGGTCGGACACCACCGCCGTCGCCCTGGCGGCGGCCCTCGGCGCCGACGGCTGCGAGATCTACAGCGACGTCGACGGCGTCTATACCGCGGATCCACGGGTGGTTCCCGAGGCGCGGCGCATCCCGCGCATCTCCTATGAGGAGATGATGGAGATGGCGCGCCTCGGGGCCCAGGTGCTCCAGATCCGCGCCGTCGAGTGCGGCCTCGTCCACGGCGTGACGATCGTGGCTCGCTCCACCTTCGCGCCCGGGCCGGGGACCGAGATTGCGGGGGTGGCGGCCGTGGAGGATCGGGTGGTGGCCCGCGGGGTCGCCCACGACCGGGATGTGGCCAAGCTGGCCCTGTGCGGCGTCCCGGACCGGCCGGGCGTCGCCCACCGGCTGTTCGCCGCGCTCGCCGACGCGCAGGTCAACGTCGACATGATCATCCAGAGCCAGAGCCGGGCGGGGCGCAACGACATCGCGTTCACGGTGGCGGGCGAAGACCTCGAGCGCGCCGAGGAGACGGCCCGGGGCGCGGCGAGCGACCTGCAGGCCGAGTCCGTCCTGGCCGAACCCGGGTACGGCAAGGTCTCCCTGGTCGGGGCGGGCATGGCCTCCCATCCCGGCGTGGCGGCGGCCATGTTCGCGGCGCTCGCCGAGGCCGGGATCAACATCGAGATGATCAGCACCTCGGAGATCAAGATCAGCTGTCTCGTGCGCGGGGACCGCCTGGAGCAGGCGGTGCGGGCCGTGCACGCGAAGTTCCGCCTGGAAGCGGGCAGCGCCTGAGGGCCGTCGGCCGGGCGGCGGGACACGGCGGAGGCCGCCCGGGGCGGCCGGGGGTGCCCCGCCGCCCCGGGTTCGCCTTCCCCGGCGGCCCTCCGGCGCGGCGGCCCGCGCTGCGGAGGGGCGGGATGAGGGTGTCCGTTCCGGCGTCGGCGCCGCCCATCGGCGTGTCCACGGGGGTCTACTCGCAGTTTCCCGGCTACGCGACGCCCGAGGCCGTCGCGGACGGCATGGCCCGCCTGCGGGCCGACGTCTTCGAGGTGCTGATGTTCGGCTCGTGGCCCGACGCCCGCGAGGCCGCGCGCGTGATCGCCTCGGCTGGGGCCCCGGTGGCCGTGGTGCATGGCGAGAAGCGGGTGGGCGGCCTGCTCGGATCCGAGGAGCCGGAGAAGCGGCGCCTGGGCCAGGACCTCGTGCGCGCCGCCATCGACGCGGCGGCGGTTCTCGGCGCGCCGTGCGTCAACATCCACCTCTGGGACCTCCCGGACTCGGACCGCCACCTGCAGCGCAACCTGGAGGCGCTGGCCGAGATCCTGCCCGAGGTATGGCGCTCCGGCGTCCACCTCCTCGTGGAGACGATTCCCTGCCAGGCGGACGTGCCCTGGCGCAACGCCGACCTCGCCCTGCAGGCCGCGGACCGGATCGCGGGGGCGGCCGGGGCGGCCCCGCCCGGCGGCGAAAGCCTGGGCGTCAACCTCGACCTGGAATTCCTCTCCTGGCACGACGGCCTGCGCGAGGCGCTGACCGAGTGCGCGCCGCGCTGGGGCGGCCGCCTGCGCAACGTGCACGTCAAGGACCACGACGGCCGGCCGTTCGACGAGAACGGGCGCCGCCGCTACGTCAACCCCGGCGACGGGAACCTGGACTTCGCCTGGATCTTCGGTCGCCTGCGAGACGCCGGGTATGGGGGTCCCCTGATGTTCGAGGGGAACGTGACGCGGGCCGGCGACCGCGAGGCGGCGCTGGCGGCCACGCAGCGGTACCTGGACCGCATCCGGTCCTGGGCCGGCGAGGTCTGGGGCCCGGGGGCGGCCGGGGCCCAGGCATGAGCCGGCTCGCGCCCCGGGGCGCCGCCGTCCCCCGGGCGGAGCGCAGGGGATGGGGGCGCCGACCTCGAAGTGCGAACACCCGGATCGGAGGGATGGCGCCCTGGAGAGCATAGCGGAGGTCACCGACACCACCTTCGCCGATCTGGTCTTCAAGTCGCCCATCCCGGTGCTCGTGGAGTTCTGGGCGCCGTGGGCCAAGGCGTGCGCCGTCGCGGAGCCGCCGCTGGTGGGGGCCACCCGCGCGTTCGAGCCCTCCCTCGGGCTGCTGCGCTGCAACGTCGAGGAGAGCCCCATGGCGGCGACGGTCTATGGCGTGCGGCGCATCCCCCTCGTCGTGCTCTTCCGTCAGGGCGAGGAACTCGACCGCTGGTCCGGCTCCCTGTCGGCCGCCGAGGTGACGCGCCGCGTGCGCGCCGCCTGCAGCCGCGAGCCGGAAGGGCCGACGCCGGCCCCCGAGCCCGGCGCGGAACGCTGAAGGCCGTGGGCCTCGCTCCCGGCATGCACCACCCTCGCGGCGACGGACGGGATGGGCCGCGGGGCGCGGCTCCAGCGACAGACCGCCCCGGCGCCATGTCCGGGGCTGAGGGAAGGGTTCTCGTGCCAACGGGCCCGGCCCCGCGCGCCATCGTCCTCGCGTATTCCGGAGGCCTCGACACGTCCGTCGCCGTGCCCTGGCTGCGCGAGCATTACGGCGGCGCCGGGACGCGCATCGTCTGCATGTGCGCGGACCTCGGGCAGGGCGACGACATGGACCAGGTCCGCCGGAACGCCCTCGCCGCGGGCGCGGACGGGTGCCATGTGGTGGATGCGCGGGAGGAGTTCCTCCGGGACTTCGCCTTTCCGGTCCTGCGCGCCGGCGCCGTCTACGAGGGCCGCTACCTGCTCGGGACCTCCTTTGCGCGCCCCTGCATCGCCCGCCACCTGGTCGAGGTCGCGCACGCCGAGGGCGCGGACGCCGTCGCGCACGGCGCGACCGGCAAGGGCAACGACCAGGTGCGGTTCGAACTGACGGTCGCGGCGCTGGACCCCGACCTGCGCGTCATCGCGCCCTGGCGGGAATGGGACATCCGCTCCCGCGAGGATGCCATGGCCTACGCCGCGCAGCGCGGCGTGCGCGTCCCGGTGACCCCCGCCAAACCCTACAGCCGCGACGCCAACCTCTGGCACACCAGCCACGAGGGCGGGGTGCTCGAGGATCCTGCGCGGCCGGCGCCAGGCGATCTGCTGCTGCGCAGCGTGGCTCCGGCGGAGGCGCCGGCGGAGGCGGAGGAGCTCACCGTCGAGTGGGAGCGTGGCCGCCCGGTCGGCCTGGACGGGCGGCGTCTCGATCCCGTGGCCCTCGTCTCGGCGCTGAACGCCCGCGGCGGCCGCCACGGGGTCGGCACGGTCAGCCTGGTGGAGAACCGGCTCGTGGGGATGAAGTCCCGCGGGGTCTATGAGACCCCGGGCGGCTCGATCCTGTATGAGGCGCACGCCGCCCTCGAGGCGCTCGTCCTGGACCGCCAGACGTCGCACTTCAAGCAGCAGGTCGCGCTGCGCTACGCCGACCTGGTGTACGAGGGCTTCTGGTTCACCCCGCTGCGCGAGGCGCTGGATGCCTTCGTCGAACGCACGCAGGAGCCGGTGACCGGAACCGTGCGCGTCCGGCTGTATCGCGGGCGCGCCGAGGCCGTCGGCGCGGAGAGCCCCCATTCGCTGTACGACCCGGGCCTCGCCACGTTCGGCGACGACGGCGTCTTCCGGCACGACGACGCGCGGGGCTTCATCGCGCTCCTCGGGCTTCCCCTACGGGTGGAGGCCCGGCTGCGGCGACGGCTGCAGGAGCGCGGATGACGGGCTCTCCCGGCCCGCACGAGCCGTTCGAGGGGGACCCCCAGGTCCCGCCGGATGCCGCCCGGGGGCAGGGCGTCCACGCCGCACGGCTCGGGGCGGGGGGCGGCGCGGCCGCCCGTGCGTTCACGGCGTCGATCGCCTTCGACCGCCGCCTGTACCGGGAGGACCTCGCCGGGAGCCGGGCGCACGTCCGCATGCTGGCCGCGCAGGGCATCCTGCGGCCGGACGAGGAGGCCGCCATCCTGGCGGGCCTGCTCGCCGTCGAGGAGGAGTTCGCCCGCGGCACCTTCCCCTTCCGCGCCGAGGACGAGGACATCCACCTCAACATCGAGCGGCGGCTGACGGAGCTGGTCGGGCCGGTGGGCGGCAAGCTGCACACGGCCCGCAGCCGCAACGACCAGGTCGCGCTGGACATGCACCTCTTCGTCAAGCGCGCCTGCGCGGAGGTGTCCGCCGCCGCGCGCGGGCTGCAGGAGGCGCTGCTCGGTCAGGCCGAGCGGGCGGGCGGCGCCGTGATGCCCGGCTTCACCCACCTGCAGCACGCGCAGCCGGTCGGGGTCGCGCACCACCTGCTTGCCTACTTCTTCATGCTCCACCGCGACCGGCAGCGCTTGGCGGACGCGGCGCGGCGGGCGGACGTCTCGCCGCTGGGCGCGGCGGCGCTGGCGGGGTCCCCGTACCCCATCGACCCGGGGCGCGTGGCGGCCGAACTCGGGCTGGGCGGGGTGTACGCCAACAGCATGGACGCGGTGTCCGACCGCGACTTCGTCCTGGAGACCCTGGCCGCCCTGTCGATCCTGCTCGTGCACACGAGCCGCCTGTCCGAGGAGCTCGTGCTCTGGTCCACCCGCGAGTTCGGGTTCGCCGTGCCCGACGACGCGTACGCCACGGGCAGTTCGATCATGCCGCAGAAGAAGAACCCCGACGTGGCCGAGCTGGCCCGGGGCAAGGCGGGCCGCGTCTTCGGCGACCTCATGGGCCTGCTCGCCACCTGCAAGGGCCTCCCGCTCGCCTACCACTCCGACCTCCAGGAGGACAAGGAGGCGTGCTTCGACGCGGTCGACACCGCCCTCGCCGTGCTGACGGCGCTCGCGGGCATGGTCGCGACGATGCGGCTGCGGCCGGAGCGCATGGCCGAGGCCCTACAGGGAGATCTCTCCGGGCTGACCGACGTGGCCGACGCCCTCGCCCGCCGGGGGGTGCCGTTCCGGGAGGCGCACGCGGCCGCGGGGGCGCTGGCGCGGCTGTGCGCGGAGAGCGGGCGGGACCCCGAGGATCTCTCGGCCGAGGAACTGTCGCGCCTGCATCCGCTGTTGGACCGGGGCGCCGTCGCCGCCGCCCGGACCGAGAACGTGGTGGCGGCGAGGCGGAGCCCGGGCGGCACGGCGCCCGAGCGCGTGGCCGAGCAACTCGCGCTGGCGCGGAGGCTGCTCTAGGGGGCGCCGCCCGACCGTCGGGCGCGGAGGGGGCGTGGCGCCGTGGCCTCGTCGGAAGAGCTGTTCGCCCGGGCCCGCCGGCGCGTCCCGGGGGGCGTGCACAGTCCGGTGCGGGCCTTCACGGCCGTCGGCGGGAGTCCGCGGTTCGCCGCCTCGGCGCACGGCAGCCGCCTGCGGGACGCGGATGGGCGGGAGTACCTCGACCTGTGCATGAGCTGGGGTCCCCTGCCCCTGGGCCATGCGCATCCCGAGGTCGTGGCCGCGGTGTGCCGCGCCGCCGCCGGCGGGACGTCCTTCGGCGTCCCCCACGAGGGTGAGGTCCTGCTCGCCGAGGAGATCTGCGCGGCCCTGCCGTCGGTCGAGATGGTGCGCCTCGTCTCGTCGGGGACGGAGGCCGTGCTGTCGGCCCTGCGCGTGGCGCGGGCCTACACGGGCCGTGCCAAAGTCGTGAAGTTCGCCGGGGGCTACCACGGGCACGCCGACGCGATGCTGGTCCAGGCCGGCTCCGGCGCGCTCTCCGCGGGCGTTCCCTCGAGCCCGGGAGTGCCGGCGGCGGTTGCCGCGGATACCCTGGTCGGCCGGTACAACGACCTGGAGTCGGTCGACGCCGCGCTGGCGGCCCACCCGGGGGCCGTGGCCGCGATCATCGTCGAGCCCGTCGCCGGGAACATGGGCCTCGTGCCTCCGGAGCCGGGCTTCCTGGAGGGCCTGCGGGCGCGTGCGGACGCGGCCGGGGCGCTCCTGTGCTTCGACGAGGTCATCACGGGCTTCCGGCTGGGCCCGGGCGGCGCGCAGGTCCGCTTCGGCGTGCGGCCGGACCTGACGTGCCTCGGCAAGGTCATCGGCGGCGGGCTGCCGATCGGAGCCTTCGGCGGCCGCCGCGACGTCATGGCCCTGGTCGCTCCCAGCGGACCGGTGTATCAGGCGGGGACCCTGTCGGGCAACCCCGTGTCGGTCGCCGCCGGACTCGCCACCCTGCGCCTCCTGCGCGCCCCGGGCGCCTACCGGGCCCTCGAGGACATCGGCGCCGACGCCGCGCTCCGCCTGCGGCGGGCGGCGGCCGCCGCGGGCGCCGCCTGCTCGGTCGCGCAGATGGGGTCCCTCCTCACCCCGTTCTTCGCGCCCTCCGCCCCGCGGGACATGGACGGCGCGGCCCGCTGCGACACGGCCGCCTACGGGCGCTTCTTCCAGGCCATGCTGCGCGCCGGCGTGTACCTGCCACCGGCCCAGTTCGAGTGCGCGTTCCTCTCCCTGGCCCACGGCCCCGACGACCTGGACCTGCTCGAGTCGGCCGCAAGGGAGGCGTTCGCGGCCGCCGGGCTCTGAGGCGCCCCGCGCCTGCGCGGAAGGGCCTGCCGTCGGGCCGGAGGCGGGCGGGGCACCCGGGTGCGGCCGCGGCAGGCGTCGTGGAGGTCACGGCACTCGTGGGCCCGGCGGGCACCGGCAAGAGCCACCGTGCGTCCTTCGTCGCCCGGGCCTACGGGCTGCGGCACATCATCGACGACGGGCTCCTGATCCGCGAGGGCCACATCGTCGCCGGCGTCTCCGCCAAGAAGGAGGAGAGCGCCATGGGCGCCGTTCGCCGCGCCATCTTCGCGGACCCGGCGCATGCGACCGCGGTGCGCGCGGCGCTGGCCGCCGAGCGCCCCGAGGGGGTCCTGGTGCTCGGGACGAGCCTCGGCATGGTGCACCGCATCGTGGACGCCCTGGACCTGCCGCGGCCGGAAAAGGTCATCGACATCACAGAGATCGCGACGGAGGAGGACATCCGCCGGGCCCGGCGGACGCGGCGCACCGAGGGCACGCACGTCATCCCGGCGCCGACGTTCGAGGTCAAGAAATCCTTCTCCGGCTACCTCGTCGATCCGCTCCGGCTCCTGGCGCGCGACGCGGAACGCGCGGAGGCGCGCGTGATCGAGAAGTCGATGGTGCGCCCGACGTTTTCGGCGCTCGGCAAGTTCTACATCGCCGACGTCGTGGTCGGCGAGATCGCCGAACGCGCGTGTCTCGAAGTGCCTGGCGTCGCCGGCGCGACCCGGGGCCGCGCGGAGCTGCAACCGCACGGGGTGTATGTCGGGGTGGACCTCGCGCTGATCCTCGGCGTGCGCATGCCGGACGTGCTGCGGGCGGCCCAGGCCCACGCCAAGGAGGTCATCGAGGCGATGACCGCGCTCAACGTCCTGGGCCTCGACGTCTTCGCCCGCCGGGCCGTGCCGGCGCGGCAACCCGCCGGCCGCTGACGGGCACCGGGCTCAGCCGGGCGGCGGCTGAACCCACTGCCGCCCCAGCTCCTCGCTGCGCTCGGCGGCCCGGCGGAGGGCCGCCGCGACCAGGGCCGCGAAGCCCCCGGCCTCCAGCACTCCCACGCCGGCCACGGTCGTGCCTCCCGGCGAGGACACCGCCGCCCGCAGGTCGGCCGGTCGCCGCTCGGTCTCCAGCGCGAGTCGGGCCGCGCCAGCGACGGTGCGCAGGGCGAGCTGCATGGCGACCGGTTCGGGCAGGCCGAGGTCCGAGGCCGCCGCCACCATGGCGTCCACGAGACAATACACATAGGCGGGGCCGCTGCCGGCCAGGGCGGTGACCGCGTCGAGCAGCGGCTCGTCCACCCGGACGACCTCGCCCACGGCCTGGAGGAGCGCGGAGGCGGCGTCGATGTCCGCCCCATCCGCATAGCGGCCTGGGCTGATCGCCGTGGCCGAGGCGCGGACGGCGCTGGCGATGTTGGGCATGGCCCGCACCACTCGCGGCTGTCCTCCGAGCGCGGCCTCGACATAGGCGGTGGAGATGCCGGCCATGCAGGAGACGATGCGGTGCCGCGGGCGCAGGCTGGGGCGCAGTTCATCCAGGGCGGCCGCCGCGTCGGCCGGCTTGACCGCCAGCACCAGCAGGTCGGCCGCGTCGGCCACGTCCGCCTTCGAGGGCGTCGCACGCAGGCCGACCTGGCGGAACCGCTCCAGGCGGTCGGCGTGGCCGCGGTTGCACACCCACATGCGCTCGGGAGGCACGCCGGCCGCGAGCAGCCCGCCGGCCAGCGCATCGGTCAGTGCGCCCGCGCCGACGAACCCGATCGGACCCTGCACGGTCCGCATCCTCGCCCTCCCCGGGCCCCGCGCGCCGCGGCGTCCCGTCTCCCCTGCCATCCAGACACCATAAGAGAGGCCGCCGGGCCTGGCAAGCCCGCGGTCCCGCACGCGCCCGCCGCCGGTCGTGCCAAGGACCTTTCGACGCGGATCGACACGGCTATCCACAGCCGGATGCCTGCGCTATGGCAAATAGGCTCCGTTGTGCGCTACACCGAGCGTATCCCTGCAAACCGGCCCAATCTGGCGTGCAGGCGGTTCTGGTCGGCTTGCGCCGACCTCCGGTCGGACCTGCGAGCAGGAAAACCCGGGTAGCGCCGCCAAGACCCCGTCCGCCGGTCAGGTGGGAGCGCGCGGTCGCACACCGGGGCGGGGTTGGCCGCCACGGTGGGGCGTGGTCGCGCTGTCCCCTGACCGGGCGGCACTGGGCCCTCGCGAGGGAGGCGCGGGGGGACGCACACGGCGCGAGGCGCGGGAGGGGGGCGGCAGCCATGCTCCCCCGAGCACGCTTCGGCCGCGAGCTGCAAGGAGGTGACACCCCGCAGTTGGACATGCTCTGGACGCCGGGGCCGCACGCCGCGGTGCGGCGACGATCGTGGACCCTTGTCGCGGCCGCCTTGGCGGCGGCAGCCCCCCTGGCGCTGGGGCCGGCGTGGAGCGCCCTGGGCCCGGGGCCCGGCAGGCCCGCCCCGACCCCGGCGGCCAACGAACCGGCCGGCCCCTTGGCCGTCGCGACGCCCATCTCTGTCGCCCTGGACGGCCGGCCCATCCCGGCGCACGGCCTGGTGGTCTCCGGCGAGGCGTTCGCGCCCGCCGCGGCCCTGGCGCAGGCCCTCGGCGGCTTCGTGGTGCAGAGCCCGACCGCCGGCACCGAGCTGTTCGTGGCAGGCCATGTTCTGACGGCCATGCGCCGGCCGCCCGGCCTGGAGGTCGACGGCGCGCCCCGGACGGAGGCCGTTCCGCCCTTCGCGGCCGGCGGTCAGGTGTATATGCCGGTCCGGGCCCTGGCCGCCGCCCTCGGCGAGGAGGTGTCCTGGAACCAGGGCACCCAGACGGCCAGCGTGAACGCGCCGCCGCCGGCCCCGGTGCCCGCCGTCCCGACCCCCGCGCCGGCCGCGGGGTCCCCCGCTCCTTCCTCCGCGGCGCGCGAACCCGTCGCGCAGCCCCAACCGGCCGGGGATGTCGCCGCGCGGCCGGCCGCCGTCCCATACGCGCCCTCGGACCTGGAACTGATCGGCCGCGTCATCCACGGCGAGGCCGACGGCCAGCCCTACCTGGCCCGCGTGGGCGTGGCCGCGGTCATCGTGAACCGTGTCCGCTCGCACTTATTCCCGGCCACGATCACCGGCGTCGTCTACGCCCCGGGCCAGTTCCAGGCCGTGGGGGCGCCCCTGTTCGAGGAGGGCCCCGATGCGGAGGACCTCACCGCCGCCCTGGCCGCCCTGCACGGCCAGGACCCCACGGGCGGCGCCCTGTATTTCTATAATCCGGCGACCACCTGGGCGGGGTCCTGGATCTTCACGCGGCCCACGCTCGCGACATACGGGGCCATCCGGTTCGCGGCCTGAGCGGGAGGCGGCCGGGCGCCACCGCCCGGCCGCCTCCGGGGCCCCTCCCGCCGGGCGCCGCCCCGCCTGCGTTGAGATTCCCGGCCGGATGCGGCATAATCCGAGGCGGCTTGGGCGGCCTTTCCGCCATCATCGCCCTGCGCGCCCCGCGCGGGCCCAGGGGATCAGGACCCGTCGCGGCTTCGGCCCGCGAGGGCGGGCAGCCCCGCGCCCTCGCGGGCCTTGTCGCGCGGGGCGCGCGGAGCGCGGCCGGGAGGGTTCCCGTGCCCGTCCGCCCGCCAGGTGAGGGGGGACCCGGGTGAGCCGGCCCTTCGGCAAGAAGACGGTGCGGGATGCGGCCATCGAAGGCCGCACCGTCCTCCTGCGCGTGGACTTCAACGTGCCGCTGGCGCGCCGGCAGGTGAGCGACGACACCCGCGTCACCGCGGCGCTTCCCACGATACGGCACTGCGTCGACCGTGGCGCCAAGGTCGTCCTGTGCAGCCACCTCGGGCGCCCGGGCGGCCGCCGCGTGCCCAGCCTCAGCCTGAAGCCGGTCCTGCCGCTGCTCGAGGCCGCGGTCGGCCCGGGCGTGCTGTGGAGCCCCAACGCCATCGGGCCCGGCACGCGGCGCATCGTCGCCGGCCTCAAGCAGGGTCAGGTGGCGCTGCTGGAAAACACCCGCTTCTACCCCGAGGAGGAGCGCAACGAGGCCGTCTTCGCCCGGGCCCTCGCCTCCCTCGGCGACATCTTCGTCCAGGATGCCTTCGGTGCCGCCCACCGCGCCCACGCGAGCACGGTCGGCGTGGCCCGGGTGCTGCCGGCGGTGGCGGGCCTGCTCCTCGAACGCGAGGTCGTCACCCTCGGCCGCCTGCTCGAACCGGAGCGTCCAAGCGTCGCCATCGTCGGGGGCGCCAAGGTGGCCGGCAAGCTCGGCGTGCTGGGCAGCATCCTGCCGCGCGTGGACCGCCTCCTGATCGGCGGCGGCATGGCCAACACGTTCCTCGCCGCCCTCGGGCACTCCGTGGGCACCTCCACGGTCGAGGCGGAACAGCTGCCGGCGGCGGAACGGCTCCTGGCGGAGGCCCGGCGGCTCGGGGTCGAGGTCCTGCTGCCGCTCGACCTGGTGGTCGCGGCCTTCTTCCTGCCCGAGGCCGACGCCCGGATCGTGCAGGTCGGGCAGGTCCCGGACGGCCACATGGCGCTGGACATCGGCCCGCTCACCGTCGAGCGCTTCGTCGGCGCGCTGCGGGGCGCGCGCACCGTCTTCTGGAACGGGCCGCTGGGCGTGGCCGAGTGGGAGCGGTTCGCCCGAGGCACGGCGGCCGTGGCCCGGGCGGTCGCGGAGTCGGAGGCGTTCCGCGTCGTCGGCGGCGGCGACTCCATCGCGGCCCTGCGGGCGCTGGGTCTCGACCGGCGCATCGACCACCTCAGCACGGGCGGCGGGGCGTCCCTGGAGTTCCTGGAGGGCAAGGAACTTCCGGGGATCGCCTGCCTGGAGGACGCCTGAGTGCGGCGCATCGTCGGCAACTGGAAGGCGAACGGCAGCACCGCCCAGGCCCAGGCGCTCTGCGCCGCCCTGCCCGCGCCGCCCGCCGGGGTGGACGTCACCGTGTGCCCGCCCCTGTGCCTCCTCTGGGCCGCGCGGGGTTCCTTGCCGCCGGGCATCCGGCTGGGCGCGCAGGACGTCAGCCGCGTGGACGGCGGGGCCTTCACCGGCGAGGTCACGGCCCCCATGCTGCTCGACGCCGGATGCGTCCTCGCCCTCGTCGGCCACTCCGAGCGGCGGCAGCAGGGCGCGGAGGATGACGCCCTCATCGGCCTCAAGCTGCGGGCGTGTTGGCGCCACGGGCTGCTGCCCGTGCTGTGCGTCGGCGAGACGGCGGCGCAGCGCCGGGACGGCTCCACGGACGCCGTGCTCGCGGCGCAGGTGGGCCGTGTCCTCGCGGGGGCCCCGCCGGCCCCCCTCTGGATGGCCTACGAGCCCGTCTGGGCGATCGGCACGGGCCAGGCGGCGACGCCCGAGGACTGCGCGCGGGGCATCGCCGTGATCCGCGCGGCCGTGGCCGAGGCCTGGCCCGCGGCGCCGCCCGTGCCCTGCCTCTACGGGGGAAGTGTCCATCCCGCCAACTGCGCGGCGTTCTGGCGCGAAGGCGGAGCCGACGGCGCGCTCGTGGGCGGCGCGTCCCTGGATGCGGCGGCGTTCGTCGCGATCTGCCGCCTGGCGGGTGATGCCTGATGGCCCCCGGGCCCGTCGCCCTCGTCATCCTGGACGGTTGGGGCCTCGCCCCGGAAGGGCCCGGCAACGCGGTGCGGCTGGCGGCCACGCCGTGCATGCGGCGGCTGTGGTCCACCTGCCCGCACGCCGAACTGGGCGCCTCGGGGGCCGACGTCGGCCTCCCGGACGGGCAGATGGGGAACTCCGAGGTCGGCCACCTGAACCTCGGGGCGGGGCGGGTCGTCGTGCAGAGCCTCACCCGCATCGACGCCGCGATCGCCGACGGCTCCTTCTTGCGCAACCCGGCGCTCGTCGCCGCGTGCGCATCCGCGGCGCGCCTGCATATCCTCGGGCTCGCCTCCGACGGGCGGGTGCACAGTTCGGTCGACCACATGATCGCGCTCCTGGAGTTGGCCGCGGGCCAGGGCGTCGGGTCCGTGTTCGTCCACGCGTTCACGGACGGGCGCGACACGCCGCCCGGCAGCGCGCCCCGCTTCCTGGAGGCCCTGGAGCACGCGATGCTGCGCCTCGGCACGGGCCGTTTCGGCAGCGTGGCCGGCCGGTACTACGCCATGGACCGGGACCGGCGATGGGAGCGGACGGCCCTCGCCTTCGCGGCGCTGGCGGGCACCGGCCCCCGCGCCGCGGATTGGCGCGAGGCGTGGGCGGCAGGCGCGGCCCGGACCGCCCCCAACGGCCGCACGGCCGAGACCGACGAGTTCCTGCTCCCCACGGCCCTTGGGGTCGACACGGGCATCCGCGAGGGCGACGCGGTGATCGTCGCCAACTGGCGCGCCGATCGCGTGCGGCAGATCACCCGGGCGCTCACCGACCCGGCCTTCGGCGAGTTTCGCCGGCCCTGGAGCCGCGTCCGGTCCCTGACCGGCATGTGCCCCTACGACGCGGAGTGGCCGCTGCCCGCGGCCTTCCCGGGCATGGACGTCCCCCGGCCGGCGGGCGAGGTGGTGAGCCGGGCCGGCCTGCGGCAAGTGCGGATCGCCGAGACGGAGAAATACGCGCACGTCACATACTTCTTCAACGGAGGGACGGAGGAGCCGTACCCGGGGGAGGAGCGCGTGCTGGTCCCGTCGCCGCGTGTGGCGACCTATGACCTGCAGCCGGAGATGAGCGCGGCGGAGGTGGCGGCGCGGGCCGTCCAGGCGCTCGCGGAACCCGATCTCGCCTTCCTGGTCGTGAACTTCGCGAACCCGGACATGGTCGGCCACACGGGAATCCTGCCGGCGGCGGTGGAGGCGTGCGAGGCGGTGGACCGCGGATTGGCGCGCGTGGTGGGCGCGCTCGAGCGCCGGGCCGGAGCCGCCATCGTCCTGGCCGACCACGGCAACGCCGAGGTCATGGTGGATCCGGTCCGGGGGGGCCCGCACACCGCCCACACGACCAATCCCGTGCCCTGCGTGCTGGTGGGCCGGCCCGACCTGCGGCTCCGCGCGGCCGGGCGCCTCGGGGACGTGGCCCCGACGCTCCTGCGGCTGCTCGGCCTGGATCCGCCCGCGGTCATGACCGGCAGGAGCCTGATCCTGGAGGAGGAGGCGTGAACGTGCCGGCCATCGCGGCGCTGCGGGCGCGGGAGATTCTGGACTCGCGGGGCAACCCGACCCTCGAGGTCGAAGCCCGGCTGGCCGACGGCAGCGTCGGGCGCGCGGCGGTCCCGTCCGGAGCGTCGACCGGCACGCGGGAGGCCGTGGAGTTGCGCGACGGCGATCCCGCGCGGCTCCTGGGGCGTGGTGTGCGGCGGGCCGTGGCGCACGTGGGGGATGTCCTCCAGCCCGCCCTGCGCGGCCTGCCGGCCGACGACCAGTGGCGGGTGGACGCGCGCCTGCGCGAGGCCGACGGCACGGAGAACAAGGCGGCTCTGGGGGCCAACGCCCTCCTCGGCTGCTCCCTCGCCGTGGCGCACGCGGCGGCCGCGGCCGCCGGACTGCCCCTCTTCCGCTACCTCGGGGGGCCGCTGGCGCGCCGCCTGCCGGTGCCGCTGCTGAACGTGATCAACGGGGGCGCCCATGCGGACAACCCGCTGGACGTCCAGGAATTCATGCTGGTCCCCGCCGGGCTGCCGTCGTTTCCCGAGGCGCTGCGCGCGGGTGTGGAGGTCTATCACCATCTGAAGCGGTTGCTGGCGGAGCGCGGCCTGCAGACGGGGGTGGGGGACGAGGGCGGCTTCGCGCCGCAGCTCGGCAGCACCGAGGAGGCGTGCGGGCTCCTCGTCACGGCCGTCGAGCGGGCGGGCTACCAGCCGGGGCGCGAGGTCTGGCTGGCCCTCGACGCGGCCGCCTCCGCCTTCCGGCCGGCCGGCGACCCCGCCGCCTACCGCGTGGAAGGCCGACGGCTGGACGCGGCCGGCCTGATCGAGTTCTGGCACGGCCTCGCCGGGCGGTTCCCCCTGGTGTCGCTGGAAGACGGCCTGGCGGAGGACGACTGGTCCGGGTGGGTGGCGCTGACCGCTGCCCTCGGCGACCGCCTGCAGATCGTCGGGGACGATCTCTTCGTCACCAATCCCGCGATTCTGGCGGGCGGGATCCGCCGCAGGGCGGCGAATGCCCTCCTGGTCAAGCCCAATCAGATCGGCACGCTCTCCGAGACCTGGGAGGCCGTGCGGCTCGCCTCCGAGGCCGGCTACCGCTGCATCCTCTCGCATCGCTCGGGGGAGACGGACGACGCGACCATCGCCCACCTCGCCGTGGCCTGGGGCTGCGGGCAGATCAAGACCGGTGCCCCGGCGCGCGGCGAACGGGTGGCGAAGTATAACGAGTTGCTGCGCATCGCGGACGCCCTGGGCGAGTGCGCGGCGTTCGCCGGTCCGGCGGCGTTCCGGGCGCTCGCGACGGCCCCGGACGGGACGGAAGGGCCCCTGGGTGGGAGGGTTGCCGGGTGATCCCCATCGCCACGATCCTGCTCTCCGCCATCAGCGTGGGGCTCGTCCTCACCGTGCTCCTGCAATCGGCGCGGGGCGCCGGCCTGGGAGGCGCGGTCGGCGGCAGCGCCGAGCAGATCTTCGGCAAGCGGCGCGGCGTGGACGCATTCCTGTCCCGGCTGACGATCGCGCTCGGCATCGCGCTCTTCGTGATCGCGCTGCTGATCGCGTACCTCCACCATCTCGCCGCCGTCGGCTGATCGGCGGAGGAGCGGGGCGGTCCCGCGGGCGGGCCATGCGCACCGCCCGCGGGCCGCTGCGTCATGCCCCGCCCGGCGGCGCCAGGGCGACCGAGCCCAGCAGCGTGAGGCTGTAGCCGGCGAAGAGCGCGAGGGCGCCGAAGAGCAGGAGCCGGCGGCCGCCCCCGTCCAGGCCGGCGGGGAGCCGCAGCCCGAGGAGCCAGCCGAGCGCGGTCTCGGCCGCGCACGCCACCAACCAGCCGCCGGCGGGCCCGACCTTCAGGCCCCCCAGCGCGAAGCCCACACCCAATTCGTCGAGGCTGGCCGCGCACGCCAGGGCGGCCGCGAGCCACCACGACGTGCCGGGGGGCGGGGCCGCGGAGGTGCGGGGCAGGCCGCGGCTCCAGGCGCGCATCGCATCCATCCAGAGGGCGAACACGATCACCACGCCCAGCAGCGGCGTCCAGTCGCCGGCGTACTGGCGCGTGAGGCGGCCCAGGGCCAGGCCCAGGCCGGCCAGCCCGGTGGCCGCAAGGCCATACGGGATCGCCCGCCGCGCGCCCTCGCGCGATTCGGCGAGCGCGGCGGCGAGCGCGGCGTTGTCCAGCCCAAGCGCCACCACCAGCACGGAGGCGGCCAGCATCAGCACGGGCCGGGCCCCCTCCCTCCGGGCGGCGAACCGCGATGGCCAAACGGGAGCATTCGGTATGGCGCCCCGGGGCCCTTCGCCCCGGGGGCGGCATGCACCGCGGGACGGGCACGTATCGATGCTCCGCCGGCGCGCGGCCAGGGGCGCGCCCCGGCCCGAGTCCGGATGGCGGAGGGCGGGCCAAGCGGAGGGCGGTGCCGGGCATGGTGGCCGTGTCGCGGGACGAACTGGCCTTTGCGTTCGCGGTCCTGGCGGCGGTGCTCGCGCTGGCCTGGGCCGCGTGGAGCGCCGCCCGCCTGGTCCGTCATCCGCCGGGGGACCGGCGGATGGCCATGGTCGCCGGCGCCATCGCGGAGGGCGCGTCGGCCTTCCTGTCGCGCGCCTACGGCTCGGTCGCCCTCTTCGTGGCCGTGCTGGCGGGGCTGCTCCTGCTGGCCGGGCGGCTCGGCCACCCGGGACTGGGGCCCGCCACCGCCCTGGCCTTCGTCGCCGGGGCCGCGGCCTCGCTGGCGTCGGGATACGCGGGCATGCGCGTCGCCACGTGCGCCAACGTGCGCACCGCCGAGGCGGCGCGCCGCGGGCTGGGACCGGCGCTGCGCATCGCCTTCGCCGGCGGCGGCGTCCTGGGCTTTACCGTCGCCGGCCTGGGCCTGGGTGGCATGGCGCTCCTGCTGCTCGCCTACGGCAACCCCGCCGCGCCGGCCAGCGTCGACAGCGTGAGCGGATTCGCCCTGGGCGCGTCGACCGTGGCGCTCTTCGCCCGGGTGGGCGGCGGCATCTTCACCAAGGGGGCCGATGTCGGTGCCGACCTCGTCGGCAAGATCGAGAGCGCTCTGCCGGAGGACGACGCCCGCAATCCCGCCGCGATTGCGGATAACGTCGGCGACAACGTGGGCGACGTGGCCGGCATGGGGGCCGACCTCTTTGAGTCGTACGTGGGCGCCCTCGTGGCCGCGCTGGCCATCGGCGCGGCCGGCGGCGCCGGGCGCCCCGAGCTGATCCTGCCCCTGCTGCTGTGCGCGGTGGGCATCGGGAGCGCCTGGGCCGGGTGCCTTCTCGTGCAGGCCACGGCCGCGGCGGATCCCGCCGGCGCGCTCCGCCGCGGCATGCTCGTAACGGGCGCTCTGTTCGTCGCCGGGGCGTGGTGGGCCGCCGGCGTGCTCTACGGGTCGGCCCGGGATTTCGGCGCCGTCGCGCTGGGCCTGCTCCTCGCCCTGGTGATCGGGTGGCTCACGGAGCGGGCGACCGGAGGCGGCCGGCCGCCCGTCGTCGCCGTCGCGAAGGCCGCCGGCTCCGGCCCGGCCGTCGCCGTCATCGAGGGCCTGGCGCTGGGCATGGCTTCCGTCGTCCTGCCCGCCGCCGCCGCCGCGCTGGCGATCCTGGGCGCCCATGCCCTGGCCGGGCTGTATGGGGTGGCCCTGGCCGCCGTGGGCATGCTGGCCCCGACCGCGATGGTGCTGGCGGTCGACGGGTACGGGCCCATCGCCGACAACGCGGGCGGCATCGCCGAGATGGCAGGCCTGCCGCCCGACGTGCGGGAGCGCACGGATCGCCTCGACGCCGTCGGCAACACCACCGCCGCCGTCGGCAAGGGCATCGCCATCGGGTCGGCGGCCTTGACCGCCCTGGCGCTTTTCGCCGCCTACGCCGCGGAGGCCCACCTCCGGGCCATCGACCTGCTGGAGCCCTCGGTCGTGGCGGGCGCGCTCGTGGGCGCCAGCGTCCCCTTCCTCTTCTCGGCGGCCGCCCTCCGCGCGGTGGGGCGGACGGCCTTCGAGCTGGTGGCGGAGGTGCGGCGGCAATTCGCGGCCCGCCCGGCGATCCTGCGGGGCGGGGCGCGCCCGGACTACGGGCGCTGCGTCGACATCAGCACCCGCGCGGCCCTGCGCGAGATGCGGCTCCCGGGCGTCCTGGCCGTGGGCCTACCGTTGCTGACCGGCCTCGTCTTCGGGCGGGCCGCCGTGGCGGGGCTGCTCGCCGGCGCGCTGCTCGGGGGCGTCGCCCTGGCGCTGCAGATGGCCAACGCGGGCGGCGCGATGGACAACGCCAAGAAGTACATCGAGGCCGGCGCCTTCGGCGGGAAGGGGACGCCGGCGCACGCCGCGGCCGTCACCGCGGACACGGTGGGCGACCCGCTCAAGGACACGGCCGGTCCGGCGCTCAACATCCTGATCAAACTCATGTCGATCGTGGCGCTGGTCTTCGTGCCCCTGTTCCGGCGGTGACGGCCGCGGCGTCCCCGGGCCACGGGCCGGCCACCGCGCCCAGCTCCGGGCGGCCGGCCCGTGGCGTCGTGGCTTTCTGCCACGGGCGCCGGATGTTCGCAGGCTCAGCGCCGGCCCGGCGAGGCACGTTAGCGGGCGGAGGTGACCCGCGATGGCTCAGGGTCAGCGCAGCAATCAGCCGGTGCAGCCCACGGCGCGCCAGGCTTTGGAGCATCTGAAGTACGAGGTCGCGGCCGAGTTGGGGGTCGACTACGGGGCCAGCGGCGGGTATGGGGGCGACATCCCCTCGCGCCAGAACGGCGCCGTCGGCGGACACATGGTGCGCCGCATGATCGAGATGGCGGAACAGCAGCTGGGAGCCCACCGGTAGTCCCGCGGCGGGAGCCCACGCGCCGGTGGCCACGAGGGAGGCGTCCCTCGTGGCCCTTCCCGCGCTCACGGCGGCGGCTGCGTTCCCAGTCCTGGGGCGGCGCCCGCATCCGGGGCCGCCGCCCCGGGGACGGCCGCGGCGGCCGTCAGCCGGGCCGCCAGCTGCGGTGCGCAGCGGGCGGAGATGCGGATCCCGCCGGCCTCGTAGGCGAGCGAGAGCAGGTCCCCCTGGCGCCGCACGGCTTCCACCAGCGCCTCGGAACCGAAGGGCAACAGGGCGGCGACCTCCTGCCGCGCGTCGGGCAGGCGGGCGGCCATCAGGGTGCGGAGCGCATCGAGCCCGTCGCCCCGGAGGGCGGAGACCCGGACGGCGGGAACCGAGGCGGCGCCTTCCCAAGGATCCGGAGCGAGCCCGGCGGCATGGGGCCGATCCGCCTTGTTCCAGACGACGATGCGCGGGAGGTCGGCGGCGCCCAGCTCGCCGAGGACGGCGTCGACCGTGTCCCGTTGCTCCGCGGCGCGCGGGTGGCTCTGGTCCACCACCTCGAGCAGGAGGTCGGCTTGGCGGATCTCCTCCAAGGTCGCCGAGAAGGCCGCGACGAGGTCGTGGGGCAGGTCGTGGACGAACCCGACCGTGTCGGTGAGCAGCGCCGCGCGGCCGCCGGGCAGTCCCATCTGCCGGGTGGTCGGATCCAGGGTGGCGAAGAGCTGATCCGCGACGAACACGTCCGAGCCGCAGAGCGCCCGGTGCAGCGTGCTCTTGCCGGCGTTGGTGTATCCGACGAGGGCCACGAGGGGCATCCCGTGGCGGCGACGGCCCCCGCGCTGGACCTCCCGGGTGGCAGCGACCTCGGCGATCTCCCGGCGCAGGGCCGCGATCCGGGTGCGGACCCGCCTGCGGTCCGTCTCCAGCTGGGTCTCACCGGGTCCGCGGGTGCCGATGCCGCCGCCCGTCCGGGAGAGGTCGCGCCCCAGGCCGGTGAGACGGGGCAGGAGGTAGAGCAGCTGAGCCAGTTCGACCTGGAGCCGGCCCTCCCGGCTGCGGGCGCGCGCGGCGAAGATGTCCAGGATCAGCCTGGTGCGGTCGATCACCTTGCAGGACACGGCCTCCTGCAGGTGGAGTTGCTGCCGGGGCGAGAGGTTGCGGGAGCAGAGGACGACGGTGGCGGCCTCCGCGGCGACCGCGGCCGCGATCTCCTCGACCTTGCCCTTGCCGAAGAGCGTCGCCGAATGATACTTCGGCTGGCGCTGGATGACGGCCGCGGCCGGCTCGGCGCCGGCCCCCCGGGCCAGCTCTTCCAGTTCCGCCATCTCGTCGTCCAGGCTCCAGCCGCCCGGGGGTCCGGCGATGCACGCCAGGACCGCCCGTTCGCCGGGCGCGCCGACGCTTGCGGCCATGGGCATCCCTCCCTCGCGCTTCACGGGGCGGGGGGACCGGCCCCCGGCGCTGCGGCGATGGCGCGTGCCCCGGGGATGGTGCCCGAAGGCACGGGCGCCCCTCCGCGGGGGCGCCCGTGCCTTCGGGCCGCGACGGCCGGGCGGCCACCCGGGCCTAGCGCAGGAGGACCGGGGCCAGCAGCAGGGCCACGATGTTGATGATCTTGATCATGGGGTTGATCGCCGGTCCCGCGGTGTCCTTGTATGGGTCGCCGACGGTGTCGCCGGTGACGGCCGCCGCATGGGCCGGGGTACCCTTCCCCCCGTAGTTGCCCGACTCGATGTACTTCTTGGCGTTGTCCCAAGCGCCGCCGCCCGCCGTCATCTGCACGGCCATGAACAGTCCGGTGACGATCGCCCCGACCAGCATGCCGCCCAGGGCGCGGCTGCCCAGGATGAGGCCGACCAGCACCGGGCCCAGGACGGGGATCAGCGCCGGGACCATCATCTCCCGCAACGCCGCGGCGGTGACGATGTCCACGGCCCTGCCGTAGTCCGGCTTCGCGCTGCGCTCCATGATCCCCGGAATCTCCCGGAACTGGCGGCGGACCTCCTCGACCACCTTGTACGCGGCGCGGCCCACGGCCTCCATGCAGAGGGCGCCGAAGAGGAAGGGCGTGATCCCGCCGAGGAAGAGGCCGACCAGCACGTTCACGTTGCTCAGGTCGAAGGCCAGGAGCTTGCCGCCGTTCAGGTGGTTGCTGAGGACGTGCACGTAGGACGTGAACAGGACGATCGCGGCCAGGGCGGCCGAGCCGATCGCGTACCCCTTCGTCACGGCCTTGGTCGTGTTGCCGACCGCGTCCAGATCATCCGTGATCTCCCGCACGGACTCGGGCAGGCCGGCCATCTCGGCGATGCCGCCCGCGTTGTCCGTGATCGGGCCGAACGAGTCGAGCGTCACGATGATCCCCGCGAGGGACAGCATGGCCATGGCGGCGACGCCGACCCCGTAGATGCCCGCGGCCGCATACGCCCCGAGCGTCGCGGCCATGATCAGCAGCACCGGCAGCGCGGTGCTCTTCATCCCTACGGCCAGGCCGGCGATGATGTTCGTCGCGTGGCCCGTCTGGCTGGCCCGCGCGATCCCGCGGACCGGCGCGTACTGGGTCGAGGTGTAGTAGTCGGTGACCACCATCAGGCCGGCGGTCAGGGCGAGCCCGATCAAGGCGGCCAGGAACACGTGCAACCAGCCGTGCGGGTCCCAGCCCATCATGGTCCGGCTCAGGAAGAACACCACGACCGCCGACAGGATGGCGCTGACGCCCAGGCCGCGGTAGAGCCGGCCCATGATCGAGCCGCCGCGGCCGGCCGTCACCGTGAAGATGCCGATGATCGAGGTCACGATGGATACCGCGCCGAGGACGAGCGGGAAGTACACGGCGTTGGCCTGCTTGGGGAACAGCAGCGAGCCGAGGAGCATGGTCGCGACCGACGTGACGGCGTAGGTCTCGAACAGGTCCGCGGCCATCCCCGCGCAGTCGCCGACGTTGTCCCCCACGTTGTCCGCGACGACCGCGGGGTTGCGCGGGTCGTCCTCCGGGATGCCGGCCTCGATCTTGCCGACCAGGTCGGCGCCGACGTCCGCCGCCTTCGTGTAGATGCCGCCTCCGAGGCGGGCGAACGCCGAGATGAGGCTGGCGCCGAACCCGAAGCCGACGAGGGAACTCGGGTTGTGGGTCAAGGCGTCCAGGACGCCGACCCCGAGGAGCCCGAGGCCCACCACCAGCAGCCCGGTGACCGCGCCGCCGCGCACCGCGATGCCCAGCGCGCCTTCCGGCCCGTCCCGGGCCCCCTGGGCCGTGCGCACGTTGGCGTTCACGGCGACGAGCATGCCGCTCGACCCCGCGATGGCGGAGAGGGCGCCGCCGATGAGGAAGAACCCGGCGGTCTGCCAGGAGTGCAGCGTCAGCCCGATGACCACGAAGAGCACGAGGGCCACGATCAGCACGGTGCGGTACTGCCGGATCAGGTAGGCCTTGCTGCCTTCCTGGATCGCCGAGGAGATGCTGACCATCTCCGGCGTCCCCTTGGGATGCTTCATCACCCAGGTCACAAAATAGAGTCCGGCCAGGACGGCCAGGACCCCGGCGACGATGGGCCACCAGGCGAACGTTGACTGCATGGCGTGCCGTGCGGGCCGCTTGCGGCCCGTACCCCCCTCCGTGACGGTGCGCGTGCATGGGCCCGAGGCGCTGCTGGGTCGCGGCGGTCCGCGCGCGCCGCCGACCGCGGTACTCGCTCGCAGCGCCGGAGCACATAAAGGACTACCGTCGCCGTCCGACCGACGGGAGCGACGGTAGTCTCCCTGCCCCGCAGCGGGAAGCCTCATCCTCGACCGGATGCCGCACCGCCACTCAGTTCGGCTTGGAATCGCTCGGGGAGGCCGTGGGGCTCGCGCTGTGGACGGGCTGCGCCTTCACCTCGCTGGTGACGGTCGCGGCCACCTTGTCGACCTCGACGCGCGCCTCGGCCATGGATTTCTGGAATTCCTTGATCGTCTTGCCCACGGCGCTGCCCAGCTCCGGAAGGCGCCGCGGACCGAAGATCAGGAGCGCGACGATCAAGAGCAAGACAAGGTGGACGGGAGAGAGCAAGTCGCCGAACATCTGTGCCCACCCCCCTCTCCAGGGCCGCCTGCGGGAACGCGCCGATCCCAACGCTGTTTGACGTCGCGCCGATGCCGCTCGTGAACCCGACCATGATACCACAGCGGGGCCCCATCGGGGGCTTTTCCACTCGGACGGCGCGCACCGCTGCCCGATCGGAGCCCGGTCCCGCCCGTCCCGGACCGCCCTCCGCCAAAGGGCCGCAGTCGTCCGTCGGGGTGGACCGCCTGCCGGCGTCCCGGGCCCGGAGGAGTTCGCGCCGGACCGGCGCGGTCCTGCCGGCGGCTTCCCGGCCGGCGCCCGGAGGAGTGCGCCCGTGCGCGGGCGAAGCACGTGCGGGGCATGTCCGGCCCTTGGCGCTGCGGAGGTGGTCTCGCCCTTGGCGGAGGCTCGGCCGGTGATCGGCCTGGACCTGGGCGGCACGAAGATTCTGGCCCTCGCGGTCGCGCCGGACGGGCACGTGCTGGGCCGCGCGCTCCACCCGACGCCGCGCACGGGGAGCGCGGACCTGGTCGCCGCGCTGGTCGCGGCGGCGCGGGAGGCGGCCGGCGCGGCCGGGCTCGCACCGGCCGCCTGCGCGGGGGTGGGCGTGGGGGCGCCCGGCCCCACCGACCCCGCTTCCGGCATGCTGTACGACCCGCCCAACCTTCCGCAGGACTGCCAGGAGCTCCCGCTCGGGCCCCTGCTGCGCGAGGCCCTGCGCACGGAGGTCCGCATCGAGAACGACGCGAACGCGGCGGCCCTCGGCGAGCACCGCTTCGGCGCCGGCCGCGGCCAGCCGGACATGGTGTATGTGACCGTGTCGACCGGGATCGGCGGCGGCGTCGTCGCCGGGGGCCGCCTTCTGCGGGGCGCCGGCCTGATGGCCGGCGAAGTGGGCCACATGCTCCTGGCCCCCGAGGGCTCGGACCGCTGCGGTTGCGGGCGGATCGGGTGCTGGGAGGCGATCTCCTCCGGCACCGGCATCCTGCGCCAGGCGCGCGAGGCGGCCGCCGCGGGCCGGGCGCCCGCCCTCGTCGCCCG
>JAJYVV010000019.1 GCA_021791815.1 Bacillota bacterium | reverse complement strand
GTGGCCCTGGCCGCGGAGGCGGCGGTCAATCCGGCCGCGCTCCGCTACCTGAACCGTCTCTCCGACCTGCTGTTCGTCCTGGCGCGCCACGCGACGTGGAGCGCCGGACTGCCCGAGGAGCCGTGGCTGCCGCGCGGCCCGGAGGCCTAGCGTGGCCGGGAGGGGGGAGCGCTCGGCCACGCCGGAGGCCGGTGCCGCGGGCGGCGTGGCGCAGCCCGCGGCGTCCGACCGCCCCGACGCATCGGCCGCGTGGCGCGCCGAGGTCCAGCGGCGCCTGCTCGGGTGGTTTCAGCAGCACCGGCGGCCGCTGCCCTTCCGCAGCGGCCGCACGCCGTACCGCGTGCTGGTCGCGGAGTTCATGCTTCAACAGACGAGGGCCGAGGCGGTCGGGCCCTTCTTCGAGCGGTTCGTCCGCCGCTTCCCCGACGTGCCGGCCCTGGCGGCCGCGGCCGACGACGAGGTGCTGGCGGTATGGCAGGGGCTCGGCTACTACCGCCGCGCGCGGTTGCTCCGCGCGGCGGCGGCCGAGATGCAGGCCCGGCACGGGGGCGCCGTCCCGAGCGACCCCGCCGCCCTGCGCGCCCTGCCCGGCGTGGGCCCGTACATCGCCGCTGCCGTGGGCGCCTTCGCCTTCGGGCGGGATGAGGCGGCGTGCGACGCCAACGTGCGGCGCGTGTTGGCGCGGCTCTGCGACGCCCCGCGGCCGGACGCCGCCCTCGCCGCCCGCCTGCTGCCCGTCGGGCGGGGCCCGGAGTGGAACGAGGCCCTGATGGACTTCGGCAGCGCCGTCTGCATCCCGCGGACGCCGCGCTGCGCCGCCTGTCCCCTGTCCGACGTGTGCGCGGGCCGGCGGGCGGGCCGCGCGGCCCTGCTCCCCGAGCGCCCCCCGCGCCGTCCGCGGCCGGAGGTCGTGGTCACCGTGCTCGTGGCGCGGGACGCGCAGGGGCGGTTCGGCCTGGTCCGCCGACCCGCCACGGGCCTGCTGGGCGGCCTGTGGGAGCTGCCCGCGGCGGAAGGGGCCTTGGATCCCGGCGAGGTCGCGCGGCGCCACGCCTTGCGCCTGACGGCGGCCGCCGTCCCGCTGGCGGCATTCCGGCACGTCTTCACCCACCGGGCCTGGACCGTGCGCCCGTTCGCCGCGTCCGCCGCGGCGGACGGGCCGGAGCCCTCCGCCGTGCGCTGGGTGGCCGCCGAGGCCCTGGCGGGCGTGCCGCTGGGCGGCCCCAGCGCGCGCCTGGTGGCAGGAGCGCTGCGGCCGTCTGCGAAGTAGCGGCGTTGCGGGATGCGGCGAGGCGGCCCGGACGTTCGGGGGACGGGGGCCGGCACGGAGGGGTGAGCGCTTTGGCGGGCGACGCGACGGATCGGCCGGGGGAGGCCCGGGCGGCGCAGCAGCGCCTGGACGCCCTGTTGCAGGAGGACCGGGTGTTTGCCCCGGCCCCGGGCTTCGCGCGGCGCGCGAACGCCGCCGACCCGGCGGTCTACGAGCGGGCCGAGCGCGACCCCGACGGCTTCTGGGCGGAGCAGGCCGCGGCGCTGCGCTGGATGCAGCCGTACGCCCAGGTGCGTTCGGGCGAGATCCCCCACGTCCAGTGGTTTCCCGGGGGCCGGCTGAACGTGGCCGACAACTGTGTCGACCGCCATTGCGACGGGCCCCGCCGGAACAAGGCCGCCGTGATCTGGGTGGCCGAGTCCGGCGAGACCCGGACGCTGACCTACCACCGCTTGCGCCGCGACGTGTGCCGCTGCGCCAACGTCCTGCGCTCGCTCGGCGTCCGCCGCGGCGACCGGGTCGCCATCTACATGGGCATGGTGCCGGAGACCGTCGTGGCCATGCTGGCGTGCACCCGCATCGGGGCGGCACACACCGTGGTGTTCGGCGGGTTCTCGGCGGAGGCGCTCCGCGAGCGCATGATCGACGCGGAGTGCAAGGTGCTGGTCACGCAGGACGGCGCCTATCGCCGCGGGAACGTCGTGCCCCTGCTGCAGAACGCCGCCGAGGCCGTGCGCGGGACCCCGGGCGTCTCCAAGGTGCTGGTGTACCGCAGGGTGGGGGCGCCCGCGCTCCAGGCGGACCTGCCCGCCGGGATGGCCGTCGACTGGGCGCAGGCCATGCGCGAGGCCGCGGCCGAATGCCCCTGCGAGCCGATGGAGTCCGAGGACCTGCTCTACATCCTGTATACGTCGGGCACGACGGGCAAGCCCAAGGGCATCGTCCACACGACGGCCGGGTATCTCCTCGGCGTGGCGACCACCCACCGCCTGATCTTCGACCTCAAGGAGGAGGACGTGTACTGGTGCGCCGCGGACATCGGCTGGGTGACCGGCCACTCGTACATCGTCTACGGCCCGCTGTGCAACGGGGCGACCACGCTGCTCTATGAGGGGACGCCGGACTTCCCTGGCCGGGACCGCCATTGGCGCATCATCGAGGAGTTCGGGGTCAACATCTACTACACCGCGCCCACCACCATCCGCACCTTCATGCGGTGGGGCACCGAGCACCCGAAGTCGGCGGACCTGTCCAGCCTCCGCGTGCTGGGAAGCGTCGGCGAGCCGATCAACCCCGAGGCCTGGATGTGGTACCACGAGAACATCGGCTCGGGACGGTGCCCCGTGGTCGACACCTGGTGGCAGACCGAGACGGGCATGATCATGATCAGCCCGCTGCCCGGCCTGGTGCCGACGAAGCCGGGCTCCGCCACGCGCCCGTTCCCGGGGGTCGCCGCGGCGGTGCTGGACGAAGCCGGCAACCCGGTCGGGCCCGGGGCCGGAGGCAACCTGGTCCTGACCCGGCCCTGGCCGGCCATGCTGCGAACGATTTTCCGCGACGACGAGCGGTTCGTCCGGCAGTACTGGTCGCGCTACCCGGGGAAGTACCTCACGGGCGACGGCGCGCGGGTCGACGCCGACGGCTACTTCTGGCTGCTCGGCCGCGTGGACGACGTCATGAATGTCTCGGGCCACCGCCTTTCCACCTACGAGATCGAGTCGGCGCTGGTCGACCATTCCGGCGTCGCCGAGGCCGCCGTGATCGGCCGCAACGATGCGCTCAAGGGCCAGGCCGTCGCGGCGTTCGTCACCCTGAAGGAGCGCGGTGCGGCGGAGGGCGGCGCGGCGCTCAAGGCGGAGCTGCAGGCCCACGTCGCGCGCAAGATCGGGCCGATCGCCAAGCCGGACGACATCTTCTTCACGGCCGAGCTGCCCAAGACCCGCAGCGGGAAGATCATGCGCCGGCTGCTGCGGGACATCGCGGAGGGACGCGCGCTCGGGGACACGACCACGCTGGCGGACCCCTCGGTGGTCGCCCGGCTGAAGGAGCAGTACGAAGAGGGGGAGTAGCGGGCGCCGCGGCCGGCGGCCGCCACTCCCCGCGGGCCGGATCAGGCGGGCAGTCCCATCGCGTGGGTCCCCGCGCCCCCGGGACCCGACGGCGACCCCGCACTGGCGGAGGGTGGGGGCGGGCCCGGCTGGCCGAACCGGTGCTCGATCATGGCCTGCAGGCGATCGGAGAGGGCGGCCAGGACCTTCTGCCGCTCCGCGGGCGTCATCTCGCCCTCCGCGACCCGCCGGTCGAGTTGGGCGGTCGCCGCCGCGTGGAGGGCCGCCCGGAGGCCCTCCACGGACTTGCCCTGGGCCGCGGCCACGTCCGCCAGGCTCCGCCCCTGGCGCAGTTCGGCCGCCAGGCCGGCCCGGTCCAGGCCCAGGTACGCGGCGGCCGCGCCCATCAGGCCCAGGCGCTGCGGGGCGCCGAACCGCGCCTGCAGGGTCACGGGCGCCTGCGTGATCCGCTGCTCGACTGCCCGGGCCCGGGCGGCGGGCACGGGATGCGTGCGCACGTACGAGGTCCACTGCTTGAGCGCCACGGCGCGGACCGCGGCCTCCATCCGCCTCGTGGGCAGACCGAGCTCGCTCGCGAGCGCCGGTAGGAGCGCCGGGGGCGGGGACGACGGCGCCGGGGCGGGCGGGGCGCCGGGCACGGGGGACACGCGGCTACCGCCGCTCGGCCCGCCGCTGGCCGGCGGCTGGGCGGCCGTGGCCGCGGGCACGTGCCAGGGGGCCGCCGCGGCAAAGCCCGCCGGGACCACGGTGGCAAGCGCGGCCCCCAGGGCGAGGATCCCGGGGACGGCCAGGGTCCGGGCCACGCTGAAGCGGCGCCGCGCGCTCGGCGCATCCGCGCCGCGGGCGCGAGGGCGTGCGGACATGGGCGATCCCTCCCGATGCACAGGTTTCCGCGCGCGGCGCCGCCGCCCACGCCCGGGGGCCCGGGAATGCCTGTGTCTGGTGGGCGATCCTGGAAGGGCGGGCCCGGTCAGGCGGCCGGCCCCGGCAGCGTGAACCAGAAGGTCGAGCCGGCGCCGGGCGTCGACGTGACGCCGATCTGGCCCCCGTGGGCCTCCACCAGCCGCTTGGCGATGGTCAGTCCCAGGCCCGACCCGCCGGTCTGCCGGGCGCGCGAGGGATCGACGCGGTAGAACCGCTCGAAGAGCTGGGGAAGGTGCTCGGGCGCGATCCCCACGCCCGTGTCCGCCACGTCCACCCGCACCCCGCCCGGCACGGCCGCGGCGGCGATGCGCACGGAGCCGCCGGCCGGCGTGTAGCGGAGGGCGTTGGCGACCAGGTTGCGCACGACCTGCGCGATGCGGTCGCGGTCGGCGACGACCGTGGGCACCGGGGATGCGGCGTCGACCGTCATGTGGATGTCGCGGGCGCGGGCCTGCAGCGCGAAGCCCGCGGCCTGGGCGTGCAGCAGCTCCGGGATGTCGCAGGGCCGGGGGTCCAGGGTCAGGGCCGATGCGTCGGCCTGGGCCAGGTCCTGGAGGTCGTCGACGAGCCGGCCCAACTGGAGCGCCTGCCCGTGGATCACCTCGAGGGTTTCGGGATCGGGCGCGGTCACCCCGTCCTTCAGAGCCTCCAGGTAGCCGCGCAGGACCGTGAGCGGCGTGCGCAGTTCGTGGGCGACGTCCGCCACCAAGGCCTGGCGTTGTTGCTGGCCCTTCTGCAGGCCCTCGGCCATGCGGTTGAACTCGCTGGCCAGATCGGCGACCTCGACGGGGCCCGCCGGCTTCACGCGCAGCGCGAGGTCGCCGCTGCCGAGGCGGCGCGCCGCGGCCGCGAGCCGCGTCATCGGGGCGGCGATGCGCTCGCTCAGCAGGAGGCTGAGCAGAATCGCGCCCAGGAAGCCGGCGACGGTCGGCGGGAGCAGTTCGCGCAGCAGCACGGTGTCCAACTCGCGCTGCAGTTCCGCGGCCAGGGGCGTGACCGTTGCGGGAAGGCAGAGCGACCCGCTCACGGGCGGCGTGCCGGGCGGGCCGTTCAGGCCGGCCAGGCGGTAGGAGAGGCCGCGGCAGCCCGCGCGCCGCGTCGGCGCCGTGTCGACGATGACCTGGCCGGTGGGATCCCGCAGCACGATCCGCGCGTCCCCGCCCTCCGCCGCGACGAACTGCTGCGCCTGCTGTTGCAGCCCCACCTGGCCGCCGTACAGGTAGGCGTCGTCGAGGGCCTGCGCCGCCTCCTCCACGAGGTACTGGTCCGCGCGCGCCGCCCGGAGGTCGACCGCGGGCCGCAGCGCGCGATAGAGGGCAAAGCCGGCCACGGCCATGGCCAGCAGCACGCCCACCGTGCCCGCGAGCAGCAGGTGCGGCCAGATGCCCAGCCGCGGCAGGCGCACGGGGCGCCGTGGTCCGGCCCGCCCGGCCTTCATGCCGAGTCGGCCACCTGGAAGCGGTATCCCACGCCGTACACGGTGCGGACGGGGCTCGGCTCCAGGCCCAGCTTCTTGCGCAGGTTCGCCACGTGCACGTCCACGTTGCGGTCGAAGCCGGCGAAATCCGGTCCGGCGATGCGGTCGAGGAGCTGCTGCCGGGTGAAGGTGCGCCCCGGCTCCGCCACGAGGGCCTGCAGAAGCCGGAACTCGGTCGGCGTGAGGCTGAGCTCCCGCCGGTTCACGGTCACGCGGTGCTTGTCGGGGTCCAGCTCCACCGCGCCGGCGCGCAGCGGACCCTCCCGCGCACCGTCGGGCGAAGCGCGCCGCAGCACCGCCTCGACGCGCAGGACCACCTCCGCCGGGCTGAAGGGCTTGGTGACGTAGTCGTCGGCCCCGTCGCGCAGGCCGCGCAGGCGGTCCTGCTCGGTGGTGCGGGCGGTCAGCATGATGATGGGCACGTCGCCCTCGGCGCGGAGGTCCCGGCAGACGTCCAGGCCGGCCGTGCCCGGCAGCATCAGGTCCAGGATGACGAGGTCGGGCCGTTTGGCGCGCGCCAAGGCCAGGGCGTCGTCGCCGTCCCCGCAGGTGTCGACGGCGTAGCCCGCGCGCTCCAGGTACATGCGCAGCAGGTGCTGGACGTGGACCTCGTCGTCGACCACCAGGATGCGCTTCGCCATGGTGCCGTCGCGCGGCCGTCGCGGCCCGCGGGGCCGCGCCGCGCGCACCTCCCTTCCTCGACCGCCCCGGGGCCTGCCGCAGGGTCCAGAATCCCATGGGTGGGCCAGTTCAACCGGCGTCGGGCGCGTCGCCCGCCGCCGGTATCCAGATGGTCTGCCGCCCGATCCGGAGCCGGCCCTCGGCCGCCAGTCGGCCCAGCGCGGCGTTGACCGTCTCGCGGCAGAGGCCCACCATCGCGGCCAGATCCTGTTGGCGCACCCGGACCCGCACCGCGCCGGCCTCGGCCACGCCGTGGCGCCGCGCCAGGTGCCCGATCAGGCGCGCCAGGCGGTCGGGCGGCGACTCCAGCGTGAGCGACACGGCGAGTTCGGCGAGGTCGGCCGCCCGGCCGCACAGGGCGTGCAGCAATCGGGCTGCGGTCTCCGGGTCTTCGGCGGCCACGGCGGAGAGCTCCGTGCGCGGGAACGTCAGGCACCGCGCGTCATCCACCGCGTCGACGTACAGCCCGATCCCCGGGGCCGCGTCCCGCTCGTCCTGCAGGAAGGCCTCGCCCGGGCCCAGAAGCCCCAGACCGAATTCGCGCCCGTCGGCCGTGATGGCCACGGGGCGCACCAGGCCGGCCTCCACCAGATGCACCCACCCGCCGTCGGCGGCCGGGGGCAGCGCGAGGCGGGAGCCTGCGGGCGCGACGGTCAGGCGCGGGCGCGGCAAAGCGGGATCACGCTCCGGGCATCAGGATACTGCTGACGGCGAGTGTGGTCCAGTCCACATTGGCGCTGGATGGGTCGCGCTAAACTTGCAATGTTTTGCGCATCATGAAGGCGCGGGTTAGCGCGCTGCCCCGGGGCCGACGCGGCCGAGATGCCCGCGGGGCCCGGCCCGATCGGGCCGGGCGCGCCGAAGGCCGGGGGACGGCGCCGGCCGTCCGCGGCGCGGCGGGATCCGCCTAGCGGTGCGAGGGTCGCGGCGGGCTCCGTCCGGGGCCGCGGGCCGGGCCGCATGGAAGGGGGACGGGGCTTCCGTGGCCGCCACGACCGGGCGCCGGAGCTTCGCCCTGAGCGTCATCGGGACGCTGGGGACGCTCATCGGGTTGGGCTATCTCGTGGTGGCGGAGCGGTTCATGCTTCCGCCGCCGGAGTCGAGTTCGGGCCTCCAACTCGTGGGCAACAGCTCGGACTTTCAGACGGGCGCGATGAAGTTCTTCACGTACCTCGGGGACGCCGGATTCCCCGACGGCGTCTATGTGGGACGCCTGACCCAGGGGTTGGTGGCCTACGACGAGCACTGCGCGCACCTGCAGTGTCCGGTGCAGTGGAACGCCGGGATCCAGGAGTTCCTCTGCCCCTGCCACGGCTCCATCTACAACATCGAGGGCCAGCGGATCGGAGGCCCGGCGCCCCACCCCCTCAACTTCCACAAGGTCGTGGAAAAGAACGGCAAGGTTTACGTCGGGGCCATCATCCAGTGGGGCACCGCGGAGTGGACGGCCATGGCGGAATCCCTGGGTCTGATCGGCAAGTGGGTTCCGGGCACGATCCCGGGGACCGTCCAGTATTCCGTCACCCAGCCCGGCTCGGGGGGCTGACGGGCGCGGCCAGGCTCGGGATGGGGGCATCGTGGGGGTGCGGGCCCCGTGTCCATTCGGTGCAACGGGGAGGGTAGGCGCGGCCGCGCCCGGGGCAATCCGCCGGACGCAGGGGCCGGTCGCGCCGCGAGTGGATGAGTGAGACCCGCACGAGATCGGGCGCCGCGCCGGAGCCGCAAGGCGTACCGGCGGGGGACGGGCGGGACGGACCGGGGGCGGCTGCCGCGCCGGGCGGCGACGGCCATACCCGGGCACCCGTCGACCCGGACGGGGTCGTCGACCCCGAGATCGAGGGCAGCCCGCTGTGGAAATGGCTGGACCCCCGCTTCGGCCTGAGCAAGATGGGCCTGAAGCGGTTCGTCTTCGAGGCCATGAACGCGCCCCACCCCAGGGTCATGAACCCCCTCGACTACACGGGGGACATCCTCCTCTTCCTCTTCGCCAACCAGGTGATCACGGGCCTGCTGCTCATGACCCACTACAACGGCTCCGCGATGGCCGCCGGCACCGCGGCGAACCCGTTCCCGGCTTACGCGAGCACCGTGGCGATGACGCATAACTGGTGGATGGCGTTCGTGCGCGGCCTGCACTTCTGGGGCGCCAACGCCATGGTCATCGTCGTCTGCGTGCACATGGCCCGCGTCTTCTATGTCGGCGCCTACAAGCCGCCGCGGGAGTTCCAGTGGCTGTCGGGGCTCATCCTGCTCGCCTGCACCATCGGCCTCGCCCTGAGCGGCTACCTGCTGCCGTGGGACCAGCAGGCGTACTGGGCGACGCAGGTGGCCACGGGCATGGTCAAATACGTGCCCTGGGTCGGCCACGACCTCCTGTACTTCATCCGGGGCTGCCGGTTCACGTGCTCGACCACGCTGACGGTCTTCTTCACCATCCACGTGGTGCTGCTGCCGCTGCTCATGGTCATGACGATCGGCCTGCACGTCGTCCTCGTCATCATCCAGGGCCAGGTCGACGTGGAGGCCCGACTCCCCGCGGGCTACCTGGAGAAGCACCGGGCCGGCGACCGCCGCGACTTCCCGAAGGGCTTCGTGCCCTTCTGGCCGGACATCGTCGCCTGGATCCTCGGGTACAGCGCGTTCTCCGCCCTCGTCCTCGCCCTGGTCGCCGGGAACGTGCCCGTCCCCCTGACCGCGCAGGCCAACTACCTGAACGTGCCGCCGGCCGTCTCGGTGTATTACCGGCCGTTGCCCGTCTGGTACTTCCTGCAGTTCTACCAGCTCCTGAAGATCGCCAAGAACGGCGTCGAGGACCACCTGCTCGTCCTCGGCCTGCCCCTCGCCGTCGTGGCCCTGTTGCTGCTGCTGCCGTTCATCGACAAGAACCCGTCCCACCGGGCGAAGGACCGGCCGTTCGCGCTGGGCCTGGCCGCTGTCTTTGTGATCGGCGTGTCGTACTATGAGTACCAAGGCTTTCGGTCGGAGGCTGCGGCGCCCGTGATCACGCACGCCATCGCGCATCCGAAGTTCAAGACCACGATCCTGCCCCTCCTGCAGGCGGACTGCACGCCGTGCCACATCACGAACAATCCGCCCTCCGGCAACCTGAGCCTGAACAGCTACACCGGGATCATGACCGGCGGCAGCCTGGGCGCGGTCGTGAAGCCGGGCGATGCGGCCAACAGCCACATCATCCTGTTGCTGGAGGGCAAGGATCCCGCGCTGCCGGGCCTCCAGATGCCGCTGGGGGGCACGCCGCTCACCCAGGCGGAGATCCAGACGATCGCCAACTGGATCCAGGAGGGCGCGCCGAATAACTGAGGCAGGACCGCCGGTCGGCTCGCCCGGCGCGGGCCCGGGCCGGCGGAAGGGGGACGAGCCGAGGTGGCGGACCAGGGCAAGGTTCGGGTCGGGCTGATCGGGGCCGGCGGTATCGCCAACGGGGCCCACATCCCCGGCTACCGAGCGGTGTCGGACCAGGTGGACCTCGTGGCCTGCGCGGACGTGAATCGGGCCACCGCGGAGCGGACCGCCCGGCAGCAGGGCATCCCCGGGGTGTACGAGTCGTACGAGGAGATGCTGCAGAAGGAACGGCTGGACGCCGTCTCGGTGTGCACGCCCAACCGCTTTCACGCCCCGGCCGTGCTGGCGGCCCTGCGGGCCGGCTGCCACGTCCTCTGCGAGAAGCCGCCCGCGATCACCGCCGAGGAGGCGCGCGAGATGGAGCGCGCCGCCTCGGCCGCGGGGCGCATCCTGACCTTCGGGTTCATGTTCCGCTTCAGTCCCGAGGTGCAGGCGGCGCGGCGCTACGCGGACGCGGGGGCGCTGGGCGACGTCTACACCGGCCGGGTGACGGCCGTGCGGCGGCGCGGCATACCCAGTTGGGGCGTCTTCACGAACAAGGAGCTGCAGGGCGGCGGGCCCCTGATCGACATCGGCGTGCACATGCTGGACGCCGCGCTGTATGTGATGGGTTATCCCGAGCCCGCCAGCGTGACCGGGGTGACGCACACGCGGCTGGGCAACCAGGAGCCGGGCATCGCGCCGTGGGGCCCGTGGAACTACCGGGAATACACCGTCGAGGACGTCTGCAACGCCCTGATCACCTTCCGCAACGGCGCGGCCCTGCTGCTGGAGACCAGCTTCATCGCCAACATCGAACCGATGGAAGAGATGAACGTCCGGTTGTCGGGGACGCGGGCGGGCGTGAAGTTCTTCCCGTTCTCGATCTTCCGCGAGGAGCACGGCACGATCGTCAACGAGCAGGCCGCCTGGCAGCCCGGGGGCAACAACCACCACAAGGAGGTGGCCCACTTCGTGAAGTGCGTGCGGGGCGAGGCCGAACCGGTGAGCACCCCGGCGGAGGCCGTGAAGATCCAGCGGATCATCGAGGCCATCTACGCCTCGGCGGCCGCGGGCCGCAGCGTCGAGGCCTGACGGGCGGGCCCGGCCGGGGCGGCCCGGGTCCGCGGGGGAGGCTGGCCCCCGGTGCGCAGGCTGGCGTGCGCCCTTCTGGCGGCCCTGGCCCTCACGTTGGCCGGTTGCGGACTCCCGCCGAACGGCGTCGCGGTCTTCGGCCGGCACCTGGCCGGGCCCGCCGGGTACGTTGTCCGCGGGTCGCGGATCATCGGGCCGGACGGGCGTCCGTTCCTGGTGCACGGGGTGGACCGACCCTCGCTGGAATGGTCGCCTCAGGGCGTGGCGCTGTCGGCCGCGGACTTCCGGCGCATGCGGGCGTGGGGCGCCAACACCGTGCGCATCCCCCTCGATCAGGATTTCTGGCTCGCATCCGCCTGCGCCTACAGCCCCGGGTATCGCGCGCGCGTCCGCCAGGCGGTGACCTGGGCGAGGGACGCCGGCCTCGTCGTGATCCTGGACCTGCACTGGTCCGACGAGGGCCAGGACCGGCGCGGCTCGGGGTGCGGGGTCGCGCCCGGGCAGCAGCAGATGGCGGATCAGAACTCGCTGCGCTTCTGGAGCGAGGTGGCGGCCGCGTACCGCTCCGATCCGGGCGTGTGGTTCGAGCTGTACAACGAGCCGCACGACGTCTCCTGGTCCGTGTGGCGGAACGGCGGCACGGCGCAGGATCCCAAGACGGGCCTGCGCTGGCAGGTGGCCGGCATGCAGCAGCTGTACTCCGCCGTCCGCGCCGCGGGTGCGCGCAACATGGTCGTGGTGGGCGGGCTCAACTGGGCGTATGACCTGCGGGGGCTCCCGCGGTATGCCCTGACCGGATACGACATCGCGTACGCGGTGCACCCCTATCCCTACGCCGGGAAGGAGCCGCCCGACTGGACCGCGGACTTCGGCTTCGCCGCCCAGACGTACCCGGTCATCGCCACGGAATTCGGCGAGTTCGACTGCGGGGACTCCTACGTCCAGACGTTCATCGCGTATGCGGCCCGGCACGGCATCGGGTGGACGGCGTGGGCCTGGTACCCGGGCGGCTGCGCGTTCCCGAGCCTCATCGCCAACTGGAGCGGGACCCCCACGGTGATGGGATCCGCGGTGCGGGCGGCCCTGCAGCGCGATGCCCGCTCGTGAACCGGGGCCCGGTCGGGCGGTGGCTCCCGGAACCGCATGCCCGGCGACCGTGCCGATACCGGCACCCAGGAGCGGGCACCCGAGAAACGCGGTGCCGCCCGATGCCCACGCCATCCAACCGGACCGAAGCCGGGCTCGCGGGACCACCGCGGCGGTGCGGCGGCAGTCCCGACCGCTGCGTCCACCCGCACGCCGCCGCCCGGGCTGCCGCCGGCACGCCGAAACGGCGCCCGGGCCCGCCGCCGCGGCGGGTCGGGGACCGGTCAGCCGGCGAGCGCGCGGGGATGTTGGCGCAGTAGGTCCGCCAGTGCGGTGACCGCGGTCCACTGGTCCTCGCCGCCTTCGGCGACGACCGTGTATGCGCCCTGGAAGCCGGAGGCCACGGCCAGGTCCACGAGCCGGAAGAACTCGGCCGTGTCGCCGGCATCCACCTTGACGTGGATGGAGCGCGCATACGGCAGCACGGCCTGCAGCCCGGCCTGCCGCGAGGGCCGGGGGAAGTTGCCGAAGTCGGCGGTGAGGAATAGCCGGCCCGGCAGGCGCTCGCAGATCAGCGTGCAGACCTCCGCCGTCGAGCACAGGCGGCGGAAGTTCTCGGTCAGGACGGTGACACCGCACGCGGCGCCGCGGTCGGCCAGGGCCCCCAGGGCCTCCACCGCCCGCTCGACCGCCGCGGGGTCGTCGGGACTGCCTTCGCCGCCCACGACGCGGAGGTGGCGCGCGCCGAGCGCCGCCGCGACCTCCAGCCAGCCGGCGATGTACGCGCGGTCCGCGTCCCGCCGCCGGGGGTCGGCCGAGCTGAGGTCGCCGTAGTCGACCAGCAGGCTCCAGAGAGTGACTCCCGCGGCGGCAAACGCCGCGCGCAGTTCGTCGGTCGCGGACGGCGCGACGTCCTCCAGGGCGGGGAGGTGGAAGTGGCCCAGTTCGCAGGCTTGGAAGCCCAGGCCGGCCAGGCGCCGCGGCAGCTCCACCAGGGACAGGGTCTGCGGGCGCGGCTCGACGTGGGGGGCCGGCCGCTGGCGCGACGCATCCCACCGCGTCCATCGCAGCGGGCCCAGTTGCTGGTTCAGGGCCCACGTCGACACCGAAAGGACCGCCACGGGCCCCACCTCCGGCAGGCGCGCACGGCCGCGCGCCCGCGGTGTCCACTTCGGCGCCGGGCGGCCGAAGGCCTACCGCCGTTGTGCGGGCGTGCGCCGGTCGCCGCCGGGGTCCAAAGGGCGGGCGGCGGTCAGGCCCACCGCGGCCGCGGCTGCCAGCAATTCCCGGTCCGCGCCCGGGGGCGCCGCCAGCTGGAGGCCGGCGGGAAGGCCGTCCTGGCCGGGCCCGCACGGGATCGATATGGCCGGCCACCCGGCCACGTTCCATGGGGCGCAGAACCGCAGCAGCGCCCGCGCCTCCTGCGGCGAGGCGGGTATGCGGGGTGCGGCGATCGGCAGCGTCGGGGTGGCGACGAGGTGCAGCGCGGGTCGCCGCCGCATCGCCTCCGCGTAGCGGCGGCACAGGAGCCTCCGCAGGCGCTGTCCCTGCACGTAATGCTCCGCGGAGAGGAGGCGCCCGGCGAGGAGCCGCGGCCGGACGTGGTCGCCGAAGGCCTCCGGGCGGCCGTCGAGGTCGGCGGCGTGGTAGGCCGCGGACTCGGGGAGCGCGAGCAGGCGGTTGACCGAGACGGCGTGCTCCGCCGACCCGAGATCGACCTCCCGCACGGCCGCCCCGAGCTCCGCAAGCACGCCCAGCGCGCGGGCGAAGGCCCGCCGGATCGCCGCCGCCGTGGGCAGGCCCCCGGACGCGGCCCCCTCATCGCCCTGCTCGTCCAGCCAGGCCCACGGGACGCCCACCCGCACCCCCGCCAGTCCGGACGCCGGCGCGAGGCCCAGCGCGGCGGCGGCGCGGGGCGAGTACGGGGGGAGGCCCCGGGTCGCCGGGTCCGCGGGGTCGGGCCCGGCCATCACGCCGAAGAGCATGGCGGCGTCCCGGACCGTGGCGGCGAGGACCCCCACGTGGTCGAGGGACCACGACAGCGGGAACACGCCGGCGCGGCTGATCCGGCCGAACGTCGGTTTGAAGCCCACGACCCCGCAGCAGGCGGCCGGGATGCGGACCGACCCGCCCGTGTCGGTGCCGAGGGCCGCGGAACAGAGCCCGGCCGCGACGGCCGCCGCGGACCCGCTGCTGCTGCCGCCCGCCACGCGCCCGGGATCGCGGGGGTTCCGGACCGTGCCGTACCAGTCGTTCTCGCCCGTCGTGCCCGCCGCGAACTCGTGGGTGTTGGTCTTGCCGAGGCAGAGGGCGCCCGCCGCGCGGAGGCGCGCCCAGCAGGCGGCGTCGCGGGCCGGGACGTGGTCCCCGCGGACGCGCGACCCGCCGGTGGTGCGGAGCCCAGCGGTTTCGACGATGTCCTTGCAGGCGATGGCGGCGCCGCACAGCGGGCCGGGCCCCGGGCGCGCCTGGGGGTGGTCCGGCGGGCAGACGGTGATGAAGGCGGCGAGGGCCGGGCCGTGCGCGGCGATGCGCCGCCAGTACGCGTCGGCGATGGCGCGGGCGCCGCCGACGTCGCCGGGGGCCGCGGCGGCCACATCGCGCTCGAGCGGGCCGGCCGCGGGAGCTTCGGCGGCGGCCGCCCCGAGCGGCCAGCGCGGGCGCCCAGGTCCCCAGGCGGCGGCCGCGTCGAACCACATCGCGGCGTCGAGGTCCCAGGCCCGGGCGGCATCCGCCCCGGCCACCGCCCGCAGCGGCCCGAGCGTGTCCGTCAGGGACCCTGCGTCCCCGCCCGTGCCCACCGGCATTCCCTCCACCTCCTGCCCGCTCAGTAGGGCGACAGGACCGCGGTGGCCGGCAGGTAGCTGCCGGCCGGCGGCATCCACTCGAAGTGGAGCAGCAGGGGCTGGTTCTCCTGCAGGGTATACCGGCCGACCAGGATGCTCGAGAGCGGGCTCGGGGCGAACGTGCCGGCCGCCGGCAGGTCCAGCGGACTCCCGACCGCGAAGCCGGTGCCGACGAGGCCCGCGCCGGCGAAGGGTCCCCCCTGCGGGTCGAAGATCAGGGCCACCCGCCCCGCGTTGCCCATGGTGTCGATCAGCACGTTGTAGAGGACGCCGTAGTTGCCATAGTCCTCGGCCGGGGCCAGCCCGTCCACGGCCGAGTAGCCGCGCAGGTAGTCGAGCGGCGTGCCCATGTCGAGGCTCTGCAGGGCGCCGTCGGCCTGCGCGGTGATCGTCACCTCGGAGTGCGGGAAGGTGCCGCGCAGGGCAAACCCCGAGGCGTCCGGGGCGGCGGGCAGGACGGCCAGACCGGTCAGGCCGGGCGTCGGGCTGGTCTGGGCCACGACGGAGATCTGGACCTGGGCGTCGCTGCTGCCGTCGACGATCCCCGTCACGTCCTGGCCGGCGGCCGCCGGCCGCGACGCCAGGTCGGGCAGGAGGAACGCCGACTGGCCGGGCGCGAGGGTCACGCGCGTGTCGGCGGCGGAGGACATCCAGGCGCGCTCCGCGGCCTGCCCGGCGGCGAAGTAGTCGGCGGAGGGGCCGGCGTCGCCTATGCGGGTCAGGGTCACGGTGGCCGGCGCGCCGCCCGGATTGGTGGCGAGGACGCCGAAGTACAGGGGCCCGCCGCCGGCCCGCCCGTCCACGTGGTCGAAGAACAGCCGGAACGGCCCGTTCACGTCGTCCTGATACAGGATGCCCGGGCCGGGCACCGTCTCGGGCGCGTCGCTGAAGAGCAGCGGCGGCCCGCTCCACCGCCGCGATGCGGGCATGGCCCAGGCGCCGGTGTCCGGATTGGCGCCGAAGGCCACCTGGTCCCCGGGCACCGACTGCGCGATGCTCGGCGGCGCCGCGGCGGATGCGAGGCCCGTCGGGCCTCCGGCGGCGACCGCCGCCACCAGCGCGGCCGCCAGCATCCGCGCGCGGGGCCCGGCCTTCCATGCCATGGGCGGATCCCTCCAGCGGGCCCATGCGAGAGTTTTATCGAGTCTCCTGCACTTCACGATCCACTGTGTTCAAAACGTAATGGATGCAACGTGGGTTCGGCGGCGCGGCTCAGGGCCGCCCCGCGCCGACCGCCTCGCGCGCGGAAGCCATGCCCTGCGCGCGCAGCCACGCCTCCAGCTCGTCGCGGACGCGCACCGGCGCCCAGGGGTCCCGGAAGATGGCCGTCCCGACCTGGACCGCCGAGGCGCCGGCGAGGAGGAACTCCGCCGCGTCGAGGCCGGTCGCGATGCCCCCGATCCCCACCACGGGGATGGACACGCTGCCCGCGACCTCCCACACCATCCGCAGCGCCACGGGCTTGCACGCCGGGCCCGACAGGCCGCCCGTGAGGTTCGCCAGGATCGGGCGGCGCGCGGCGACGTCGATCCGCATGCCGAGCAGGGTGTTGATCAGCGAGACGCCGTCGGCGCCCGCCCGCTCCACGGCCGCGGCGAAGGCCGCCACGTCGGTCACGTTGGGCGAGAGCTTGACCAGCAGGGGCAGGGATGTCGCCTCGCGCACGGCGGCCGTGACCTCCGCCGCCGCGCCCAGGTCCGCGCCGAACTGCAGACCGCCTTCCCGCACATTCGGGCAGGAGATGTTCAGCTCCACGCCCGCGACGGCCCCCGCCGGCGCGTCGCCGAGCCGGCGGGCGACCGCGGCATACTCCTCGATCGTCCGGCCGACGATGTTCACCACGACCGCCGTTCCCTGCCGGACCAGCCATGGCAGGTCCCGGGTGAGCAGGTGGTCGACCCCGGGATTCTGCAGGCCGATGGCGTTGAGCATGCCGCAGGCGGTCTCGGCGACGCGCGGCCCGGGGTTGCCCCGCCAGGGTTCCAGGGACGTACCCTTGACGCACAGGGCCCCGAGCGCGGAGAGCGGCCAGGCCGCGGCCAGCTCCCGCCCGTAGCCGGCGCAGCCGGACGCGGCCCACACCGGGTTCGCGCAGCGGATGCCGGCGACGTCGACGGCGAGCAGCGGCGCGGCGCCGGTCCGCGCCCCGGGCGGCCCATCCATGATGCGCATCGCTCCCTCGCGCCGCGTCACCGCCGGGGCTCGGCCACGTCGACGTCCCCGGCCCGGAACACGGGGCCGTCGACGCATGCCCGCAGGAAGCCCCCGCCGTCGGAACGGGCGACCGCGCACCCCAGGCACACCCCGAAGCCGCAGGCCATGGCGCGTTCGACGCACAGCCAGGCCTCGGCGCCCTGCGCCGCGCACAGGCGCTGCACCGCGGCCAGCATCGCCGGGGGCCCGCAGGACCACACCTCGTCGCCGGGCGCCAGGCGCTCGCGCAGGACGTCCGTGACGAGCCCGCGCACGCCCGCGCTGCCGTCCTCCGTCACCGCCTGGACCGGCGCGCCGCAGGCAGCCACCTCCGCCGCGCCGGCGAGACCCGCGGCCCCGCGGGCGCCGAGCAGGGCCTGGGGGCGGCGCCCGCCGGCGCGGGCCCACGCGGCGGCGCAGGCCAGCGGAGGGATGCCGAGGCCGCCGCCCACCAGGTGGAGCGGGCGGGAGGCGGCGCCCCCAGGATCCGGAAAGGAGAGGCCGAGCGGTCCCAGCAGCGCCAGGCGCTCGCCCGGGCGGGCGCTCGCCAGGAGCGCCGTGCCGCGCCCCGCCACCCGGTACACGACCGAAAGGCTGCCGCCCTCCGGGTCGAGGGTGCAGATCGAGAGGGGACGCGGCAGCAGCGGATCGCTCCCCGCAAGGTCGGGCGCACCCGCCGGGCCCGGGAGGCCCGTCGCCACGGGCCGCACGGCGACCTGCAGGAACTGGCCGGGCCAGGCGAGCGGCGCGATGCGCGGGGCGCGGAGGAGGAGGCGGAACCAATCGGGGCCGCCCTGGTCCTGGGCGAGCACCAGGGCCTCCTCCCGCACCCAGGGGGAGCGCCGTCTGCGGTCGGGACCGCCCGCGGGCCCGGGAGCCTCCACCCGCATCCACCCTCCTGGCAGGGTAAGGGGCCGGGGCCGCCTCGGGCAAGCGCCGGCCACCCGGTTCGTTCGAGACGTGTGCCGACGCAACCTGGCGGCGCCGCGGCGTTGCTCGGCGCGCCGGGGTGCGTGGCGGCGGATCTGCGCTGGTCCGGAGCGGGGATCGGACCCTTCTGGGCTCCGGCCCGCCATGCGGGCATGCGGTTGCCGCAGGGCAGGACGCCACCGGCCGTGATGGCCGGCGGCGGTGCTCGGGCCGGCTCAGCCCGGCGCCGTGGACCGGCGCGTGCCGTGGATGGCGGGGGCATGCGCGTCATGCCGGGCCCCACGGCCGGGGGTCGAGGCGCTGGAGGCATGCCGGCTTGACGTGCGGCGGGCGGCACGACTATCCTCGATGGTACCCTACCGGGGTATGGCAGGTGGGCCGTGGAACACGAGCACGGGCCGGGTACCGAGAGCAGGTACCGCCGGGACAACGCCGCGCTGCTCGGGCGCTTGCGCAAGATCGAGGGCCAGGTGCGCGGGGTGCAGCGGATGGTCGAGGAGGACCGCTACTGCGTCGACATCCTCGTGCAGCTGGCGGCGATCCGTTCCGCCGCCCTCGCGGTGGGGCACTCGTTGTTGGAATCGCACGTGCGGGGATGCGTCGTCGGAGCGCTCCAGAGCGGCGACGGCGAGGGCGCGGTGAACGAACTCCTGGACGTCATCTCGCAGTTCGCCCGATGAGGTGGTGCGGGTGCAGGCCGCGGCGACGGGGGTCGAGCCGCCCGGGACCGGCGACGGTGCCGCCGTGGAGGCGGTGCTGCCGATCGCGGGCATGACCTGCGCCAACTGCGCCGCCCGCATCGAGCGCGGCCTGCGGCGGACCGCGGGCGTCCGGACGGCCGCCGTCAACCTGGCCTCCGAGCGCGCCGCGGTGGCCTTCGACCCCGCGCGGGTCGGACTGCCGGCTCTGGTGGGCGCCATCCGTGCGCTGGGGTACGAGGTGCCGGAGGCCGCGACGCGGCTCTCGATCGAGGGCATCGTTTGTTCTTCGTGCGTCCAGCGCCTGGAGCGTGCCCTGGGTGCCGCGGCCGGCGTGCTGGGCGCGACCGTCAACCTCTCGACGGGCGAGGCCGTGGTGCGGCATCCGGCGGGGCTGGTCGACGCCTCGGCGCTGGTGCGGGCCGTGGAGGCCGCCGGGTACCGCGCGGAGGAGCTGGACGGCGCGGCGGACGACGCGGGCGCCCGCGCCCGCGAGGTGCGGCGCTGGCGGGACCGGATGCTGCTCGCCGCCGGACTGTCGGCGCCCCTGGTGGCCGCCATGGTGGCCCGCCTCGCGGCTCCCGGCAGCCCCGTCACGGCGCTGCTCGAAACCGGGTGGCTGCAGCTCGTCCTGGCCACACCCGTGCAGTTCGTTGCGGGTTGGACCTTCTACCGCGACGGGTATTTCAACCTGCGGACCGGCAATGCCAACATGTCCGTGCTGGTCGCCCTCGGCACATCCGCCGCCTACTTCTACAGCCTGGCGGGGGTGCTCTTCGGGCGGCGGCTCGGGATCACCGCCACCTACTTCGAGACGAGCGCCCTGCTCATCGCGCTGGTGCTGCTCGGCAAGTATCTGGAGGCGGCCGCCAAGGGGCGGACCTCCGCCGCGATCGGCAGGCTGCGGGGGCTGCGGGCCAAGACCGCGCGGGTGCTGCGGGGCGGAAGCGCAGAGGACGTGCCGCTTGGGGCGGTCCGGGTGGGGGACACGATCCTCGTCCGTCCCGGAGAGAAGGTGCCCGTCGACGGCGAGGTGGTCGAGGGCGTCTCGGCCGTGGACGAGTCCATGCTGACGGGCGAGAGCCTGCCCGTCGACAAGGCCGTCGGCGACGCCGTCGTGGGCGGCAGCCTCAACACCCTGGGCTCGTTCACGTTCCGCGCCACGCGCGTCGGCCGCGACACCGTGCTCGGGCAGATCGTGCGCTCGGTGGAGCAGGCCCAGGGCAGCAAGGCGCCCATCCAGCGCATCGCGGACGCCATCTCCAACTACTTCGTGCCGGCGGTGATCGCGATCGCGCTGGTCACCTTCCTCGGCTGGTACCTCGGCACCGGCAACGTGGCGGCGGCGCTGCTCTCGGCGACCGCGGTCCTCGTCGTGTCCTGCCCCTGTGCCCTCGGGCTGGCCACGCCCACCGCGATCATGGTGGCCACGGGGCGCGGCGCGGAAAACGGGATCCTGTTCCGGGGCGGCGAGCACCTGGAGGCGGCGGGTCGCATCCGCGCCGTCGTCTTCGACAAGACGGGAACGATCACGCGCGGGCGGCCCGTGGTGACCGACGTCGTCCCGATGGGCGGTGCCGGCCGCGCGGCCGTCCTGGCGACGGCGGCGGGCGTCGAGGCCCGGTCGGAGCATCCGGTCGCCAGGGCGATCGTGGAGGCGGCGGAGCGCGAGGGCCTCGCGCCGGCGCCGGCCGAGGGGGTCCTTGCCCTGGCCGGCCGCGGGGTCAGCGCCCGGGTCGCGGGCCGCGCGGTGCTGATCGGCAACACCGCGCTCATGAGCCGGGAAGGGATCGACGCGGGTCCCGCGCGGGATGGGCTGGCCCGGCTGGAGGCCGAGGGCAAGACCGCGGTGCTGGTCGCGCGGGACGGCGGCGTCATGGGCGTGGTGGCCGTGGCCGACACGGTGCGACCGGAGGCGGGGCCGGCCGTGGCGGCCCTGCGGGCCATGGGCGTGGACGTGTGGATGATCACCGGGGACAACCGGCGGGCGGCCGCGCAGATCGCCCGCCAGGTCGGGATCGCCCCCGACCACGTCCTGGCGGAGGTGCTCCCGGACGACAAGGCGGCCAAGGTGCGGCAGCTGCAGCGCACGGGCCTCCGCGTGGCGATGGTCGGGGACGGCATCAACGACGCGCCGGCCCTGGCCACCGCGGACGTGGGTTTGGCCATGGGGACCGGCACGGACGTCGCCCTGGAGACGGCGGACATCGCGCTGATCCGGGGGGACCTGCGCGGCGTGGTGGCCGCCATCGACCTCAGCCGCGCGACCCTGGGCAAGATCCGCCAGAACCTCTTCTGGGCCCTCGTGTACAACTGCGTGGGCATCCCCGTCGCGGCGCTCGGGCACCTCAACCCGATCATCGCCGGCTCCGCCATGGCCCTCAGCTCGGTCGCGGTGACGACCAACTCGCTGCTGCTCAAGCGCTTCCGTCCCCTGCGCCGTATCGGTGGCCCGGCGCCCGCGGGGGTGGGGCGATGACGACCGCGGGCGGCGTGCCGCGCCCGCCGCCCGCCCGTGCGGGCGCGCGGCGATGGATGCGGCGGAGGGGGAGATCGCGGTGACGACGCAGACGTTCAAGGTGCACGGCATGAGCTGCGCGCACTGCCATGCGGCGGTGACCAAGGCGCTCAGGGATGTCCCGGGCGTGACCTCGGCGGAGGTCGATGGGCCCAAGGCCGAGGCCAGGGTGGGGTACGACCCGGCAAAGGTCACGGTCGCGCAGTTGACGAAGGCGGTCGAGGATGCCGGCTACGTGCTCGCTCCGGCGTGACGGCCCGGCCTCCGAGGGCCCGCAGCGGGGGGTGCGGTCCGGGATGCCGATCGCGCGGGTGGCGATCCTGTATCCGGGGCCGTCCGGCTCGGAGGAGCGGACCGCGTGGCTGGACCACCGGTTCGGCCCGGTGGTCGCGGAACTGCGGCGTGCGGGCGCGGACCCGGAGCTCACCCCGTACCGGGACGAGGCGGCCGACGCCGCGCTGGAGCGGCTCCGCGGGATGGATGCGGTCCTGGTGTGGGTGAATCCCATCGAGGACGGGCGGGGCCGCGCGGGCCTCGACGCGGTGCTGCGCGAGGTCGCCGGCGGCGGGGTCTTCGTCAGCGCCCATCCGGACGTGATCCGCAAGATGGGCACCAAGGACGTCCTCGTTCACACCCGAGGCATGGGCTGGTCCGGCGGGGACGTTCACACCTACGGGAGCGCCGAGCAGCTGCGCGCGGACCTGCCGCAGCGCCTCGCGGCGGGGACGTCCCGCGTCCTCAAGCAGCTTCGCGGCAACGGCGGCCACGGGGTGTGGCGGGTGGCGCTGGCGGATGCCCGCGCCGACCCCGGTCCGGACCCCGTCCTGCGGGTGCTGGAGGCCCGGGGGGGCAGCCCGGTGCAGGAGATGCCGCTCCGCGCCTTCGCCGAGAGGTGCCGCGACTACTTCGTGGGCGAGGGGCGCGTGATCGACCAGCCCTTCCGCGCGCCGGGGCCGGCCGGGATGGTGCGGTGCTACATGACCCACGCCGAGGTCGTGGGGTTCGGGCAGCAGCGCGTCACGGCCCTCCTCTGGTCGGACGACGGGCAGCCCCCGCCCCCGGCCGAGCCGCGCCGGTACCATCCGCCCACGCATCCCGAGTTCCAGGCCCTCCGGGCCCGGATGGAGTCCGCGTGGATCCCGGAGATGCAGCGCGTCCTCGATGTGGCGACGGAAGATCTCCCGGTGATCTGGGACGCCGACTTCCTGTGCCCGCCGGGACGCGGCCCGGGGGATGGCGGCGACGTGCTGTGCGAGATCAACGTCAGCTGCGTCCACCCCTTCCCCGATGCCGCGCTCCCGAGGCTCGTCCGGGCCACGCTGCGGCGCGCGCAGGGACGGCGGTAGGGGACCGGGTGCGGCGGACCGCAGGCGGCGACGAGGAGCAGGGCATGCCCAGGCAGGTGTACTTTCAGCGGGAGGCCCCGGACCCGGTGCTCCCGGCCGAGACGGTGCTCGCCCTGGTGCGGCGGCACGTCCCCCGGGCGACCGCGCTGCTCTCCGTGGACGAATCCGGGGGCGAGGCCCGCACGTACGCCGTCGACGGCGACGTCATCCTCAAGGTCCAGCGGCCCCAGCAGCTCCGTACGCGGACGAGCCTGGAGCGCGAGGTCGTGTTCCTGCGGCACCTGGCCGCGGCCGCGCCGGACCTGCCGGTGCCGCGCGTGCTGGGGTATGGACGGGAAGGTCGGGGCGTCGAATACTCGGTCCTGACCCGGGTGCCCGGCGTGGCCATGCGACGAGCGGGCCTGCCCGCCCCGGCCGTCGAGGGGGCCCTGATCGACCTGGGCAGGACGCTGCGGCGCATCCACGACTTGCCGCAGGCGGCGATGGCCGACAGCGGCATCTTCCCGGGCGACCGCGGCCTGCCGGACCTCCAGCTGCGGGTCGCCGAGTCGTTCTGGGCGATCGACGAGCGGCTTCGCCAGCACGGGAGGGAGTGGGCCTTCCCGACCCCCCTCGAACGGCTGGCCGTGCTGGCCGCCGGGGCCGTGCCGCGGGGAGAACCGCTGGTCGGGCTGCATTCCAACCCCGGGCCCGAGCACACCTTCGTGAGCCCGGAGACCGGCCGCTTCTCCGGGCTCATCGACTTCGGCGACGCCTACATCAGCCATCCGGCGTTCGACCTCCGGCCGTGGGCCGGTCCCGGGCATCGGGAGGCGATCCTCGCGGGATACGCCGCGGAACGGCCGGTGGGCCCCGGGTTCAGGGCCATCTGGCGGGTCGTCCAGATGCTCGCCGCCGCGGCCACGGTGGGCTCGGGCGGCGATGGAGCCACGGCGGCGGGGGAGGATCTGCGCCGGCTGCTCGCCGAGGCGGGGGCCAGCCCGTAGGCGCAGCGGGACGTGGCTCGACCGGGAGGGCTCCGGCCCGCTCCCCGCCGACGGCCCGTCGTGCCGCTCCACCGGTCCATGTGCTGCACGGGTTTCGGTGCAGGGGATGCATGCCCACCGAAACGCGCAACGTCACGCGGGCGCCGCCCCGCGACCTGTGGACCCGGGTCAAGCAACGCGCGGTGGCGCATGACACGTGCCTGGCGGCGCTGGTCCGGTGACTTGTCCCGTCAGCGCCCCGCCATGTCCGGCGCCCGTCCGAGCATTTGCCCGCAGAACGCGCTCGCCTCCGTCATGTCCGGGACAGACAGCACCGCCGCCGTGGGTTCCACCGCAGCCCGTCCATCGGCAATATCGCAAATGTGCCGTGCAGGGTAGGGCCCCTGCCCGCTCCGCTCAGGGACCCGGGCGCGACGGGGCCGCCGCCCCGCCGCGAGCGCCCATGCTACACTCCACGGTGCCAAAAGGGGGCGGCCGCGTGGAGCGCCTCGATGTCCCCGTCGTCTCCTACAACGCGCGCACGGCGGCGTTCATGGCCGGCGAAGGCTTCGCCCTCGCCGCCGACGGCGTCTACCGGGACGCCGCCGGACGTTCGTACGCCGCGGTGCTCACGGGGAAGCCCGCGCCGGGCTCGGCTGTCAAGACCTGGGGCTGCCAGATGAACGAGGCCGACAGCGAGGCGTTGCTCGGGCAGCTGCGGCAGATGGGGTACGGCGTGTCGGACGGCGACGACCGTGCCGACATCATCCTGCTCAACACGTGCGCGGTGCGCGGCACGGCCGCGGAGCATGCCCTGGGCGAGGTGGGCCGGCTGCGGCGGCTCAAGACGGAGCGGCCGGACGTCCTGCTCGGGGTGTGCGGCTGCCTGACGCAGATGCCCGAGACGGTCGCCTACCTGCGGCAGCACGCGCCGCACGTCGACCTGGTGTTCGGGACCAACAATCTGGACGACCTGCCCTCCCTGCTCCGGCGGGCGTACCGCGACGAGGCGCAGACCGTGGACGTGTGGGCCCAGAGCCCCGCCACGGTCGAGGACCTCCCGGCGGCGCGCGCCGCGGGGGTTCGGGCCTGGGTCAACGTGATCTACGGGTGCGACAAGTACTGCACCTACTGCATCGTCCCCACGACGCGGGGGCGCGAGCGCAGCCGGCGGCCGGGCGATGTCGTGGCCGAGGTCCGGCGGCTTGCCGCGGCCGGTTACCGCGAGGTGACGCTGCTCGGCCAGAACGTCAACTCGTACGGCCACGACCTGGGCGCGGGGTATGACTTCGCCGACCTCCTGGCCGACGTGGCCCAGGTGGACGGCATCCGCTGGATCCGCTACACGACGAGCCACCCCCGCGACTTCACGCCGCGCATGGTCGAGGTGGTCGCCGCCCATCCCCAGATCTGCGAGCACTTCCACCTGCCGGTGCAGTCCGGCTCCGACCGGGTCCTGCGGTGGATGAACCGCGGCTACACGCGGGCGCAGTACCTCGACCTGGTCCACCACGTGCGACGGCTGGTGCCGGGGGCATCGATCACGACCGACATCATCGTCGGGTTCCCGCGCGAAACGGAGGACGACTTCCGGGCGACCCTCGACCTGGTGGCGGAGGTCGGCTTCGACAACGCCTTCACCTTCCAGTACAGCCCGCGCGCGGGCACGCCAGCCGCCCGGTGGGAGGATCCGGTCCCCCCGGAGGTCAAGCACCAGCGCCTGGAGCGGCTGAACGCGGTGCAGTACGCCGAAAGCAGGCGCCACAACGAGGCGCTGGTGGGCACCGCCGCGGAGGTGCTGGTGGAGGGTCCCAGCCGGAAGGATCCGGCCGTCTTCACCGCGCGCACCCGGACCAACCGGCTCGTCCTCGTGCCGGCGGTGGAGGGGGCCGGGGGCCGCTTCGGCCGCGCCCGCCTGACGGCGGCGCAGACGTGGACCCTCCACGGGGAGATCGAGGCGCTGGACGAGGAGACCCCCGGCGCCCCCCGAGCGGGCTGAACGACCGCCGACCCGTGGGCCGTGCCGGCCCCCTCAGGGCGTGGCGGCGGCCGCGACGTCAACCCTGTCGCGTTGGTGCTTCGCCCGGTACAGCGCCCGGTCGGCGCTGGCGATGAGCCGGGGGGAGTTCGCGCCGGGGCGTGCCTCCGCGACCCCGACGCTGAGCGTCAGTTGGAGGGCGGCGTAAGGCTGCGGCAGCGGGAACGACGCCGCGGCATAGGCGGCGCGCAGCCGCTCGGCCACCAGGGCGGCCCGCGGCGCGTCGGCCCCGGGCAGCACCGCGACGAACTCGTCCCCGCCGTACCGCGCCAGCACGTCCTCGGGGCCGAGGTGCGCGGCGAGGATGCGCGCCCCCTCGGCGAGCACGGCGTCGCCCGCCGCGTGGCCGTACCGGTCGTTCACCGCCTTGAAGTCGTCCAGGTCGACGATCAGCACCGCGAACGGCAGGGCCTTCCGGCGGAACAGGCTGTCCAGGTGAAACAGGGCGTATTCCCTGGTGAAGCACCCGGTGAGCGGGTCCCGCATGGCGGCCCGCCGGGAATTCCACATGACCCCGCTCCAGGCGGTGATCATCAGCCCGGCGAGGACGACGTAGGCGGCGGCGAAGGCCCCGCTCGGCGGGGCGAAGAGGGCGTACGCGCCCCCGTACAGCAGGGTCGTCGCGACCGAGGCGGCGGGGGGCAGCCGCAGCGGCGCGGACAGGGCGCCCAGGAAGAACAGCGGCACGAACGGGCTCGCGTGGCGGCCGGTGGCCGTGATCCAGACCAGGACGAAGACGAGGTCGAGCCACGCGGAACCCGACGGGAACCGCTCGGGCACGTGGGGGTGGCGGTAGACGAGCCAGAGATCCACCGGCGCGTACAGGCAGGCGAGGGCCGCGATCGTCCACGCCAGGCCGGGCACGGTCCCCGGCGCGTGGGGGCGGATCACCCACACCGCGACGTTGACGGCCACGACGGCCGCGCGGATCGGCGAGACGAGGCGCTCCGCCTCCAGCTGCAGGTGCCAGCGCCAGGCGGCCTCACCGGGGGAACGCTCGGGCGAGTCGCCGACGGCCCGGGGCGGCGCGGGCCGGGCGCCGTCGGATCGCCGCCCCGCGGCGCGCTCGCCGTTCACACCGACGGTCTCCCTTCCCGCATCGTGGGGGCACCGACCGGGCAGAAGGGCGTCGGCGCCCGGCGGCCGGCCCCGCTCCGTACCGGCGGCACGCCGCAGAACGCCCGGACCACCACCCATTTCCGTATCGGAGCGCCGCGGGCGGACGGTGAGCAAAGGGGGAGGCACGGCCAGCCGACCGGGTGAGCCGCGACGGCAGCGGACCGGATGGCGCGCCGTTCAGGAGGCTGCCTCCGCGCCGATCCTCAGCACGGCCCGCACCAGGGAGCCATGCAGCCTGCGCGAGAGGCACTGGCCCGGGGCCGGAGGCCGAAGCCGTTCCGACGCCGCGAGCCAGGAGGCGAGCCGTTCCCACTCCTCGGGCGTGGCCGGGCGGGAGCGGGGGCCGACCGCGTCGCTGACGAAGATGGCGAGCACGCCCGGCCCGAAGGCGAGGCGCGCCGAGGCGCGGCCCGCCTCGGCGACGTGGTGCAGGAGCCGGAGTCCGGCAGGGCCCTCCGCGCCCACGGTGCCACCCCCGCGCCGCCGCCCGTCCGGGCGGCGCCATCCCCAGGTCGGCTTCTCCGCCCGGCGGCCACCTCCTCGGCAGGAGATGCGGACGTGCACGGCCCGTGCACCACAGGTGCGCGGTACCGCGGCGGCGAATGGCGGAATGGGACGCGCGGCACGCACCGGCCGGGCGCCCACTACCGTCCCCGGGCTCGGCCGTCCGCCCGGCTCGGGGGGTGTCCGTCCACCACGGCCGCGGGAACGGGGAGGGGCTGGCGATGAAGGCGGCGACCATGGCCCAGGACATTTCCGCGATCTGTCAGTCCGGCGCGAATGGCGTGGCCGCGGCCCTGCAGGTCCTGCAACAGAACCACATCCCCGTCCAGCTGCAGCAGTTGGAGATCGACATCTCCTTCACCTGGATGGTCGACGAGACTCTGACCGACGTCGCCACAGGCAGCGTGGGCATCCTGTGGTTTTCGGCCTCGGACACGCTCACCCTCAACAGTTCGGACAAACAGACGCTGAAGGTGGAGTTCAAAGCCACCTTCGTCGCCGTTCCGCCCCAGACCGCCGCTGCGGGCAGTACCAGCTCGACCAGCGGCGCCGCCGCCGGGTGAAGCGGTGGTGAGTGTGCAGGCCTGACCGCTGGACGCGACCGGCCGCGGCTGGCGCGGCCGGTCGGGCCCGCGCGCGCGGGATGGGGGGCCGTGCCGGATGGGGACGCAGGGTCCGGAGGGCCGGGGACAGCCGGGCGGCCCGGAGGCTCACGCATTGGCTCCGTCCGCCGGACCGGGCGGCGGCCCGGCGGCGGAGCCCACGACCGGCATCCCGCTGGCCTCGTTCATCCTGGCCGTGGGCAAAAGCGTCGAGGCGGCGGCGCAGGATCTGCGGGCCTCGGTTCTGCCGCCGGGCGCACCGGGGGTGGAGCTCCGTGGCGCGTCCTTGACCATCAAGGGCGTTCTTACCTGGGATCTCCAGGGGGCCCAGATGCTGCGGCCGGCCCGGCCCGCCGACGCGGAGCCCACCGTTTCTCAGCTCGTCCTGACGTACGAAACGGCCCCGCGGGTCCCGACCCCCGGCAAGGCGGTGCTGGCGTGACCGCCGAGCGGCGGACGGTCGGTACCGCGTCCGGCGACGGGACCGGCTGACCGGGGCGCAGTCGCCGACCCCGGCGCATCCCCCCATCCCCCCCGCAACGCGACTTGGAGGCGGCCTGCCCGGGCTGCCCGCGGAACCTGCGGCGGGCGGCGATCCGTGCAGCCTCCGGCGTTGTGCAGTCCGACCTGAGCAATCTACGGCGTTGGGGGAAGGCAAGCCCCCAGCGCAGGGGTCGGCAGCCCGGGCCAGCCGCCCGGCCCCCCACAGGACGGCGTGCGGGGGTCTGGCCAAGGTGCGCCTCGGCCACGATCGCCAGGGTTCTGTGGGGCTGCTGCACCAGGCGTGCGCGGAGGGCTGCGTCCGCACCGCGCCCGCAGCCGGCGGTGGACGGGGCTCGTTGGGTCGGGCCGTCCTTGTGCGCCTCCCGGGACCGTGCTACCATCGGCGCCACAACTGCACAGGACCCGCAGGTGCCCTGGGCGGCCAGTCGGGCCGGGTCAGGGAGAATAGGGAAGTCCGGGGTGCCGGGACCCGCGCTGGGCGCGGGCTCCGGCCGGGCCGGCGCGGTCCCGCCACTGTGCTCCCCAAGACGCCGCGCGGCGGCTCCGGCCGCATGCTCACTGCCCCCTCCGGGGGGTGGGAAGATGGCGCGGCGGCGATGCGGGGAGAGCCAGGAGACCTGCCTGCGGGTCGGAGGCAGCCTTTCCCTTCGGAGCAGAGGGGGCTACCCACCGTGACGCCGACCGCCGAGTGGCGGTGGCGGACGACCCCGGCCGCGCCTGCGGCCTCGGGTCCCGTCCATCCGCCCGCCGCGCTTCCGCCGCCCCGGGATGCCGGGGGGCGGTGCCGGTGACCGCCGCGACCAACCTCGGCTACCCCCGCATCGGGTCGCGTCGCCAGCTGAAGAGGGCGCTTGAGGAGCACTGGGCGGGGGACAGCGCTGCCGCATCCCTGCTCGGGGCCGCCCGCCGCATCGAGGAGGGCGCCCTGCGCGAGCAGCGGGCGGCCGGCCTCGACATCGTCCCCGCGGGCGACTTCTCGCTCTATGACCATGTGCTCGACGCGGCCTGCCTGGTCGGGGCCGTCCCGGACCGCTTCGGGGACCCCGGCCGCGGGTCCGTGGACCTGACCACGTACTTCGCCATGGCCCGGGGCTCCACCGTGCCGGCCATGGAGATGACGAAGTGGTTCGACACCAACTACCACTACATCGTCCCCGAGTGGACCGCCGGCCAACGCTTCCGCCCGGCGTGGGACCGGCCGTTCGAGGCCCTGGCGGCGGCCCGCGCCGCCGGTGTGCCGTCCGCGCGGGTCGTCCTGCTGGGGCCGGTCAGCCTGCTCTTGCTCGGCAAGGCGAAGTCCGACGGCCTGGAACCCCTCCGCGACCTGCTGCCGGGCGTCCTGGAGGTCTACCGCGACGTGCTGCGGCGCCTGGCCGCGGGCGGCGCGGACTGGGTGCAGTTCGACGAGCCGTGCCTCGTGGCCGACCGCGCGGCGTGGGAGCTGGAGGCCGCCCGGCGGGCGTACGCGGACCTCGCCCGGGAGCGCGGGGCGGCCCGCCTCGCCGTCGTCACGTACTTCGGGCACGTGGGCGCGGCGCTGCCGACCCTGGCGGCGCTGCCCGTGGACGCCCTGGGCCTCGACTTCGTGCACGGGGCCGAGGGTAACCTGGCCGCCCTGGAGCGCTTGGGCACCTGGCCGGCGGACAAGGCGCTCATCGCCGGGGTGGTCAACGGGCGCAACGTCTGGATCTCGCCCCTGCGCGAACGGCTCGCGTTGCTGCGGCGGCTCCGGGAGGCGGCGGGCCCCGGCCTGCAGGTCGGCCCGTCGTGCTCCCTGCTGCACGTCCCGCTGGACGTCGCCGCGGAGGAACACCTCGACGCCGAGGTCCGGCCGTGGCTGGCCTTCGCCCGGCAGAAACTGGAGGAGGTTCGCGTCCTGGCCCGGGCCCTGGACGGGGGAGCCGACGCCGGCGGGGCCCTGGCGGCCAACGACGAGGCCCTGGCGCGCCGCGAGGCGGCCCGCCTGCGGGGCGCGGGGATGGCGGCGCGCCTGGCGGCCGTGGGCGCCGCCGAGCTCGACCGCCCCGCGCCCTATGCCACGCGGAGGGCGGTGCAGGCGCGGCGCCTGCCCCTGCCCCGGTGGCCCACCACCACGATCGGTTCGTTCCCCCAGACGGCGGAGGTGCGACGGCTCCGCAGCCGCTGGCGCCGCGGCGAGCTCGGCCATGCGCCATACCGGTCCGCGCTGGAGGCCGAGACCCGGCGGGCGATCGCCCTGCAGGAGGAGATCGGACTCGACGTGCTCGTGCACGGCGAGTTCGAACGGACGGACATGGTCGAGTACTTCGGGGAGCGCCTGGAGGGCTTCCTGTTCACCGAGCACGGCTGGGTCCAGTCCTACGGCAGCCGCTGCGTCAAGCCGCCGGTGCTCCATGGCACGGTGCGGCGGCAGGCGCCGATGACGGTGGAGTGGGCCCGCTTCGCCCAATCCTGCACGGACCGGCCGGTCAAGGGCATGCTCACCGGGCCGGTGACGATCCTGCAATGGTCCTTCGTACGCGACGACCAGCCGCGTTCCCGCACGTGCTGGGAGATCGCCCTCGCCATCCGCGAGGAGGTGGCCGACCTGGAGCGCGCCGGCATCGCGGTCGTCCAGGTCGACGAGCCCGCCCTGCGCGAGGGGCTGCCCCTCCGCCGCGCGGACTGGCCCGCGTACCTGGAGTGGGCGACGGGTGCCTTCCGCCTGGCCACCGGCGGAGCGCGGCCCGAGACGCAGATCCACACCCACATGTGCTACGGCGAGTTCGGCGACATCATCGACGCCATCGCGGCCCTGGACGCCGACGTGCTCTCGATCGAGAACGCCCGCTCGGGAGCGGAACTGCTCGCCGTGTTCCGGGATCACGGCTACGCGGCGGGGATCGGACCGGGCGTCTACGACATCCACTCGCCGCGCGTGCCGCCCGTGGAGGAGATGGCGGCCCTGCTGGAGGCCGCCGCCGCCGTCCTGCCGGCGGACCGGCTCTGGGTGAACCCGGACTGCGGCCTGAAGACCAGGGCCTGGCCCGAGGCGGTGGCCGCGTTGCGCAACATGGTGGAGGCGGCGCGGCGGATGCGCGCCGCGGGGACGGGGGCCTGAGCGGAGGGCCGGGCGCCCCCCGCCCTCCGCCCCTCATTCCCAGCGGAGCGTCGCGTTGCTGCGGTATTCCGTGACGCGGCTCTCGAAGAAGTTCTTCTCCTTGGGCAGGTCGATCGTCTCGCTCATCCAGGGGAAGGGGTTGGGCGCGCGGTAGGCCGCGGGCAGGCCGATCCGCTCCAGGCGCCGGTCCGCCACGTGGCGGACATAGGCGTCGAAGGCCTCGGGCGAGAGGCCCAGCACGCCGCCGGGCAGGGCGTCCCGGGCGTAGGCGGCCTCGAGCAGGACGGCGCGGTCGATCCGCTCCGCCGTACGGCGCTGAAACGCCGGCGTCCAGACCTCCGGGTTCTCCTCCCGGATGCCGTTGATCAGGTCGACGCCGAAGTTGAGGTGGATCGTCTCGTCGCGCAGGATGTATTGGAACTGCTCGCCGATGCCCGTCATGCGGTTGCGCGAATGCAGGGACAGCACCATGGCGAACCCCGAGTAGAAGAAGATGCCCTCCATGATGACATAGTAGCCGATCAGGTTGTCGAGGAAGCGCTGGGCCCCCTCGGGCGTGCCCGTGTCGAAGTCCGGGCGCAGGACGTCGGCCGTGAGTTCCATCTCGAACTCGTCCTTGGCCCCGATGGCCGGGACCTCGCGGTACATGTTGAAGACCTCACCCTCGTCCAGGCCGAGGCTCTGGACGATGTAGTGGAAGGCGTGCGTGTGCACCGCCTCTTCGAAGGCCTGCCGCAGCAGGTACTGCCGGCACTCGGCGTTGGTCACGAAGCGGAAGATGGCCAGGACGGCGTTGTTGGCCACGAGACTCTCCGCCGTCGCGAAGAAGCCCAGGTTGCGCATCACCATCAGCCGCTCCGCGTCGCTGAGGCGGCCCGTGCGCCAGGTCTCGATGTCCCTGGCCATGGGGACCTCGCTCGGCACCCAGTGGTTGGACAGGGCGTTCTGGTAGTGCTCCCACGCCCACGTGTACTTCAGGGGCATGAGCTGGTTGACGTCCACCGCGCCGCAGTTGATCAGGCGCTTGTCCCCCGCGCGCACGCGCTGGGCCGGCATGGGGTCGCGGCCTCCCTCCGGGTCCGGGTTGGGGACTACTGGCACGCCTCGCACTCCGGGTCCTCCACGCGGCAGGCCGGAGTCTCCGCCGCCGCGGGTCCGTCTCCCCGCTCGACGTGCACGGCCGCCGAGGCGCTGCGGGCGCGCATCCAGCGCGGCTGGATGCCGCGGGCGTTGACGTCGAGGGTGGACTTCTCCACCTGGGTCGCACCCAGGCTGCGGAGGTAGTAGGTGGTCTTGAGGCCGCGCCGCCAGGCCAGGAAGTACATGTCGCTGATCCGCCGGCCGTTCGGCTCCGCGACATAGAGGTTCAGCGACTGGCCCATGTCGATCCACTTCTGGCGGCGCGAGGCGCACTCGATGAGCCACGAGGGGTCGATCTCGAAGGCCGTCACGTAGCGGGACCGCAGCACCTCGGGCACGCGGTCGATCTGCTGCACCGAGCCGTCGTAGTACTTGAGGTCGTCGATCATACGCTGGTCCCACACGCCCAGGGCCCGGAGGTCCGCGACCAGCGCCTCGTTCACGGAGGTGAACTCCCCGGAGAGGTTGCTCTTCGCATACAGGTTGCGGTAGGTGGGCTCGATCGATTGCGACACGCCGACGATGTTGCTGATCGTGGCCGTCGGCGCGATGGCCATGCAGTTGCAGTTGCGCATGCCGTGGGCCGCGACGGCCGCCCGGACGGGGGCCCAGTCCAGGTGAGACCCCCGGTCCACGTCCAGGTCGGCGCCGACGCGCGCCAGGGCCAGCAGATCCAGCGTGTCCAGCGGCAGGAGGCCCCGGTCCCACTTCGAGCCGCGGAAGCTCGGGTAGGCGCCTCGCTCGGCCGCGAGCCGGGACGAGCCCAGGATGGCGAAGTAGGAGACGGCCTCCATGCTGCGGTCGGCGAACGCGACCGCCTGCTCGGAGGCGTACGAGATGCCCATCCGGTACAGCGCGTCCTGGAAGCCCATCAGCCCCAGGCCGACGGGGCGGTTGCGCCGGTTGGCGCGCTCCGCGTCGCCCACCGGATAGAGGTTCAGGTCGATCACGTTGTCCAGCATCCGCATCGCGACGGCGACGGTCTGCTCGAGCCGCAGCATGTCCAGCCCGTCCCCGCCGACGTGCGCGGCCAGGTTGACCGATCCCAGGTTGCAGACGGCGATCTCGCCGTCCCCGGGGCCAGAGCGGGTGTTCAGCAAAATCTCCGTGCAGAGGTTGGAGTTGTGCACGACGCCGGCGTGGTCCTGGGGACTGCGGATGTTCGAGGGGTCCTTGAAGGTGATCCAGGGATGCCCCGTCTCGAACAGCATCGAGAGCATCCTCCGCCAGAGGTCGGCGGCGCGCACCCGCTTCCACAGCCGCATCTGGCCGGCGTCCGCGGCCCGCTCATAGGCGGTATAGCGCTCCTCGAACGCCCGCCCGCAGAGGTCGTGGAGGTCGGGGGTCTCGTCGGGGCTGAAGAGCGTCCACGGCCCGTCCTCGGCGACGCGGCGCATGAAGAGGTCCGGGACCCAGTTGGCGGTGTTCATGTCGTGGGTGCGGCGCCGCTCGTCGCCGGTGTTGCGCCGCAGCTCCAGGAACTCCTCGACGTCCAGGTGCCAGGTCTCCAGGTACGCGCAGACCGCCCCCTGGCGCTTCCCGCCCTGGTTGACCGCGATCGCCGCGTCGTTGGCCACCTTCAGGAACGGGACGACGCCCTGGCTCTGACCGTTGGTGCCCCGGATGTGGGCCCCCAGCGCCCGCACCGGGGTCCAATCGTTGCCCAGGCCGCCGCTCCACTTCGAGAGCATGGCGTTGGCGTGGATGGACCGGAAGATGCCGTCCAGGTCGTCCGGGACCGTGGTGAGGAAGCACGAGGAGAGCTGTGGGTAGCGCGTGCCCGAGTTGAACAGGGTCGGCGTCGACGGGCAGTACAGGAAGGAGGACATGACCTCGTAGAACTCGACGGCCCGCCGCTCGCGGTCGTCCTCCTGCAGCGCCAGGCCCATGGCCACGCGCATCCAGAAGCCCTGCGGCAGCTCCAGGCGCCGGCCGCTCTGGTGGATGAGGTAGCGGTCGTAGAGGGTCTGCAGCCCCAGGTGGCGGAAGGCCAGGTCGCGCTCCGGCCGCAGGGCGGCGGAGACGCGGGGCAGGTCGAACTCGAGCAGCCGGGGATCGAGGCGCCCGGCCTCCACCGCGCGGCGCAGCGAGGCCTGGAAGTGCTCCCCGTACGTGCCGAGGAGGTCGCGGAAGCGGACGGGCACCCCGGCGACCTCCGAATACAGGCGGTCGAGCAGGAGGCGCGCGGCCACGAAGCTGAATGCGGGCTCGCGCTCGATCCGGGCCCGTGCCGCGAGGACCTTGGCCTCCTCCACGTCCCGCAGGGCGATCCCGGGATAGAGGTTGCGCAGGGTGTCCTGATACAGCGCCTCCGCCTCGGCGGCGTCGACCAGCCCCGCGCAGACCTCCGCCAGGTCGTGGCGGAGGACCGTGCGGTCCAGCATCACCTCGCGCCCGTCGTCGCCGAGCAGCCGCAGGCGGTCGCCCTCGCGCCGCGCCGCCCGCGCCTCGCGATAGAGGATGTAGCGGCGGGCCACGGCGTAGTGCCCCGCGGCCATGAGGGCGCGCTCCACGGCGTCCTGGATCTGCTCGACGTGCAGGGCCGCGGACGCCGCCGCGGCGGGCTGGACCACGGCGTCCGCGACCGCCCCCACCTGGGCGTCCAGTTCGGCCGGCAGCGGGTCGGGGTACGGGCGGGCCGCCTCCGCCCGGAAGGCCATCTCGACCGCGTGGCGGATGCGGGAGGGATCGAAGTCGACGAGCCGCCCGTCGCGCTTGGTGACCTGCGGGGACCCAGGCATGCACGCAATCCTCCTCGGCGGGTCCTGCGCAGCCGTCCCGCCGCGCGCGGTGGGACGCATCCACAGGATATAGGGCCTGCCGGGGGGCATCAACCACAAGATGTGGGGCACGCGGGGGCCGCGGCCGGGTCGGCTGGTGGCCGCGGACCAGCTGCCGACCCGGCCCGGGGCCCCCGCGGCCGGCGCTGGCCAGAACCGGCCGGCCTTCGTGTTCGGGCGGGTCGGCTGGGGCGACGAGGACGAGGCCTGGCTGCAGGATCGGACGGTGCGGCAGGCCGCGCGCGGGGCCGCCGAGGAGATGCGCCCGGCAGGGGGAGCCAGGAGGCCGCAGGAGCACCCGCCGCTCCCGCGGCTGCGCGCCGTCCCCAGGGGGGCCTGAGCAGTTACCCGCTGTCGACCGCAGTTGGTCCGCCGCCGGGAGATTCCGTCCGTCAAAGTCGGCACCGCCGCATCCGGCGAGATCACCCGGACGCCCTCGGGCGCTGGCGCAAGACCGTCGGGCGAAGGTTGAGGGTGTACCTTGGGCGAACAGGGACAAGCCCCCGTCCGGCCGGAAAGGGGGCGCGGGATGCGGGGATCAGTCGTCCGGCGCGGCAAGGCTTGGCGCGCTGTCATCGATCTGCAGCGAGGCAAAGGGGGCGCAGCAGCGCACGTAGACGTTCGAGACCCGTCTCACCGCCGGGGACTGGCTTGCCCGGATGGCCCTCGGGGCGCGTGGCAGCGCCGAACACGCTGCCCGGATCACGGTCGAGCAGTTCCTGGACCCCTGGTTGGATGCCGTTCTGCCGACCCTCAGGCCCAACACGATCCTGTACTAATGCCGTGCGGTGGAGCGGATCAACGAGGGACTCGGTGGCGTCAAGTTGCAGCGGCTGACCGCCCTGGAGGTGCAGCGGGCCATCCACGGCTTGGCCGGGCATCACGCCGAGGAGATGCTCCGATCTACGCTGGCTCGCATGTGGACGGCGGTGCGCCGGGCGTTGGAGTGGGGTTATCTGAGCCGAGATCCCCCTCTGGGTGTGGTGATGCCGCGCGGTCCGGATGGGGAGATGGGTTGTTGGAAGGAGGAGCAGGCGCGGCGGTTTGTGCGTTCGACAGCCAGGAGCACGAGGTAAGGCGCGCTGTTTCGGGTGGCGCTTGCCACCGGAATGCCGCTGGGTGAAGTCCTGGGAGTCCGGTGGGACAACGTGGACGGGGAGGCGGCCGACCTGCACGTCCGCTATAGCCTGTCCTGGCCCGTGGGGGGCAGCCCGGATATCGTGGAACCCAAGACAGGCTCGAGTGCGCGGCGGATCGGCCCGGATGCCCAGACGATGGAGGCGCCGCGTGGCTATCGGAGGCGGCAGGCGGCCGATCGGCTGCGGGCCGGTCAACGATGGGGCGATCGGGGCCTGGTCTTCGCGACACGGACGGGGGGCTTCGCGCGACCGCAGGATGTGCGGGAGAGCTTCAACACGGAGATACGACAGTCGGGGTTGGTCAGGATTCGGTTCCACGACCCGCGCCATACGCCCGCGACGCTGCTGCTGCGGCAGGGTCGCACCATCCAGGCAGTCGCGGACCGGCCTGGTCACGCCAACGCCGCGAACCTGTTACGCCGGCATCCGCACGTGCTCCCGGACCAGCGGGCGGGGATCGCGCGGGTCGTCGGCGACGTCCTGGGCGGTGGTGACCATCGGTGACCATGGCGGGAGAGAAGGCCTCAGAAAGTGCGTGAAATGACGCCCTCTGCAAGCCATACCCCCATGCAGGAGCAGTATGCGCGGCTGAAGGCGGAGGCCGGCGGCGCCTTCCTGTTCTTCCGCCTGGGCGACTTCTACGAACTGTTCGGCGAGGACGCAGAGCGCGCGGCGCCGATCCTCGAGGTGGTGCTCACCTCCCGGGAGACCAGCCCCGGCGTCCGCGCCCCCATGTGCGGCGTGCCGCACCACGCCCTGCCCACGTATCTGGCGCGCATGCTCGCCCGCGGTCTGAGCTGCGCCGTGGCGGACCAGATGGAGGAGCCGTCGCAGGCCCGCGGCTTGGTCCGCCGGGAGATCACCCGGCTGCTCACGCCGGGCACGGTCGCCGACCCGGAGCTCCTGGAGCCGGGGACGGAGCGGGTCCTGGTGGCCGCCGCGGCCGGCTGCCTCGCCGTCGCCGACGTGTCCACGGGCGCCGTGCGTGTCGCGGAGTTCGGGCCGGACCCCGGCGGGGGCCGCCCCGGCCCCCCGTCCTTCGACGACGCCGCCGTCGCCGAGGCCGCGGAACACGAGCTGCACCGCCTGGGCCCCCGCGAGATCGTGGCTCCGGACGGCGGCGTCCCGGCCTGGGTCACGCGCTACGTGGAGGCCTCGGGCGCCTTCCTGACCCTGCGCGCGGCGACCGACTTCGACCCGGAGGCGCCCGCGCGCGCCTTCCCCGGCGCGCCCGCGGACGCCGCGCTGGGCGGGCTGCTCGCGTACCTGCGCCACACGCTGCGGGGCGACCTGGCCGGCATGCGTCCGCCGGAGACATACCGCCCCTCGGCGTTCCTCGCCCTCGACCCCGCCGCGCAGCGCAACCTGGAACTGGTGGCGCGCCTCGCGGACGGGGGGGCCGAAGGCACGGTCCTCTCGGTCCTGGACCGCACGATGACGGCCATGGGCAGCCGCCTCCTGCGCTTCTGGCTGCTGCACCCGCTGCAGGACCCGGAGACGGTCGGGCGCCGCCAGGAGGCCGTCGAGGAGCTGGCGCGGCGGCCGCTGTTCCGGGAGGGGCTGCGCGACGCGCTGCGCGGCGTCCACGACCTGGAGCGGCTCGCCGCGCGTGCCGCGGCGCAGCGGGTCACCCCTCGCGAACTCCTGGCGCTCGGCGTCTCCCTGCGGGCACTGCCCGAGGCGCTGCGCGCTCTGGAGGGCTGCGCCTCCGCCCTCATCCGCGCCCAGGTGGCCGCGGTCGACCCGCACGGGGAGGTCGCGGGCCTGCTCCACCGCGCCCTGGCGCCCGACGCCCCCGCCCACGCCCGCGACGGCGGCATCTTCGCCCCCGGCTACGACCCCGAGCTGGATGACCTGCGCGCCGCCGGGGCCGGCGGGCGCGACTGGGTCGCCCGACTGGAGGCGCGCGAGCGCGAGCGCACCGGCATCCGCTCCCTCAAGGTCGGATTCAACAAGGTCTTCGGCTACTACATCGAGGTCACGGCGGCCCAGTTGCGCTCGGTGCCCGGCGACTACGTGCGGCGCCAGACCACCGCATCGGCCGAGCGCTTCGTCACGCCGGAGCTCCGCGAGATGGAGGAGCGCATCCTCGGAGCGGACGCGCGGGCGCTGCGGCGGGAGCAGGCGCTCTTCGCCGAGCTGCGGGCCGAGGTCGCCGCCCACGGACCCGCGCTGCAGGCCACGGCCGCGGCGGTCGCCTGCCTCGACGTCCTGGCGGCGCTGGCGGCGGTCGCCGTTCACGGGGGGTGGGTCCGGCCGCGCGTGGACCGGTCCGGGGACCTGACGATCCGCGGCGGACGGCACCCGGTGCTGGAGCAGCAGCTCGGTCCGGGCCGCTTCGTGCCCAACGACATCCGGCTCTCGCGCCGCGGCGACCGCTTCCTGCTGATCACCGGCCCGAACATGGCCGGCAAGTCCACCTACATGCGCCAGGTCGCGCTCATCGCGCTCCTCGCGCACGTGGGCAGCTTCGTGCCCGCGGAGGAGGCCCGCGTCGGGCTGGTCGACCGCATCTTCACCCGGGTCGGCGCCAGCGACGACCTGGCGGGCGGCCGCTCCACCTTCATGGTGGAGATGACGGAGGTCGCGCGCTGCCTGCGGCAGGCCACGTCCCGCAGCCTGCTGCTCCTCGACGAGGTGGGTCGGGGCACGGGGACGCTCGACGGGCTGGCCATCGCGTGGGCCGTGGCCGAGGACATCGCCCGCCGCCTCGGGGCGCGCACCATGTTTTCGACGCACTACCACGAGCTGACGGCGGCGGTGGAGCGCCTGCCGGGCGCGGCCAACGCCCACGCGGCCGTCCGCGAGCAGGGTGACGGCGTCGTGTTCCTCCATCGCGTGGTGCCGGGCGCGACCGACCGGAGCTACGGCCTCGCCGTCGCGGCCCTGGCCGGGGTCCCCGAGCCGGTGCTGGCCCGGGCCCGGGGCCGGCTCGCGGGGCTGCGGGCCGAGGACGGGGTCGCCCTCGCCGTGGCGGCG
>JAJYVV010000018.1 GCA_021791815.1 Bacillota bacterium | reverse complement strand
GGGTGCCGCGGAAAGGGGCGCATGGCGTGGCTGCGGAGTATCGCGTCGCGCTCGTGGGGTGCGGGGGGCGGGGGCGGGCGCACGCCCGCGCCTGGAAGTCGACCGGGCGGTGCCGGCTGGTGGCCGTCTCCGACGTCGTCCGGGCCAGCGCGGAGGCCCTGGCGGCGGCGGAAGGCGATCCGCAGGCGCCCCCGCGGATCTACGAAGATGCGGGGGCGATGCTGGCCGAGGCGCGGGCGGACGTCGTCTCCGTGTGCACCTGGCCCGACACCCATGGGGCCCTGGTCGCCGCCGCCGCCGCCGCCGGGGCCCGCGTCATCTTCTCGGAGAAGCCCATGGCACCCACCTGGGACGAGGCGCGCGCGATGGCCGCCGCCGCGGAGCGGGCCGGGTCCATTCTGGCCTTCTGCCACCAGCGCCGGTTCGAGGCCCACTTCGTCACGGCGCGCAGGCTCCTGCGCTCGGGCGCGATCGGCCGGCTGCTCCGGATCGAGGGCACCTGCCCGAACCTCTTCGACTGGGGTACGCACTGGTTCGACATGATGCATTTCTACAACGACGAGCAGCCTGCCCAGTGGGTGCTCGGCCAGATCGACCTGCGGGCGCGCCGCACCGTGTTCGGCGTGCTGGTGGAGGACCAGGGGCTCGCGCTCGTGCGGTTCGCCAACGGCGTCGACGGCCTGATGATCACGGGGAGCGACCGGCAGTTCCCGGAGATCAACCGTCTCGTGGGCACCGAGGGCGTGATCGAGACGCAGATGCCCGATCCGCAGGGCGGCCGCTGGATCCCGGTCCGCGTGCGCGGCCGCGGCGACGCGGACTTCCGCGTCCCGGACATCCAGGACGCCGACCGTCCGGGTCCCGGCGGCCCCGAAGGGCGGGCCGCGGCCGACCTGCTGCGCTGCCTGGAGCAGGGCGGGCAGCCGGAACTGGGGGCGGCGCGGGCGCTGAGGGCGACGGAACTGATCTTCGCCACCTACGAATCCAGCCGCCGGCGGGGCCGGGTCGACCTCCCCCTGGGTCCGGGGGACTCGGCCCTTCTCGCGATGGCGGCGGCGGGCGACATCGGACCCGCGCCGGAGGGCGCCTGAGCGGCGGTCGGGCGCCCCGCCGGCCAGGGCATCGTTCAGCCTTCGACGAGCTGGCGGAAGCCGTCGGCGTGGGCGACCGGGGCCCAGATCGGATCGTGCCGGGCGGTGTGGCGCAGGCCGGGCGCCTTCCGCACCGCCTGCTCCAGGGCCGCGTAGGCCTCCGCCGGGCGGCCGCCCAGGAAGAGGGCCCGGGCATGGTCGTAATGCGCCAGGGCGTCGGCGGGCGCGTCGCGGACCGCCCGCTCGCACTCGGCCATGGCGGCGGCGACGCAGGCCGCCCGGTCCTCGCCCGGCGGCCGGAGGGCGGCGACCCGCAGGAGCAGGCGGCGGCGCGCCGCCCTCAGGCCCTCGTGGTCCGGTGCCGAGCCCAGCGCGCGGTCCACCTCCTCCAGCATGGAGCGCGCGTCGCCCGGATCCGTCCCTTCCGGGGCGGCGGCGAGATCGGCGCGCAGGACCAGCAGGTTGAGGTCGTCGGGCCGGATGGCCGTGGCCTGGGCGAGATCTTCGGCGGCTCGCGCGCGCCGCGCCGCCCGCTCGTCCGGCCGCGTCGCCAGTTCCGCGAGGCCCGCCTGAGCGCGGGCGCGGCCGATCAGCCGGTCGGCGTCGGCCGGGTCGTCGTCCACGGCCCGCTCGAAGTCTTCCAAAGACCGCAGCCAGGCCTCGCGGGCGGCATCGAGGGCGCCCGCTCGGCGCTGAGCCATGGCCCATTCCCCGCGTGCCCCCGCCCGCAGCGCGCCCACGTCCTCCCGGCCGCGGAGCCCCACCGCGTCGCTGGCGGAATCGAGGTCCGCAAGCGCCTGGCGCCACACCAGCGAGGCGCGGGCGTCGGCCTGGAGGGCCAGGTTGCATGCGGCGATGACGCGGGCCTCGGCGCGCACCAGCAGCGCCCGCGTGTGGCGCGGGTTCTGCTCGAGCACGGTCGCCGCGGAGCTGATGGCGAGGTCCGCGTGGCCCGCGGGGTCCTGGCCCAGCCGCGCGAGGACCGCGGCCGCCATGGAGCGGAGGAGCAGGGCCGGTTCGAGGCCGGGCTTGGCCCGCAGCAGGCGCTGGGCGTCCTCGAGGGCGGCGCGCGCCGCGGCCGCCTCCGGCCCCCGCTTCCCCTGGCGCCTGTGCAGGCGGGCGAGTTCGAGGTGCAGTTCGCCGCGGTGGAACAGCGTCTCGTGCGCGTGGGGGCGGAGCCGCAGCGACGCCTCCAGGTCGGCCACGGCCAGCAGGAGCCAGCGTTCCGCCTCGGCGTCGGGCGCGCCCATGCGCAGCGTGGCGTGTGCCATCCCGCGCTCGTGCAGGACCTCCGCGCGCCGGGGCTGCGCCTCGATCACCGTCGTCATCTCGGCGACGGCGCGCCGCAGGATCTCGGGGTGCCGCGTTTCGGGCTCGCTGGCGCCGAGCGCCCAGGCGAGCCTCAGCAGCGCGAGGCCCCGCTCGCGGTGGAGCTCCCACGCCCGCGCGCGGCGGACTATGGCCTTGCCGTAGGCCGCGTCGGCCTCCTCCAGGCAGGCGATCGCGTCGTCGAGCCGCCGTGAGCCGTACATGGCCGCCGCCCGCAGGCAGACCTGGCCGCGCAGCGCGCAGAGTTCCGGATCGTCCGGGGCGTGGCGCAACCCCCACAGCGTGAGGCGGCGCGCGCCCGCGACATGGCCGGCGCCCAGCAGGTACCCGGCTCCCGCCCGCGCCAGGAGCGCGAGGAGCCCGCCCACAAGGTCCACGGAGCCGTCCGTTCGCGGCTGGGGCCCGGGGCCCTGGCGCACCGCGCCCACCTGCCCTCGGGGACCCGGGATGCGCTCGCGGAGAACGGGTCAGCCCCTAGGCCGCCTCGATCTCCAACACCGTGGCCCCGTACTCCGGGGCCACCACGAGCAGCGGGACGCCGAGCGGCAGTTCCAACTCCGCACGGTCGCCGAACGGGTCGATCTGGCCCGCCGCGGCGCCGCACGGCGGCGCGGCGGTCACGGTCGCGACGTTCCGCCACCCGGCGTGCAGGGCGCTCGCCACCTGCGCGCCGGCCGCGGCCGCGTTGGCCGCGCTGATTCCCGTCGGCAGCGCCTTCCACGGGCGCAGCGCCGCGGCCTGCGCGGGCGTACCCCGCAGCACCGTGATGGTCTGACCGCTATCCCACTCGGTCACCAGCCAGACCGCGCGCAGCCCCGAAGCGGCGGCCCCCGTGCGCACCGGGGCGGGCACGAGGGCGAACATCGGGACGTTCGGGCCGAAGAGCCGGAACGGGTAGCCGGCCACGAGCGGCGCCCGCCACCACACGCCGTCCCGTGTGCCCTGCACCACCTCGTTCTTCGTGGTGACGCCTCCCGACTCCAGCGGCTGGCCGTAGTCCACGACCAGGGCGGCGCCCTGGGCGAGCAGGGTGACGCCCGCACCGCCGCTGGGCAGGCCGCCCGGCGCGGGGTAGAGGCCGGTCGACGGGTAGGCCGGGTTCAGCAGGCCCGGGAGCCGAGAGCCCGCGTTGAACGGCGCCCGGCAGGCCAGATGGCCCGGATTCTTCGCCGGGGCGCGGGCGGCGCCGGCGGCCGTCCCGCATCCGCCGGCGGCGAGGAGCAGGCCCACGGTCGCAGCCAGGGTCCGGACATGCCTGCGCATGGGTTCGAGCGTACACCACGGTCGCGGAGGCGGGCAAAGGCTGGGGCTGGAGGATCGGGGTGCGGGGCCCTTCCCGCGTGGCTGCGCAGCAGGCCCTTGGCGGCCCCGCGCCGGCGAGGTACGTTCGGAGAAAGGCGGGGATGGACGGCATGGCGGCGGCCGGCGGCGCGGCGGGATGGAGCATCGCGCGGGCCGCGCGGAGCCCATGGGGGCGCGCGGCCCGCGCCGGCCTCGCGGCGGCGGGCAGCATCGTCGCGCTCCTGCTCGGCCTGGCGGCCGCGGGCGCCGCCCTGCTCCTGCTGCGCGACGGCCTCCTGCACCTCTGGCACGAGGTGGCCCCGGTCTACCGCAACCGCGGCCTGAACAGCCGGGCCGACTTCTCCTGGTTCTTCTACGCCATGGACGTGGCGTGGAAGCACATCGACCCGGCCCGCCTGCTCTATGACGTGGCCTCTGAGGACCGCTTCATGGCCCAGCGCCACTTCGGGTACGACCACCTGGACCTCTACGGGTACCCGCCGCCGTTCGCCCTCCTCTGGGCGCCGCTCGCCGCGCTGCCGTACGCCGCCGCCCGCACGCTCTGGACCCAGATCAACCTGGCGGCGCTGGGCGTGGGGCTGGTGGCCGCCGCGTGGCACGCCAGCCCGCGGCCGGCGTTCGCCCGCGTGGCCGCGCTCACGGCCGCCGGCCTCTGGAGCGCGGCCCTCCAGCCGAACTTCTACTGGGGCCAGCCCAACGCCGTCATCCTGGCGCTGGTCGCGCTCGGGCTCCTGGGCCTGTGCCGGGACAGGCCGGGCCGCGCCGCCGCCGCGCTCGGGGGCGCCGCCATCGGTCTCGCCGCGGTCCTCAAACTGACGCCGGCCGCGATCCTGTGCTACCTGCCCGTGCGCTGGCTGCTCTGGCGGCTGGGCCCCGGCCGCCGCGCCGCGGCGTCGGGATCCCGCGGCGGGTCGGACGCCACCGCCCGCGCCCGCGCGGCGGGCATCGCGGCGGTGGCCGGATGGGCGACCGCGGGCGGCCTGTGCGCCGCCTCGGGGATCGTCCTGGGGTGGTCCGTGCTCTGGACGTATGTCCGGCGCACCGTGCCCGCGGTGGAGCGCTCCGCGTGGGCCCACGGCCCGGCGCCCTGGAACCAGTCGCTGCGGGGTTTCCTCATGCTCTTCGAGCACAGCACGCACGCGCTCGCGCGCCAGTCCGACCTGTTCGGGCTCGCCGTGTTCGCGGTGGCGGTCGCGACGGTGGCCCTGCGCCCCGCCCTCGACTTCCGGCTGGAGGCGGCCCTGGCCGCCCTGCTGACGCTGCTGCCCTCGCCGTCCCTGGAGGACCACCACTTCACCGTCGCCATCCTGCCCGCCGTCCTCGTCGCGGGCTACCTGCTCGACCGCGTCCGCTCCTGGCGGCGCGCGTGGCTGTGGCCCTTGGCGGGGCTGTTCGCCGTCGCGGCATGGGAACTGGCCGCGCCGGGTGCGCTCGTCTGGCCCCCGCGCCTCCTGCGCCCCCAGGTCACGGTGGCCGTGCCGCCGGCGCGGTACACGGAGGCGTACCTGCTCGGCGCGGCCAGCTACGGCCCGGTGCACTGGATTCTCGGCCTCGTCTACCGCGGCGCGCCGACGGGGTCGGCGGCCGCGGACTGGCCGGACTGGTGGTCCCCCGGGCAGCCCCTGCCGCCGGCCATCCCCGGCGAAGCGCTGCAGGGCGGCAGGGTCGCCAACGGGCACGTGGGACTCTACGCGTTCGGCTATCCGCTGCGCGGCGGCGCCACGCTCACCGGACTCCGCTTCCCCGCCTCGCTGCCGCGGTCGGCATCCGGCGGGCCCGAGGACCTGCACATCGTGGCGCTGACGCTGCGGCGCGCCTCGGGCGGCTTCGTCGCCGTGGCCCTGCCCTACAACGCGCGCGGGCTGGCGCCCTTCGCCGGCTTTTCCCCCGCCGCCGCGCTGTCGTTCGACGGCGCCGGGGACGTGTTCTGGACGCCTTCATGGCAGGCCGGACCCTTTTTCGCCGCGGTCGGCGGCGCCGCGGTGCCGTTCACGCTGCCGCGGCCCACCGCGGCGCGCGACACGCTCAGCGTGCCGGCCCCGGCCGGGACCACCGCCGCCGGGGGAGGGGCGCGGCCGCCCGTCCTGGGGGCGGCCTTCTCCAAGGCGCCCGGCCTGGTGGCCCTTGTCCTGTTGTTCGCCGTGGCCGTCGGGGCGGCCGCGGGCGACGGCCCGCGGCCGGCCCCGGCGGCCGCTCCTCAGGCGACCACCGACGTGCAGAACGCGCAGCGCCGCGCGGCGGCGGGGATCTGACTGCAGCACTCGGGGCAGGCCTTCGTCGCGGGAGGAGGGGGCGCCGCCGCGGGCTTGGTGAGGCGCTTGGTCAGCATGGTCGTCGGCACCACCACCGCGTAGAAGACGGCGGCCGCGACGAGCACGAACGACACGAGGGCGTTGATGAAATCGCCATAGGCGAACGTCGAATGGTGGACCGTGAACGACAGCTTGGAGAAGTTGGGCTGGCCGACCAGGGCGGCGATCAGCGGGGTCAGCAGGTCCTTGACGAGCGCCGTGACGACTCCGCCGAAGGCGGTGCCGATGACCACCGCCACGGCCAGGTCCATCAGGTTGCCGCGGAAAAGAAACTTTTGGAATTCGCGGAGCATCCCGCCGACACGCCCCTCCGCCGCTCGCTCGTGGCCCGCGCGATTCGTGGCCGGGGTCCCATCCTCCTCCAGCGGACCTCGCTTCCCGGCCGCGGCCGCCACACCGGGGCGCCGTCCCGGCGGCAACACTTCCCACGATGGACCGCCGTGGCGGCCGCGCTCGCCGACCTGGTCCACCGTGCCGGCCCCCCGGTCGTGCTGGTGCCCGGGCTGGCCCTCGACCGCTGGTTGGGGCGTCCGCTGTGGAGGCGGATGCCGGGCTTCCTCTGTGCAGCGTGGACCTGCCCCGGGCGGCCCCGGCCGGCCCGGCGCTCCTCGCCCGGCGGCTCGTGGCCTGGCACGGCGCGGCGGGCCTGCCGCCGTGCGCCTGGGTCGGGTACTCCCTGCGCGGGCAGGTGTGCGTGCACGGGGCCGCGGCGCGGCAGCGTCCCGTGAGCCGCCTCGTCCGCCTCGCGCCGTCGGTGCCGGACGCCTACGCCGGGTATGACGCAAGCCGCATAGCGGCGGACCTGCTCGCCGACGCGCCCGCCTCCTGGTGGCAGACGGGCCGCGGTCCCGGCGATCCCGCCCGCGCGGGGCGGCTCGCCGCCGCGGACCACGGGCTGCGCGACCGGGTCATCCCCACCGCCCGGCCGTCTCCGACGCGGATCCGGGGGCGCTGAACGTCGCTTTGCCGAGTCCTGGAGGGGTCCACCGGGCGGCGCCGAAAAAGAACCCGGGACGGCGAGCGCACCGGCAAGGGCGGTGGGTATCACGGCAGATCCAGCGACAGCGGACGCGGTGACGGCGGCCGGCGCTTCGGAACCGGCGACCGAGGCGGCGGCGGCCCCCCCTTCTTCAGACGGGGCGGTCACGCCCGGCATGGTGGCCCGCTTCGCGGCGGACTTCGGCGCCGATCCCCACGGGCGCGCGGCGGCGCACGCCATCCGCAAGAGCGGGATTCAGGCGGCGGCGCTCGACCAGTCGCGCCTGATCGCGCAGCCCTACACCTTCTCGACCGAGATCGAGACGGGGCCCGTGACCAACCAGCGCAGCAGCGGGCGGTGCTGGATGTTCGCCGGCCTGAACGCCCTGCGCGTGCCCCTCAAGGAGCGCTGGGGCATCAAGGACTTCGAGTTCTCCCAAAACTACCAGATGTTCTGGGATAAGTTCGAGCGGGCCAACTACTTCCTCGAAAGTATCCTCGAGACCCTGGACGAGCCGCGGGACGGGCGGCTGGTCACCTGGCTGCTCGACGCCCCCCTCAACGACGGCGGCCAGTGGGACATGTTCGTGAATCTCATCGAGAAGTACGGCGTCGTGCCCAAGGCTGTCATGCCGGAGACGTTCCACAGCAGCTCCTCCGCCGGTATGAACCGCATCCTCGTGGCCAAGCTGCGGGGGGACGCCGCGCGCCTGCGGGGGCAGCACGACGCCGAGGGTACGGGGCCCGAGGGGCTGCGCGGACCCAAGGAGGCCATGCTGGGCGAGATCTACCGCCTCCTCGCCCAGTTCCTCGGGGAGCCGCCGGCGCGCTTCGACTTCGAGTACCGGGACAAGGACAGGGGCTTCCACCGCGACTCCGGCCTCAGCCCCCGGGACTTCTACGCCAAGTATGTCGGGCTGGACCTCGGCGCCTACGTGAGCCTGATCCATGCCCCCACGGCCGACAAGCCGTTCGGGCGCACCTACACGGTGCGCTACCTGGGCAACGTGCGGGGCGGCCGCGACGTGCTGTACCTGAACGCGGAGATCGACGCCCTCGAGCAGGCGGCCCTCCGCCAGCTGACGGCGGGCGAGCCGGTGTGGTTCGGCTGCGACGTCGGCAAGATGTCGGATCGCGAGTCCGGCGTGATGGACGCCGACCTCTACGACTACGCGGGAGTGCTCGGTGTGCCGGTCCGGCTGGACAAGGCGGCCCGCCTCGACTACGGCGAGAGCCGCATGACGCACGCGATGGTCTTCACCGGGGTCAACGTCGCCGATGGCCGGCCGAACCGCTGGAAGGTGGAGAACTCCTGGGGCAAGGAACCGGGGCGCGATGGCTTTTTCGTCATGAGCGCCAGCTGGTTTCGGGAGTTCACCTACCAGGTCGTGGTCCGCACCGAGCACCTGCCGCCCGCCCTGCGGGCGGCCCTGGCGCAGCCCCCGGTGGCCCTGCAGCCCTGGGACCCCATGGGCGCGCTCGCGAGCCTCTGAGACGGCGGCGGGCCCGCCCCGCCCGCGGGGTCGGCCCGCCGCCCCCCTACAGGGGCAGCTCGACCACCCCACCCGCTGCCAACGCCCGGTTCGTGGCCAGGGAGAGCTCCAGCGCCTCCACACCCTGCGCGTAGGGACAGCGCACGGCGCTGGGATCCTTGCCGCGCACCGCGGCGAGGAATCCCTCCAACATCGCCTTCTCGCTGTCGCCGCGCGTCCGCCAGGTGACGCTCCCTGCCGCCGTGGTCAGGGTGAGCGACGCCCGGCGCTGATAGCGCAGATTCGCGTCGCGGCAGAAGACGTCGAGGCCCGCCGGCACGTTCTGGCCGACGCCCAGGTAGCAGGCAGAGGCGATCACCGCCACGACGCCGCTCGCGAACGTGACCGTGGCGGCGGAGGCATCCTCGATGTTGCGGCCGTCGTCCCTGGGCAGGATGCCCGAGATCCCGCTGGCGAAGACCGTCCGCGCCGGCCCGAAGAGGTGCCGCGCCAGGTCGAACACGTGGGTGGTCTGCTCGACCGCCTGGCCGCCGGACTTCTCCTTGAGGATCCACCATCCGCGGGGGCTGCCGCCCATCCAGTACCCGAAGGCGAGGCCGGGCCGGCGCGCGGCCACCTCCTGCTCGAGCCGCTCCACGATGTCCAGGTAGCGCTCCTGATAGCCGACCGACGTCACCAGGCCGGCGGCCTCGACGCGGCGGGCGATGTCCCGCGCCCGGTCGATGTCCAGGTGCACGGGCTTCTCGACCAGGAACGGCATCCCGGCCTCCAGGCACGCCTCCTCCGGTTCCCCGTGCCCGAAGGGCGGCACGGTGACGAGCACCGCGTCGGGCCGCGCCTCGTCGAGGAAGCGGCGCGCGTCGGTGAAGGCACGGCCTCCGAATTCGGCGGCGCGGGCGTCCGCCGCCTCCTGGAGCAGGTCGCAGAAGCCGACGAGCTCCACGTCCGGCATGCCGTGCGCGTTGCGGATGTGCGGCGTGGCGCGCCGGCCGACGCCGATGAAGCCCAGGCGCATTCGAAACCACGTCCCTTCGCGGGCGGTCCCCTTCCCCGGCTCCGGCACCCGGGACGCCTTGCGCTCCGCCCTTCGTGCGCTTCGGGCGAGGTCCTGCCGTGGGGCGGCGCGGCACGGGGCCGTCCGTCGGGGGGCGTCGGGTCCGGCCGGCCGCCCTCTACCCGGGGAGAGGGCCCCGGAGGGCAGGGGTGGGGAGGACGCCGCCATCCGCGGGGCCCGCGCCGCGGATGGCCGCGCACGTCGGCTGGGCGGGGGCTGCACGGCCCCGCGGGCCCCGGGGCGACCGCCCCAGCAGCCGCACCGTCGGGCAGGGGGCGGCGCCCTCGCTGGACCTGCCGGTCGCGCCGGAGCGGATGCGGATGGCCGCGCGGGTGCCCGGCCGCCCCGCGGCTCATGGTCTGCGCTGGCGGAACGGGCGACGGCGACCGTTCGGACCGCTCCCACCGCCCGCGCCCTGGCCCGTCTGCGACCGGAGCGCGCCGAGGTCGTAGCGGGTGCCGCGCCATTCGACGGAGCCGCGCGCCAGGGCGAGCCACCCCGACCGGGCCATCGCGTAGGCGAAGACCAGCGCCGCCCACGGATAGGCCAGTGCCACGGCGGCCGCCCGCGCCGGCCGGCCCGGCACCACGAACAGCGCCGACACGGTGGCCACGGTGGCCCACTGCACGGCGACGTCGGCGCGGAAGACCCAGGCGGCCGGCCCGGGGACCAGCGCCGCGCCGACGCAGGGCCCGACGAACAGGGCGGCGGTGCCGGCGACCGCCAGGGCGAGCACCGCGGGCCGGTAGTTCAGGACCGCGAACGCGTTCTTCTCCAGTCCCCGGATGGCCTCGCCCAGCGACCCGTACCACTCCACCCGCGCCAGGGCGGGCTCCGCCGCGGCCCACTGCCGGAAGCCCGCTCGGCGCAGCCGCAGGCCCAAGCGCACGTCGTCGTCGGGCCGCAGGGCGATGGCCCGGTGCGTGCCGATCGCCTCGTAGGCGCTCCGGCGGACCAGGTTGAAGGCGCCCACCCCGTAGCCCCTGCGCGAGGACGGCCGGTTCATGCTGCGCGGGGACAGAAAGGTCAGGATCGCGAGGAGCCCGACGGAGACCCAGGCCTGGAGCCCGAACCCGCGGGCCGTCAGCGCCGGCCCGAGCGCCAGGTGGTCGAGGCGGCGCTCCTCGGCGAACCGCACGGCCGCTCCCACGGCGGCGGGATGCAGCCGGACGTCGGCGTCCGTGAACAGGAGCCAACGCCCGCGGGCGAGGCGCGCTCCGCGCCAGAGGGCGTGGTTCTTGCCCAGCCACCCGGGCGGCAGGTCGCGGACGCGCACCACGCGGATCGGAGGCGGCCCGGGCGCGGGCCGCGCCCCCTGCCTCCCGGACGCCGCCAGAGCGTCCATCAGGTCGCCCGTGCCGTCCGTCGAGCGGTCGTCGACGAGCACGATCTCCAGGGCGGGGTGGTCCTGGGCCTGGAGGGCCGAAACGGTGGCGCCGATGCTGGCCGCCTCGTCCCGCGCGGCCACGACCACGGAGACCGTGGGGCTCGCCTCCCCGGCCGCGGGAGCCCGACGCGCTGTCCCGGTGCCCGGCCACGCGGATCCGCCCGCGGCCACGCCGCACCCGCGGGCGATGGCGCCGGCGACGCGCGCCGCGTACATGGCTTCCGCCGCGTAGGGTGCGAAGGCGGCGAGCAGGGACAGGCCGACGAGCCACCACCATCCCGGCACGGCCCGCCGCTCGCCTCCCCGGCCGCCGGATCGGGTCGAGCCGCGGACCGGCGTTCGGCGCGTCGCCGGCACGTTCGGGTTGCGAGCGCGCCGGGCGCGGCCCGCCAAGCGGCGGCGCGGGAGGCAACGGCCGCTCGGGCGCGAAACCATGGGCGGCCCGCCGCCCGGCGCGGCGGGCCCCTTCCCGAACCGAGCGCCCTGGAGCCGGCCGGCGGGCGACCGAGGAGCGTGGAGCGGTGCTGCCGTGCCTCTTTTGCGAATCGGCCTCCGGGGACCTGCCGCAGGCCATGATCCATGCGGACCGTGAGGTCGTCGCCCTCCTCGACTGGCGCCAGTCGGCGCCGGGGCATGTGCTCGTCCTGCCGCGGCGCCACCTGACCGCCGAGGAGGTCTTCGCCTGCCCGACGGGCGCGGCCGTCCTCGCCGTGACCATGCGCCTCGCCCGCGCCATCCAGGGCGCCTTCGACCTCGAGGCGGTGCAGATGGGCGCGATCCTCTATCCGGGCGGGCCCCGGCAGTTCCGGGCCAGCGGGTGGGTGGCCGCCGGCGAGAACCGCAACGCCCGCGCCGCCGGCCACGTGGAGGCGGAGACCGCCTCCGCGGTCGAGACCGCGGAGGACGGGCACTTCCACCTGCACCTCCTGCCGCGCCGCCACGGCGGCGAGCTCGCCCGGATCTATCCCTTCGGGGATGCGATCGCGTCGCTGCAGGACCTGGAGAAGGTCGCCGAGCGCATCCGGGCGGCACTCTCACCGGACGCCGGACGGCTGCGGCCGGCCTCCCCGTACGCGCGCCGGCGGGCCGGCGGACCTGCGGACCGCCCGAACGGAGGCTGATCGCGGCATGGGCGGCAGGCGGCCCAACTTCGTCGTGATCCTGACCGACGATCAGGGCTACGGCGACCTCTCGTGCATGGGTGCCACGGACTTCCGCACCCCGCATCTCGACCGGGTGGCCGCCTCCGGGGCCCGCTTCACCAGCTGGTACTCGGCCTCACCCGTGTGCTCGCCGTCCCGGGCCGCCCTGCTCACGGGCCGCTATCCCGGCAATGCCGGCGTGCGCTCCATCCTGGCGGGCCACCGGACCGCGTCCGGCCTGCCGCGCCGGGTACCGACGCTGGCCACGGCGCTGCGGGCGGTGGGATACCGGACGGCCATGTTCGGCAAGTGGCACCTCGGCCTGACCGAGGGTTGCCGCCCCGAGGATCACGGCTTCGACGAGTGGTTCGGCTTCCTGTCCGGGTGCGTGGACTACTATTCGCACATCCATTACTGGCAGCACGGCATCGACCCGCTGCACGACCTGTGGGAGGACGGCCGAGAGGTCTTCCGCAACGGCCGGTACGTCACGGAGCTCATCGCCGAGCGGGCCGTCGACTTCGTGCGCCGGCGCGCGCCCCGGGCGGAGCCGTTCCTTTTGTATCTGCCGTTCAACGCCCCGCACTACCCGATGCATGCGCCGGCGGAATACGTCGACCGCTTCCGGCACCTCGCGCCGGACCGGCGGATCATGGCGGCCATGCTCAGCGCGGTCGACGACGCCGTCGGCCGCGTGGCGGCCGAACTCGAGCGCCAGGGCGTCCTGGCCGACACCTGCATCTTCTTCCAAAGCGACAACGGCCCCTCGCGGGAGTCGCGCAACTGGCTGGACGGCCGCCGCGATCCCTACTACGGCGGCAGCGCGGGCGCGCTGCGCGGGCACAAGTTCAGCCTCTTCGAGGGCGGGATCCGCGTGCCCGGCCTCCTGTCGTGGCCGGCCCGGATCCCCTCCGGGCAGGTGCTGCACGACGCGGGGGCGGCCATCGACGTCTTTCCCACCCTCCTGCGGGCGGCCGGCGGTGAACCCGGCGCGTTCGAGGGCGACGGCGCGGACATCCTGCCCTGGGTCACCGGAGCCGCGCCCGCGCCCCGGCGCGACCTCTTCTGGGAGATGGGCCGGCAGACCGCGATGCGCCGCGGTCCGTGGAAACTCGTCCTGAACGGTCAGTTGGTCGAGGGTGCCCCTCCGGAGGACGCCGTGCACCTGGCCCTGGTGACCGAGGACCCGGGTGAGCGCCGCAACCTCGCCGGCGCGGAACCGGCTCTGGCTGCCGAGATGCGCGAGGCCGCGGAGGCCTGGCGCGCGCGCATCGAACGCCGGTGGGCCGGGGAGTGGGAGCCGCTGCGGTCCGCCGCCGGGGGTGCGCCCGCCAACACCGGGTAGCCCGGCCTCCGCAGCGGCGCGGGCCGAGCGGCTCAGCGGTCGCCCGGCCCGGGCACCAGGACGGCGGCGCCGTGCACGTGGCCCAGAAGCAGCCGCTCGAGCGTCGCCTCCGCGGCGTCGAGCGGTGCCGTCTCCGTCTCCACGCGCAACCGCACCGCGGCCGCGAAGCGGAGAAAGTCGGCAGCGTCCTGGCGGGTGCTCGCCGTGACGCTGCGGATCTCCCGCTCGCCGAGCAGGAGGCGGTCGTGGTCGAACCCGGGAACGGGGGAGAGGTGTACCGAGGCGATGGCGACGACGCCGCCGGCCTCCAGCCGGCGCAGCGCCTCCAGGAGCGTTTCGCCCGCCGGCGTGAACACGATGGCGCGTTCCAGCGGCCAGGGCCCGTCCGCGCGGTAGCCACCGGTCCACGCCGCGCCGAGCCCCTCCGCCAGGCGCAGGTGGTGCGGCCCCCGGGACCACACCGCCACCTGGCAGCCCCAGGCGCCGAGCACCTGCAGGGCCAGGTGGGCGGAGGCCCCGAAGCCGAACAGCCCCACCCGCTCCCCGGGCTGGACCCCCGCGCGGCGGATGGCGCGCCAGCCGATGACGCCGGCGCAGAGCAGCGGCGCCGCCTCGACGTCCGCGTAGGTGTCCGACAGCGGCACGACGAACGCCGCGGGCGCCACCACGAAGCCCGCGTACCCACCATCGGCGTCATAGCCCGTGAAGCGGGCGGCCGGACAGAGGTTCTCCCGCCCGGTGCGGCAGAAGCGGCACGTCCCGCACGTGCGGTTCAGCCAGGGCAGTCCGACCCGGTCCCCCGGGCGCGGGGCCCCGGGGCCCCCGACCCCCTCCCCGGCCGCGGCCACCTCCGCGACGATCTCGTGGCCGGGGACCACGGGGAGCGGTCGGGGCGGCAGCTCCCCGGCGCACACGTGCAGGTCCGTGTGGCAGCAGCCGCACGCCAGGACGCGCAGGAGCACCTCGCCGGGACCCGGTGCCGGGACCGCGCGCTCCTCCCGGACCAGCACGCCCGTGCCGACGGGGCGGTGGGCGCGCACGACCATCGCCCTCACGGTGTGCCCCCCTTGGGCCGGAGCCCCCGCCGGCCGCGGCCCCCTATTTCCGTTCGCTGCCCCACAGCTTGCCCCCACCCATCGCCTGACGCCAGGCGTCGCGCCAGCGGTGGACCTCCACCGCGCCGATCGCGGGCATGTTCTGGCGCCTGTCCCTGGGGGGAAGGGCGGGGAACGGACGGTGCGGCTCCGTCTGGTACCAGTAGGCGACGCTGCAGAGGTCGAGGGTGAGGCAGTTGGCGTGGCCGTGTTCGATGCTGCCGCGGACCGACCGGGAGAACAGGATCGGATCCTCCAGGAAGAAGCGGTAGCAGTGCACACGCCCCAGCCAGCCGAGCGAGTGGGGCACCCGCGCGTACCCGAAGTACGGATGCGCGTAGAGTTCGTTCGGGCTCCACGAAGAATTGAAGAAATCCTCGGTACCCGTGCCGTGGAGCGAGCCCGGCCACGGCTGCCCGTCGATGCGCCACATGTCGTCGCCCTCGCCGTACCAGATGGGGCCCGGGCTGTCGCAGTAGTACTGGATGCCGACGACGTGCCCGCGGCCATGGGCCTCGAGGAAGAGGTGGTTGTCCTGGTCGGAGGGGTTCTTGCCCTCCGGACCGAGCACGCTCCACTCGTTCTCCCGGGCGCCCGGGTCGGCCTGCCCGGGGTCGGTGAGTTCGCGATTCCACCAGGCGTGGAACCTTCCCGCGTCCGCCGGCGCCGCGTCGTGCTCCTCGTAGTCGATGTAGTAGTAGAAGGCGTCGATCTGCCGTTCGGACTGGTTCTCGATCGTGATGCGGGCCCCCCGGCCAAAGGGCATGGGGAAGTAGCAGTTCAGGGCATTACCGTCCTTCGGTGCCGCGGCGACGGGCAGCGAGGCGAAGTTGTATTTCTCGCCCCAACCCTGGCCGAAGAAGTCGCCCAGCGGCGACTCGACGCTGGGCGCGTCCTCCCCGTCCCAGTACATGCGCAGGACGGCGTTGCGCCGGAGCATCGGGTCCGCGCAGGCGACCGTGCACCAGATGTGGCGGATCACGCCGGCCCCGTGGATCTCGGCCAGGGTGGCGGTCTGCCCGGCGGGGATGACGATGCGGTCGGCGTTGCCGCCCGTCCGGTCGAAGCTCGACGCCCGCCGGGAGCGCCCCGGCCGCAACACGTGGAGCGAGGAAAGGGGACCGCTGCCCTCCATAGGTTTGACGACCCGACACGGGCCGGGGCGCCTCCGGCGCCGCCGCCGCGGCGGGCTCCTGCCCTCCTTCGACCGACTCGCGGGCCGGCTTCGCCTCCCGGCGAGGGGATCCCTGTGGGTCGCGCGCCTGGCCGTGCCCCGCGTGCCGGAGGGAGCGGCGCGCGGGCGCCGAAGCCGTGTGCGCGTGCCCGGCCGGTGCTTCCGGCCGGGCGGCCCGACCCGTGGCGGAATGAGGGGGCTCTGCCGTGGTCCAGGACCCGGTTCGCGTCGCCTTCGTGGGTTGCGGGGGCATGTCCCGGGAGCATCTCTCGGCCTGGCGGGCCCTGCACGGGCGGGGCGCCCGCTTCGAGGTCGTGGCCGCGGCCGATCCGGCCGTCGCCCTGGCGGAGGGAGCCGCCGCGGCGGCCGCCCAGTGGCAGGGCAGGCCGGTCGCGGTGCACGCCGACTGGCGCCGCATGTTGGAGGAATGCCATCCGGACGCGGTCGACGTCTGCACCCCGCACGACCTGCACCACGAGGTCGCCGCCGGATGCATGGAGGCCGGCGCCGACGTCATCGTCGAAAAGCCTCTGGCGGTCACGCTGCGGGCCGGACGGCGCATGCTCGCGGCCGCGCGGCGGCACGGGCGCATCCTGGCCACCGCCGAACAGGTGCGCCGCTGGCCGGGTTCGCGCGCGCTGGCCTGGGCGGCCGGCGGAAGCCTGCTCGGCCGGCCCCTGCTCGCCTCCATCCAGTTCGTCGGAGGTTCGCGCCGGGATCCCGAGGCGGCCGACCGGCCCGGGCCCATGCCGTGGCGGCTGGACCGGAGGCGCTCGGGCGGCGGGGTCGCGATCGACATCGGGGTCCACATGGCCGACCTGCTGCTGTACTGCTTCGGGCCGATCCGCCGCGTGACGGCCACCTGCGCGCTGTGGGCCGACCGGCCCTTCGCCGACGGGCGCACGCCGGACGTGGAGGACGCGATGCAGATCCTGCTCGAGTTCGAAAGCGGGATGCACTGCACGTGGGCCCACGCCAGCGTCCTCTGCGGGCAGGCGCTGCACACCAACGCGTACTACGGGACCCGGGGGTCGATCGCCTCGGCCGGCTTCTACCCCACGGCCCCGCGGTGGCAGCGCTGGGACGGGCAGGAGACGCTGGAGCCTGAGGCGCTGATCGGCCGGTGCCTCGACGCGCTGCCCGCCGAGGAGCGGGAGCGGCTGTTTCCCGGATGGCTCTGCCCGGACCCGCTGCATCCGCAAGCGGGCGGCGACATCGGCGTGCAGCTGGAGCTGGCCGAATTCCTCGAAGCCGTGCGCACCCGCCGCGCGCCCGAGGTGGGCGGGGCCGAGGGATACGCGGCCCAGGCCGTGGCCGCGGCGATCCTGGAGTCGGGGCATCTGGGGGGCCAGCCGTTGCTGGTCGACGACGTGGCTTCCGGCCGCATCAGCCGCTACCAGGACCCCCTGGACGCAGCCCTGGGCCTGGCCTGACGCGGGGGCGCCGCCGTCGCGGTGCCCGGGCCCGGCGGCGGATGATAGGATGGCCGGTGGGCGTCGGCGCCGTGGGGCCGGGCCGCCCGGCGGGAGGGCCGAGATGGACACGGAGATGCTCCGGCGACTGAAGCCGGCGGCAGGCGAGATGCGCTGGCTGGAGATTCCCTGGCGCACCGACCTCTGGGCGGGCTGCCGGGAGGCGGAGGCCGCCGGGCGTCCCGTCTTCCTCTGGGCGATGAACGGCAACCCGCTCGGGTGCGTTTGAAACAACGGTGTGGCGGCCCGGGCGGCCGCCTTCAGCGATCCGGAGGTCGCGGCGCTGCTGGCCGCGGAGTTCGTGCCCGTGGCGGAGAACTGCTCGCACCTGCAGCGCCAGCAGGACGCCGAGGGGGACCTCTTCCGGCTGATCGCGGAGCAGGGCCACTACGGGGGTCGGTTCCAGCCCACGGACACGCGGCAGGGGATGTATGCGTGCCGTCCCGACGGGACGCTGCTCGGCTCGTGCAACGTGCACGGCGCGGACCGCCTCCTGCCGGTCCTGCGGCGGGCCCTGGAGGGCTGGCGGGAGGGGGCCGGCGCCCGGGCCGGCGCCGGGGACGGTGCCACCGACGGCCGCTACCGCCAGGAGCCTCCGCCCGGAGGCCTGGCGCTGCGGGTCTGGGTGCGGGACCTGCCCCGTGACCCGGAAGCGGACGCCCGTCCGGACGACTGGCGGCGGCGGGCGTTCAACCTCGACCACGCGTGGTTCCGGGCGGACGAGGCCGCGGCCCTCGTCCCCGAGGCCACGGCCGGCGCCTCCGTCGCCTGGCCCGAGGCGCTGGCGCGGCGGGTGGCGCGGTTCCACCTCATCGACAACGTGCGGGGAGAGCCGCCGATGTGGCGCGACGACGAGGTGCGGGAGGCGGAGATGCGCAGCCGGGTGCGGGAGGTGCGCGGCGGCCGGGTCCGCCTGGACCTGGAGGGGCACGCGGCGCTGGGCGGCCTGTCGCGCTGGACGGACGACTGGACGGGCCGCCCGCAGGAAAGCGCTCGCTCCACGGAGGCCCGGTTCGACGGTGAGGCGGAGTGGGACGTGGCCCTGCGCCGCTTCGCGCGGTTCGACCTGGTGGCGGTGGGCACGCGCGTCGGCGGGACCCAGTACAACAGCCGGGGCGACGATCCGGGCCCGGCCCCGATCGGGTGGGCCTGGGAGATCGCCGACGGCTCGCTGCCGGGCGACGCCACTCCGCCCCAGGGCTTCCACGGGCGATACTTCCAACCCGCCTAGAGGGAGGCCGGCGCGCGCGGCACGAAGGAAGACGGGAGGGTGGGCGCCGGGCGAGCCGCCGCGCGGTCGGGGCGGTGGCACACCGTCCGGCGCCGAGGACCCCAGCGGCGCGGAACGGCGGCGGCGGGGAGGGTGGCGCAGATGTTCTTCCTGGGCGGCGGCGCCGGGATCGCCCCGGGACCGGTGGGGGACCTTCTGGTTCTGGCTGCGATCATCCTGCTCCTCGTGCTCGTCGTGACCGCGCTGCGCGGGGCGAGCGAGGCCCTCTGGCAGGGCGTGCACCGCTGGCTGGACCGCCGCCGCGACGCGCGGCGCTGACGCGGGCGCAGGGTCCACCGGCGTGGGGCGGGGGTGGGCGATGGTCACGGTGGGCCTGGACTACGACGTGGTCCCGGGCCGGGAGACCGACTTCGAAGATGCCTACCGGGCGGTCGCGGCGGCCCTGCGCGGCGCGCCGGGCCATGTCCGCAGCCGTCTGTACCGCGACGTGGAACGGCCCGGCTCGTACCTCATCCACTCGGAGTGGTCCGACCGCGACGCGTTCGCGCGCTTCGTGCGCTCCCCGGAGTTCGCCGGCGTCACCGCCTGGAGCCGCGACGGGGTCCTGGCCGGGCCGCCGCGCCACCGCGTGTACGAGGCGGACGGGGCTTCGGGCGGCTCCCCCTCCTCAGCCGGGGCCTCCCCCTAGGGCGTCGTGGAGCACGGCGCCGGCCCGGACGGTGAGCAGGGCCGTCCACCCGCCGCCGGGCTCCTCGCGATAGACCAGGACGTCGCCCGCGCCGCCCCCCATCCCCAGGAGGCGCGCCGGACCCACCGAGGCCATGTCGAGCGCGTCGGCCGCGCCGGCGGCGCCGCTGGCGGCCGCCCATGCGGCGCACCCCAGGAGGTGCGCGCCCGATCCGGCGAGGTACGGGGTGCCGTGGAGGCGGATCGAGCCGTCCGCTTCGACATCGACGTCCGCGCCCCCGATGCCCGTGTGGCGCCCCGGTGGGAGCCCCGCCTGGGGCACCGCGTCGCTCACCAGCAGGCAGCGGTCCGTCCCCTTGGCGCGCATCATCGCGCTCAGGGCGTCGGCCGGCAGGTGGTGCCCGTCGGCGATGAAGGACGCCGACAGGTCGCGGCACGCGAGCTGCGGCCACAGGGGGTTGCGGTGCCGGTCGAGCGTCGCCGCGAGGCCGTTGCCGAGATGGGTGCAGAGGCGCGCGCCCGCCGCGGCGGCGGCGCGGATGGTGTCCCCGTCCGCCGCGGTGTGGCCGATCGCGACCAGGATCCCGGCCGCGGCCGCGCGCGCGATGAAGGCCAGGGCGCCGGGCAGCTCGGGGGCCAGCGTGACCACCCGGATGGCTCCCCCGGCGGCCCGCTGCAGTTCCGCGAAGTGGTCCCAAGCGGGGGCGCGGACATGGGCCGCGGGATGCGCCCCCCGGGGCCCGTCGAGGGGGGAGATGTAGGGGCCCTCCAGGTGGATGCCGGGGACCGCCGCGGCCGTTTCCGGCCCGCGCGCCGCGGCGATCGCGCGCAGCGCGCCCGCCATGGCCTCGGGGGACGCGGTCGTGACGGTGGGCAGGAACCGCGCCACGCCGTGGCGCGCCAGGGCCGCCGCGACGGCGGGAACGTGCTCCGGCCGCGAGAAGTCCAGGCCGCCGTAGCCGTTCACCTGCAGGTCGAAGAGGGCGGGCGCAAGGCGCAGCGCCGCGCCGCCTTCCGGGCCGGCGCCCAGGGGCTCGACCGCGTGCAGCCGGCCGTCCGCCCAGCGCAGGCGGCAGAGGGCGCCGGTGCGGTAGTGGCGGGCGACGCATTCCCCCATGGCGCCCGACCGCTTCCGGCGGCGCCGGGCGGATCCCTGCTGGGCGGGCGCCCTCCTACTCCGGGAGCAGGTCGAGCGCGGCCTCCCGGAGCGCCCGGGCCAGGGGCTCGAAGGCCGCGTGCGGCGCCCGGTCGGCCCGCCGCACCAGGGCGATGGTCCGCGCGGCGGCCGGCAGGTCGGGGACGTCCAGCGCCTGCAGGCGGCCGGTCCGGAGCGCGGCGGAGACGACCGAGCGGGGCAGGAGCGACCGCCCCAGGCCCGCCGCCACCAGCTCGCGCAGCGCCTCGAGGCTGTCCATCTCGGCGGCCGCCCGTGGTCGCAGGCCCGCGCGGGCGAAGAGCTCATCGACGAATCGGCGGAAGCCCGTCCCCCGGGCGTAGAGGCAGAGGGGGCCGGCGGCGAGGTCGGCGAGGCCGAGCCGCGAGGCCCCTCCGGGCGCGGCCACGGCGCACAGCGGGTCGCGACCGAGCGGCAGGACCGACAGCCGCCGGTCGGCGGGGGGCGTCGTGACGAGGCCCGCGTCGATGTCTCCGGCGAGGCACAGCGCCTCGACGCCCGCGCTGTCCGCCGCGCGGATGCGGAAGGCCAGGGCGGGCGCGTCGGCCCGGAGCCGCCCGAGGCCGGCCGGCAGCAGGGACAGCGCCATGGCCGTCCCGCAGCCGAGCCGCAGCGGCGGCTGGGCCTGGCCCGCGACGGCCGCGGCCGTCGCCTCCCAGTCGGCGGCCACCCGCCGCGCGTGTTCGGCGAGCAGCAGGCCCGCGGCGCTCAGCGCGACCGTGCGCCCGCGCCGTTCCACGAGCGGCGCGCCCGCCGCGCGCGCGAGCCGCTGCAGTTGCCGCGTCAGGGCCGGTTGGCTGATGTGCAGACGGGCGGCGGCGCCCGTCACCGTGCCGGCGTCCTGCAGCGCGAGGAGCGCGAAGAGACCGTCCGGCGGTCCGTTGGCGGACCCGGGAGTGCCGGGCCCATTCATGTTTTGCATGCATGGACTATACCGCAACAATGCATTGGACGCCGGGCGCGCGGGCCCTCATCGTGGAGGTGCCCCGGGGCGGCCCGCGGCGGCGGGGGTCGGGGCGGGGAGGGGCACGGGATGGTGCCGGAGGGCCGGGGGCCGGGAGGGGTGGACGTCGTCGTCGGCCTGCAGTGGGGCGACGAGGGCAAGGGCAAGGTGGTGGACGAACTGGCCGGCGGGGCCGCCGCGGTGCTCCGCTACCAGGGCGGCGCCAACGCCGGGCACACGATCCGCGCCGGCGGGGCGGCGGTCGCCCTGCACCAGGTGCCCAGCGGGGCCCTGCGGCCGGGCGTGCGCTGCATCATCGGGGCCGGCTGCGCGGTCGACCCCTGGCTGCTCCGCGAAGAACTGGCCGCGCTGGAGGCGGCGGGCCACGCCCTCCCCGCGGGGAGCCGGCTCGTCGTGGCGCCGCGGGCGCAGGTGGTGCTGCCCTGGATGCGCGTCCTGGACGGCATGGAAGAGGCGCTGCGCGGCGACGACCCCGTGGGCACGACCGGGCGGGGCATCGGCCCGGCTTACGCCGCGAAGGCGGGGCGCTGGGGCCTGCAGGTGGGGGCGTTCGTCGAGGACACGGCGCGAGAAAAGCGGCTGCGGGCGATCGCACCGTGGCGCCGCGCGCTGGGCGCGGCCTTTGCCGTCGCCGCCGATCGGGAGGTGCCCGGCGCGGCCTCCATCGCGGCGTGGCTCCGGCCGTACGTGGGCGACGACCTGACGGCCCTCGCGGAGGCCGGCGCGACCGGCCGCGTGATCCTGGAGGGCCAGCTCGGCATCATGCGGGACCTCGACCGCGGCGCCTATCCGTACACGACCGGCACCACGGTTCTGCCGCCGGCCGCCCTGGCACCCCGCGGCGGCCGCGTGATCGGGGTCGCCAAGGCCTACGTGACGGCCGTGGGCGGGGGCCCGCTGCCGACGGAGGCCGACCCGGCGGACCAGGAGCGGCTGCGGGCGCTGGGCGCGGAGTTCGGCGCCACCACGGGCCGGCCGCGCCGCTGCGCCTGGCTCGATCTCCCTGCGCTGCGCTACGCGGTCCGCGCGGCGGGCGCCACGTGCATCGCGGTGACCAAGGCGGACGTGGCGGCCGCCCTGGGCGAGGTCCCCGTGTGCCTCCGGTACGAGGGGTGGGACGAGCGCCGCGGGTATCCGCTGGCCCATGAGCTTTCGGCCGTGCGGCCGGTCTACGAGCGGTGGAGCCTGGCGGGCGGCCCGCTCCCGTTCGCGCGCCGCGTCGCCCTGGCGGCGGGCGCACCCCTCGCCTACGTCGGCACCGGGCCGGCCCGGGGCGAGGGGCTGTGGACGACCGAGGCCGCGTGACGCGCCGGGGCTCCCGCCCACCGGTGCGCGCCGCCCCTCCGCTACAATCGGCCCATGGGCATGGAGCGCTGGACCAATCCCGAACTGGAACGCCTCCGGGCGGAGGCGTTCGCGCGGGGCGCGGCGGCCGAGGCCGAGGCCTGCGGGGCGGAGATCCGCGCCCGCCGCGAGCGCCACCGGACCGGCGAGATGCTGGACGTGTACGACGACTCGCTCCGCCCCGCCGGCGTCAAGGACCGCGGCCTGGTGCACCTCGACGGGGACTGGCACCGCAGCTTCCACTGCTGGCTGGTGTCCCCGCGGCGCCGCACCATCGTCGTGCAGCGCCGCTCGGCCGCCAAGGCCACCTATCCGGGCGCGCTGGACGTCAGCGTGGCGGGCCATTATGGGGCCGGCGAGACCCTCGCGGAGGTCTGCCGCGAGGGCGAGGAGGAACTCGGGCTCCGCCTCCCGCCCGAGCGCCTCGTTCCGCTCGGCCGCGCCGTCGACATGGCCCGCCACGGCTACCTCCTCGACCGTGAGGCCGCGGACGTGTTCGCCTACGTGACCGACGTGCCGCTCGAAGACCTGCGCCCGGATCCGGCGGAGGTCGCCTCCGTCCTCGACCTGCCCATCGCCGCGGCGCTGGCGCTGTTCCGCGAGGAGGCGGTGGCGGCACGGGCGGCGCAGCGGTCGCCGGGCCGCGGACCGGATGTCGTGGAGGTCCGGCTGGCGGAGTTCACCGTGCACCACGACCGCTACCTCGCGCGGGTCGCCCTCCAGGCCGAGCGCCTCGCCGACGGCCTCGGGCCGCTCTGCATCTGAGGCCGCGGCCCGGGCGCAGGCCCCCGTTCCGGCTGCATGACGACGACGGGCTGGCGGCCCGCCGCCGGGGTTCGGCGGCGGCCCCGGACAGCGGAGCACGTCCTCGTCCGGTCGGGGCGCGAGCACCCCCGAGGTGGCGGGGGACCGCGTCCTATCCCACGGCCAGCCCCGCCTCCGCCCCCTCCGCGATGGCCCGGGCGGCGTCCAGCTCGCCGGCCGCGCGCGCCCCCCCGATGACGCGCAGCGGAACCGTGCCCTCCAGGTCCGCGCGCAGCTCGTCCCGCGGCTCCTGGCCGCAGGCCAGGACGACGGTGTCGGCGGGGACCAGCTCCTCGCGGTCCTCCACGACGACGCGCACCCCACCGCCTGTCACGCCCAGGTACCGCACACCCGTCAGCATGCGCACGCCGCGCCGGCGCAGCGTCCCGAGCAGCGCCCAGCGGGTCGTGAGTCCCAGCAGGGGCGCGATGCGCTCGCCGCGCCGCATCAGGGTGACCTGGCGGCGGGCGCCGAGCGCCCGCAGCGCCCCGTCGGGCGGCAGGACGCCATACTCGGTGAGGAAGGCGAGGGCCTCGGGCGAGGCGGGCCCGCTCTCGGTGAGGAAGTGGGCGAGGTCGCACGCCACGCCGCCCCCGCCGATGATGGCCACGCGCTCGCCGACCGCCACCCGCCCGGCGAAGACGTCGGGGTAGGCCGCGACGTGGGGCAGTCCCACGCCGGGGAGCTCCGTCTCCGCCGGCACCCGCGGCCGCACGCCGGAGGCGAGGACGACGGCGTCCCAGGCGCGCAGCTCGGCCGGCTCCGGCCGGGCCCGCAGCTCCACCCGCACGCCGAGCGCCGCGAGCTCCGCGGTGAAGTACCGGAGGGTTTCCGCGAACTCGCCCTTGCCCGGCACCCGCATGGCGTGGCGGAGCTGCCCGCCCAGGGCGCCCTCGCCTTCGAACAGGGTGACGTCGTGGCCCCGCGCCCCCAGGACCCGCGCGCACTCCAGGCCCGCCGGGCCGCCGCCGACGACCGCGACCCGGCGGGGCGTCGCGGCGCGCGCCGGCTCGAAGGCCGCCTCCCGCCCCGCGGCGGGGTTGACCAGGCACGAGGCCGGCCGCGGGGGACGCCCGAGCACCCGGTCCAGGCAGGCCTGGTTGCAGGCCACGCACACGTTGATCCGGTGCGCCCGGCCCTCCAGCGCCTTGCGGGCGAAGGCCGGGTCCGCGAGGAACGGCCGGGCCGCGGAGACGAAGTCCGCGGCGCCCGAGGCGATCACGCGCTCCGCGACCTCCGGCGTGTTGATGCGGTTGGCCGCGATGACCGGCACCCGCGCCGCCGCGCGCAGACGGGCCGCCACCGCCGCGAACGCCGCCCGCGGCACGAGCATGCCGACCGTCGGCACCGGCGCCTCGTGCCACCCGATCCCGACGTCGAGGGCGGCGATGCCCGCGTCCTCCAGGGCGGCGGCGAAGGCAAGCGTGTCCTCCCACGGGGTCCCGCCCTCCACCAGGTCCGCCCCCGAGATGCGGTACAGCACCGGACAGCCGGGGCCCGCGGCCTCGACGGTCCGCCGGGCCACGAGCACAGGGAACCGGCGCCGGCCCTCGGCGGAGCCGCCCCACCCGTCCTCCCGCCGGTTCGTGGCCGGCGCGAGGAACTCGTTCAGCAGGTAGCCTTCAGAGCCCATGAGCTCGACGGCGTGGAAGCCGAGGTCCCGGGCGCGGGCCGCGGCGGCGGCAAACCGCTCCGCCAGCGCAGGCAGCTCGTCCGCGCCGAGGGCCCGCGGGGGATCGCGCGGGTTGAGGCGGGACGCGACGGCCGAGGGCGCGACCGGCTGCGCCCCGATTTCGGCGCTCCGGGCGTAGCGGCCGGCGTGGAAGAGCTGCGCGGCGACCCGCCCGCCCGCCCGGCGAACCGCCGCGGCGATGCGCTCCAGCGCGTCCTCGTCCTTCCCCCGGCCGAAGTGGAAGTAGGCGCCGCCCTCGCCCGCGCCCTCCGGGCTGACGGCGATGCCCCCCGTGACGATGAGCGCGGCTCCGCCGGCGACGCGGTCGGTGTAGAAGCGGCAGAGACGGTCCACGTCCGCGCCCGGACCCTCCAGTCCGAGGTGCATCGAGCCCATCATGAGACGGTGGGGCAGGTCGAGGCTGCCGATGCGCCCGGCCTGGCGCAGATGGGGGAACTCGGCGGGGGGCATGCCCGCGCCGGACGGTTCGGAGTGGGGGGGCGGCGGCTCGCCGCCCCCGTTGGCGTCGCGCATGCGCGGGGGTTCGGCCGCTCCGCGGCCGAGTCCTACCGGCCAGGGCGCCTCATGAGCAGGAGATCGAGCGGCCGTGCACCGTCCCCGGCGTCAACCGGCGAGTCGCCCAGGTCATCCTGGCGGCGGTCGGCGCGGACATGGCTCGGTTTCCGGGCGCCGACCACTTGGTCTCCTGGACGGGCATGTGCCTGGGAAACAACGAGAGCGGGGGGCGTCCCGCGCGCACACGCCACGGCAACGAGCCGCTCAGGGTTGCGCTGGTACAGGCGGGGCACGCCGCCGGCCGCAGCAAGGAAGCCCATCTGGGCGCGACCTACCGCCTCTTGGCCGCGCGCCGGGGCGGCAAACGCGCGGCGATCGCCCTGGGCCGGCACATCCTGCCGACCCCTCACTTCATCCTGCGCGACGGCACCACGTGCCGGGAGTTGGGAGCCAACTGCCGCGACCAGCGTCGAAAGGAGGCCGTGAAGCGTGGCGCGATCGCCCGCCTCAAGCGCGTAGGCTTCTCGGTCCGCGTGGAACCGCTCACGGCGTAAGGCGGCGCCGCACAATCCCATCTGGCAGCTCACCCCTGTGTCCAAGGACACGCTGCTCTTGTTTGCTCGTCCGTCCGGACACCGAACAGGGACAGAGGGAACCTACTTTTCAGGGGTGCGGCGCCGGACGTGTCCGGCCAGCCCCTGCAGGAGCGGGCGGCCGCCGGCCAGGCCGAGCACCACCACGTAGAGCGCCGACCCGGCGGCGCCCACCGCCAGCACCTGGGCCAGGCCCACGCGCCACGCGCGGTGGCCGAGCCACGGGGGCACGTGGGCCGGCAGCAGGGCGAGGAGGATGGCCAGCGCGGCGCCGGCGACCGCGAGGGCGACCAGGTACGGGCCGGGGGCCGGACGGGAGGGGACGGCGCCCGGCGCCGCCCCCGCGGCGCTCCGGGAGCGGCGGACGGTCCGAGCCATTCCCCACCAGGCGACGGCGGAACCGGCGGACCATCCGAGGGCGAGCCCGAGGTCGCCCAGCGTCCGGTAGGCGACGAGGTCGAAGGCGGCCGTCGTCGCGAGCGACGCCGCGTCCCAGGCGAGCGGGGTGCGCGCGTCCTGGCGGGCGTAGAAGCGGGCGCGCAGCATCTGCTGGATCCCGTAGGCGAGCACGCCCGGCGCGAAGCCCACCAGGCAGGCGCCCATCTCGTGGACGGAGTGGGGGCCGAACGCCCCGTGCTCATACAGCGCGGCGGCGAGCGGCTGCGCGAGGCCGCCGATCAGCAGGGCGCACGGCAGCAGGCCCGCGGCCAGCGCCCACGTCGCCTCGGCGAAGAAGCCCGCGCCGACGTCCTCCTGGCCCATCGCGGCGAAGGCCGCCAGGCGCGGCAGCACCACCGCCGTGACGGGCAGGATGAGGAGGGCGGACGGCAGGTCGAGCACGCGGTAGGCGTAGCCGAAGGCCGCCACCGCGCCGCCCGGCAGCCGTGCCGCGAGGGCCTGCTGCAACAGGTTGACGCACTCGATGGCGCCCGCGCTGCCGAGGAGGGGAAGGGCCATGCGGGCGGTCGCCCCGAGTCCCGGATCGCGCAGCGCAGCCGCCGGCGCGGGCGCCGCGATCCGGTGGCCCCAGCGCCGGAGGCCGGGCCACTGGAGGGCATACTGGGCGAATGTTCCGAGCAGGAGCCCCCAGGCCGCGGCGAGGATGCCGTGGCGGTGGGCGAACAGCACGAACCCGATGATCGCGAAGTCCAGCGGCAGGCCGGTGAAGGCGGGCAGGGTGAAGCGCTCGGACGCCTGGAGCCACGCCGTGGCGTACGCCGAGAGCACCATGGCCAGCGGGAGCAGCGCCAGCCAGCGCAGGAGCGTCGCGGCCTCGGCGCGGCTCGGGCCCGCGGCACCGGCGAGCAGGCCGGCCACGGGGCCCGCCAGCACGAGCAGGATCAGCGCCGCCAGGACCGCCAGCGCCGCCTCGGTCCACAGGATGGCCATGGCGGTGCGCGACAGCCCGGCCACGCCCCGCCGCCGGCGGGCGGCCACCAGGACGGGCACCGCCACGCGGGTCAGCGGGGTGCCGATGACGTCGAAGACCGCGGTGCACGCGGTGCTGGCGAGGGTATAGGCGCCCATGGCCGCGCCCGTGCCGAACCGGGATGCGAGCAGGGCGTCCCGCAGATACCCCGTGGGCTTGCTGAGCAGCAGCCCGGCCGCGACCACCCGGGTGGCGCTGAGGTCGTGGAAGCCCGGGTCCCGGGACCCGGCGGGCGCCAGGGGCATGGCGTCCGGCGGCGGACCGGCGGCCTGGCGCCCGTCGCCTCCGGACCGCGTCGCGGGGGGCGCGGTTCCATGGGCGGGGGCGGCCTCCGGCCGTTCGGGCAACATCGGCCCGAGACATTCCCCACGAGGCGGCCGGGCACCTCCGCTCCGCGGGCGGCCGAGATCCGGCCGCAGGGAGCCGCGGGGCCAGGGCCGAAGAGCGCGCCCCCCGGCGCCGGAGCGCCGGGGCGGGCAGGGAGGCTGGCGGCGTGCGGGTGGTCCGGCTCGCGGTGATCCCCGGCGACGGCATCGGTCTGGAGGTCGTGCCGCCCGCGCTGCGCATCCTGGAGGCCGCCGGTCGGCTGCACGGCGGCCTCCGCTTCGAGTGCTCCACGTTCGACTGGAATTGCGCGCGCTACCTGCGCGAGGGCCGCATGATGCCCGAGGACGGCCTGCGCGTGCTCGAAGACTTCGACGCCATCTTCCTCGGCGCCGTCGGCCATCCGGCCGTCCCGGACCACGTCTCGCTCTGGGGGCTGCTCATCCCCATCCGCCGCACCTTCGAGCAGTACGTCAACCTGCGGCCGGCCCGGCTGCTGCGCGGGGTGCCATGCCCCCTCAGCGGGCGGGCGCCGGGCGAGATCGACTTCGTGGTCGTCCGCGAGAACTGCGAGGGGGAGTACTCCAACATCGGCGGGCGCATCCACGAGGGCACGCCCCACGAGGTCGCCGCCCAGGTCTCGTACTTCTCGCGCATGGGCATCTCGCGGGTCGCGCGCTACGCCTGCGAGCTGGCGCGGACGCGGCGCCGGCGACTCACCGTCGCCACCAAGTCCAACGGCATCGTCCACACCATGCCGTTCTGGGATGCCGTGGTCCGGGAGGTGGCCGCGGAATATCCCGACGTCGAGGTCCGGTTCGTGCACGTGGACGCGCTCGCGGCCCAGTTCGTGCTGCGGCCCGACGCGCTGGATGTGGTCGTGGGCTCGAACCTGTTCGGCGACATCCTCACGGACCTCGCCGCCGCGATCTGCGGCAGCATCGGCATCGCGCCGTCGGCCAACCTCGATCCGTCGCGCCGCCGGCCGTCCCTGTTCGAGCCCGTGCACGGTTCGGCACCCGACATCGCGGGGCGGGGCATCGCCAATCCCGTGGGCGCCATCTGGACCGCCCAGATGCTCCTCGACTTCGTCGGGGCCGGCGACGTCGCGGCGGCGCTCCTCGGGGCCGTGCAGGACGTCCTCGCGGCGGGCATCCGCACGCCGGACCTGGGGGGGCGGGCCTCCACGGCCGAGGTGGCCGGCGCGGTCCTGGAGCGGTTCGGGGGGACGGGCGCCTGACCGCCGGTGCCGGTCTTGACGGCGCCAGGAGGCGCCGATACAGTTCATCCGTGAACGATACGCAAGGCCACCGCGCCGGTCCGCTGAGCCCGCTGACCCAGAAGCTCTTCGCCCTCAACCGGGGCCTGATGTCCCGGCTCGAGGCCGCGGCGGGGGCCCACGGCCTGTCGCTCGCCAAGCTCGAGGTGCTGCAGGCGCTGGTCGCCGCCGGCGAGCCGCTGCCCCTGGGGCTCCTGACGGAGCGCCTCGGCTGCGCCAAGTCGAACGTCACGCAGCTGATGGACCGCCTCGAGTCCGACGCGTTGGTCCGCCGCACCCCGGATGCGCGCGACCGCCGGAGCGTGCTGGCGCGCCTAACCGCCGAAGGCGGCCGGCGCTGCATGGCGGCCACGGCCGCGGTGGCCGCCGCCGAGGCCGCGTTCTTCGAGAGGGTCCCGGCGGAGGCCCGCCAGCTGCTCCAGGTTCTGGCGCGCATGCCGGCGGACGGGCTGGCCTAGGCCCGGCGCGGCGTGCCGGCGTTCTCGGGTCGCGGTGTAGTTCATATGTGTAGTGTCTAGTGCTCGACAGTACAGGCATGGGGGGAGGGAGGCGGCCAGCGCCCGGAGGGGACCCGTGCGCGGGGAGGTCCGGCGGACGCACGGAGGTGGTGGGCGGTGTCGGCGGCGGCCAGCATCGGGCTGTTGGTCTTGCGCATCGTGCTGGGCCTGGTCATCTTCGGGCACGGCACGCAGAAGCTCCTCGGGTGGTGGAAGGGTCCCGGCCTGCGCGGCGCCGCCGGCTTCTTCGGCGGCATGCTCGGGTTCCGCCCCGCCGGGTTCTGGACCGTGACGACGGCCCTGGCGGAGACCCTCGGCGGCGGTCTGGTGGCCCTCGGACTCCTCGCGCAGCCCGCGGCGGTGGCGGTGGCCGCGGCCATGGCCGTGGCCACGGTGGCGGTGCACCTGCCCAAGGGGCTGTGGATGAGCGAGGGCGGGGCCGAGATGACCCTCGTCTACCTCGCGGCCGCGGTCGCCCTGGCCCTGGCGGGCCCCGGTTCGTACTCCCTGGACGCGGCGTTGGGACTCCACGTGCCGGCCCTGGTCACCGCCCTCGTGGCGATCGTGGGCGCGGTGGCCGCCGTGGTCGCCCTGGTCACCCGGCGGCCGGCGGCGGTGCCCGCGGCGGAGGCGGCCGCCACCCGGGCAAACTCATAGGAACGGGCGCACCGGCGGCGCGCGGCCGGGCAGGGGCGCCCCGCGGCCCTTCGCCCGGCGCGCGTCCGCGAAGCCGGCGCCGGCCGTCACCCCTCCCCGCCCGCCCCCGGCCACGGGCCCTGAATGACGTTGCCATACCGCTGCCGGCCCGCCCGGCGGCGTGCGGCCGGCACGTTGAGCAGCCGGCTCCGGTCCTGGAGCAGGTCCCACAGCATGGCCCGGGACTGCACCATGCGGGCCAGGACCGAGGCGAGCCGCGCCGGGTGGGGTGTCCCGCCCACCTGGATCGGGCCGGCCAGGGTGTACCAGAGGGTCAGCCGCGCAGGCCCCTCGGCCAGCCGGCGCAACTCCCACACCGGGTCGCGCGCCGGCCAGTCGGACGGGTAGTCCTCGGGCCTCGGATGCGAGGTCGTGATCCGCCGGCGGTTCCGCTCCACGGCCAGGGCGAACGGACCGTAGGAGCTGCCGTCGAAGGCGAAGCGGGCGTCGCGTCCCAGCGTGAAGACCGGGAGGTGTGGGCCCGGGCCGACCCGGAGGTCCATCTGGCCCGCCAGGCGGCGGAGCAGGTCCCCCGGGAGCGTGAGGGCGCGGGCCCGGGCGAGGATCGCCAGGGCGGCCTCCGCGAGCGACGCGTCGGCGCGTGCCACCGCGAGGTCGCCCCGGGGCCCGGGCGCCGCCGGCTCGACCGATACGCGGAACCGGCGGCCGTCCGGGGGCAGCGCCTGGAAGCAGACGTCGTCGCCGGGCCGGGCCCCGGCCCGGGCCATCCATTCGCCCAGGCCCGTCACGACCCGGTAGAGGCGATACCCCCACCCCCGCGCCGGCTCCAGGTCCGGACCCGTGACGAAGGCCAGCCGCGCCTCCAGGGAAGCCCCGTCCGCGTCGAGGATCGGCAGGGCCGTGCCGTCCCGCAGAAAGGTCTCCCACCACAGCAGGAGGTCGGCAAGCTCCGGCTCAGCCAGCAGCAGGCCGTGGCGCGCCTCGGCCTGCGTCAGGACGTGTCGCAGCCGCGCGCCGGAGAGCCGGCGTTCGGCCAGGTCGTAGGTGGACGTCCCCACCAGACACACCTGCGGCGTGCGGGCGAGGCTTTGCCGAAGGCGGGCCCGCCAGTCTCCGCCGGGCCGCTTCACCGCGGGCAGGGCCTCGGCCAGGGCGTCGAGGGTCAGGGCGCCGCCCGCCCCGCGGAGCACGGCGGCGGCCTGCGTGCCGAAACTGCCGTGCGGCCATCGCCCGGACGGCCGGTCCGGGGCCTCCTCCTCCCCGAGGGCGGCCGGCGGCCCCGGGTCGCGCCGGCCGGACCGGGACCCTGGGCCCGAAGTCCGCATGGGGCACCCACCCGCTTCCCGGGGCGCCAGGGCCGGGCATGCCGCCCCCCGGCGGGACGCCCCGGATGCCCGGGCCCCGTCGCAGGGTACGCGTTCGCGGAAGCCGCATCCTGCCGCGGGCTTGCGCTGGTTTGCCGGCGGCGGGTGGCGCCCCGCGGCAGGGGCCCCGGGCGCGGTGTGGTACGTCGGGGCTGGGACGGTGGGCAGGGTTGGGCAAAACAGCGGGACCACGCGGGGACTCCGGCGCGCCGGCGCCGCGGGCGGGCTCGTCCCTGTCCGCGGACCTGTGGGCCGGTGGGGCGGCGCTGCGGCGGGCCATCCTCGGGCATCCGTTCGTGCGGGGCCTCGGGGACGGGTCGCTGCCCCCGGAGCGGTACCAGGAATACATGCGCCAGGACTACCTCTTCCTGATCGACTACGCCCGCGTCCTCGCCCTCGCCGCGGCCGCCGCGGAGGCCCCCGCCGACATGGTCTTCCTCACCGGCCTCCTGCACGCCACCCTGCGGGACGAGATGGCCCTGCACCGCCGGGCCTGCGCCGCCCAGGGCATCCCGCCAGAGGACCTCGACGGCACGCCCGCCGCGCCACAGACCCACGCCTACACCCGCCACCTCCTGGCCGTCGCGCGCTCGGAGCCGACCGGCGTGGTGACGGCGGCGCTGCTCCCCTGCCAATGGGGATATGCGGAGATCGGCGCCGCGCTGGCCGCCGGACCGCGCCCGCCGATCGCGGCCTACGCGGCCTGGATCGACGCCTACGCCGGCCCTGCCTACCAGGAGACGGCGCGGGCCATGGTCCGCCTCTGCGACCGCCTCGGCGAGGAGATGGGCCCGGCGGAGCGGCGGCGCGCCCGCCTGGCCTTCGACGTTTCCCTGCGCTGCGAGTTCCTGTTCTGGGATGGGTGCTGGCACGGCCGGCGCTGGCCCGGCTGAGCCCGGCCCGCGGTACAATGCCGGGCATGGAGGCGGAGGCCCGTTCCACGCGGCGGCGGCTGCTCGGGACCGCCGGCGCGGTCGCGGCCGCCGGGGCGCTCGCGGCATGCGGCCTCGCGCCGCCGGGACCGGTCATCCTGGCGGTGGCCGGCGAGACCGTCGCGGAGGGTCTGCTGTCCGGCCCATACCGGGCGCACGCCCCCGGGGTGCGGCTGCGCTTCCTGCCATGGCCTCCGCCGGCCGGCACCTCGGTGGCGGCGCTGGATGCCGATCGGTTCGGCGACCCCGCGACGCGGGCCGGCCTGCTGCCTCTGGACGCGCGTCTCTCGCTGGTCGCCTTCAGCCCGTCCGGCGTGGATCCCGGCCCGTGGGCCGCGTTCTCGGCGGCCGGCGCCCAGCTCGGCGTGCCCATGGTCCAGAGCCGGCTGGTGGTGCTCTATGACGGGGCGGCGGTGCCACGGCCGGCCCCGGGCTGGACCTTCACCGACCTGCTCGCGACGCTCGGCGCCGCGGGCGCGGCCGGCCGACCTGCCCTGGCCGATCTCGCCGGCGTGCGGGTGGACGTGTGGAATGCCCTCACGGTCGCGGACGGCGGCAGCCTCGCCGGCCCGGGGGACCGCCTGCCCACCCCGGCCCCCGGCGCGGCCGTCCGCGCCTGGCAGGATTTCGCGCTGCTGCAGGGCCACGCCCGGCCCGGTTCGGCCCTCGGCCCGGGCGGCGCCGCCGCGGCCCTGCGCTTCTTCCCCCTGCCGGCGGACGTCGCGGCCCTGCAGGGCGCGGGTATGCGCGTGGGGGTGGCCGCCTTCCCGGGGCCGGCGGTGCCCGCCCGGACCCGCGGCCACGGGATCGTGCAGGCCGCCCCCGAGCCCGGGTCCGCCTTGGAGTTCGTGGTCTGGGCGGGAGAGCCCCTGGCCCAGCAGACGCTGCGCGCGTCGGGGTATGTGCCCGCGGCGCGGATGCCGCGGCCCGCGCCGCCCCCGCTGGGCGCCCGGGCCGGGGAGGATCCATCGGCCCTGCTGCCCGATCCCCGCGCCGACACCTTCCTGCCGCCGCCGCTGCGGCTCTCCGCGGAGCTCCGCTCGGCGTTCGAGGCGGAGCTCGGGGCCGCGCCCCCGGGCCTGTCGGTGGAGGCCGCCGCCGCCGCCTACGCGCGCGCGGCCGGCGCTGCGGGTCCCGGCGACTGAGGCCCGCCCGCCGGGAGGGCGGCCACGTCCCGGGCGGGGGCCGGAACCGCGGCGCCGCGCCGGAGGTGATGCCGCGGTGGTGCTGCCCACGCGCGAGAAGGCCCGCCCCCCCACAGGACGAAGCCCGGCGTGCCGCGCCACGCCCAGGCCGGGGTTGCGGCCATGGCCGCCGACGCGACCGACGATCCCCTCCGGGGAGCGGAAATCCTCTGGCGCTCCACCGCCTGCGGCACAAAGTCGGTGCGCGCCACGGGATCGGCCTTGCGCAGCAGGTCCAGCCACGCGATGCTCCGCTCGTCGCCCATCGGTCAGCGGCCCTCCCCACGCAGGGACGTGCTGGTCGCGGTGGCCGCTTCCGTCCAGACCCGCCACCGGGAGGGCCGGTGTCCGTGCTCCCGGCGGGGGCCCCGGGACCGGCCTCGGCCGCCAGCGGGGATGCACATCCCTACCTGAGACTCTGGCGGTTGGCCGAGGCGGTCCCCGATGGGCAAGGCGCTCTGCGCCGTCTGCGCAGCGCTCGTCGTGCCCGACCGCCCCCTCGCTGGCCGTGGCCCCCGCCGGCGTGAGGAAGAAATGGCGCAGCCGCGAGTTCGCGCATCGGGGTCAACCGGCAGGACACCGCGCTGGCGGGCGGCGGCCGTCGCCCCGCGCCGGGGTTCGCCGGGTCACGTCCCGCACCAGCGCAGCATCAATCGGGCGAGCACGCGCGCGGCGGTCTCCACCTCGCGGAGATCGACCCACTCGTCCACGGCGTGGGCCTGCTCGAGGCGGCCCGGGCCATAGATCGCGGTCGCCATGCCCGCCGCCGCCAGCCAGCCGCCGTCGCTGACGCTGCGGGACATGCCCACCGCCGCGGGCGCCCCGGCGATCTCCCCGTGGGCGCGCAGGAGCGCCGCCACGCCGGGGTGGGCGGGATCGAGGGGCACGGGCGGGAACACCTCTCCGCGGTCCACCAGCATGGACTTCCCGCCCCAGCGGAAGGCGGGCGGGTGGAGGGCGAGCCAGGGGTCGGCCGCGGCCGCCGCCCGGACGAACGCCTCGACCTCCTGGGCGACCTCCTCCCAGCGCCGGTCCGGATAGAAGTGCACCGTGATCCACAGAGCGCAGCGGTCGGCGACGAACGCCGGATGGCGCCCGCCCTCGATCACCGCCGGATTGATCGTCGTCGAGCCCGGCGGGAACCCCGGATATTGCAGCACCACCGCCCAGTGGCGTTCCAGGTCGCCCAGGGCCGCGATGAGCCGGCACATCTTCTCGATGGCGCCCGCGCCGTGCAGGCCGCCGCCGGCGTGGATCATCCGGCCGCGCAGGCCGTCGTGGAAGGTCTCGGGGCTCTCGACCACGATCCAACCGGTGACCACCCCGCCCTGGCCCTGGACCGCCAGGCCGGATGTGTCCATGGCCACAGCGAGGTCGGCCCGGTAGCCGCGCGCGCAGGCGTCGGCCGTTCCGGCCTCCCCCTGCTCCTCGCCGACGACGCTCTCGAAGACCACGTCCCCCAGCAGGCGCGCCCCGCAAGCCTCCACCGCCTCCAGGGCCACGAGCCCGGCGGCGAGGCCCCCCTTCATGTCCGCGGTGCCGCGGCCGTAGGCGCGGTCCCCCTCGACCGTCAGCCGGAAGGGCGGGCGGCTCCAGGGCGACGGGTCGCCGACCTCCGCGACGTCGATGTGGCCATGCAGCAGCAGGGACCGCGCCTCACCGGAGCGCAGCCCCCGGCGCACGCCGACCACGTCCGGGTCGCCCGGGTAGACGTCCCACTGGTCGACGGCGCAGCCGAGGCGCTCCAGGCGGGCCCGCACCAGGGCCTGGGCGGGGCCCGTGTTCCGGCCCGGCGGGCTCGGGGTCGGGACCTCCACCAGGTCGCCGAGCGTCCGGACCAGGAGCGCCCGGTGGGCCCGGATCCACGCGTCGACCGCAGATTCCGCGGCGTCGGGGCCTGCCGATGGCTCGTCCAACCGCGGGCACCTCCCGGCACTCCGCCGGTCCGGCCTCAGGAGGGCGCGGCGGCGGATGGCGCCGCCGGCGCCCCGGGCACGTACGCGTCCGTCATCGCTTGCGCCGTGTCCACGGGCCGGGCCAGCAATCCCGTCTGCACCATCCAGGCGCCGAAGGCCTGCCAGGCCTGGGGGGACATGAAGCCGAACGGCTCGGGGCCGGTGCGCCAAGCGGGCGCGAGGAGCTGCAGGCTGCGGGAGATCAGGGCGCGCGAGAACGAGGATGCCTGGAGCAGCCAGTCCAGGGTCTGGGTTGGATGGGCCGCCGCGTAGGCGGCACCGGCGGCGAGGCCGGCGGCGAAGGGCGCGGCCAGGGCCGGGGAGACCGAATCCGCGGCGATGACGACGAGCTCGTCGTAGGTGGGAACGCCCCACTGCGGGAGCCGCAGGACCGTGTCTGGATAGCCCTGCTGCGCGATTTCGACGGCCTCCCAGTTCCAGTAGCCGCCCACGAGGGCGTCGACCTTTCCCCCGATGAGGGCCGGCACGAGGTTTTCGCCCACGTTGATGTTCTGCACCTTGGCGGGGTCCCCGCCGTCGTGGGAGACCAGGAAGTCGAGCAGCGCGGTGTCCCCCGGCGTGCCCGACGTGCCGACCTTCCGTCCCTGCAGCTGCCTGGGCCGGCTGATGTGGGCGCTCTGCAGCGCGATGATGCAGTTCAGGGGCTCCTGCACCAGCGCGTAGATCGCCTGCACGGGCACGCCCTGCGCGCGGGCGAGCAACAGGTCGGGCTCGTAACTCACCGCGAAGTCGGCCTTACCCGCGGCGACGAGCGGGATCTGCAGGGTGGTGTCGGACGGGATCTGCACCGTGACCTGGAGCCCCCGCGCGGCGAACTCACCCCGGCGGAGGGCCGCGTAGATGGCCGCGTGATCGGCGTTCGGGTACCAGTCGAGCATGAGCGTCACGGGGCGCCCCCGCGCCGCGCCGGCGGCCCGTCCGCAGGCGGCCAGCCCGACGCCCAGGGCCGACGCGGCGAGGAGGGCGCGGCGCGTCGGCGCGCCCAGGCCAGCGGCGGCAACGGTCGTGGCGGGCGCCCCCTCCCGCCGTGCGGTGGGGGCCGGGGCTGCGGTCTGCGCCAGGGGGTTCATCGCCAGTTCCTTTCGCGGACGGCCGTATGGTACCAGGGCAGGGCCAGGCGCTCGGCGAGGGCCGCGAGGCCGAACATCGCGACCCCGATCGCGGACAGCCAGACGAGCGAGGCGAATACGCGTGCGGTGAGCAGCTGGGCCTTGGCCTGCAGCATCACGACCCCCAGGCCGCGCACCCCGCCGAGCCACTCGCCGAGGACCGCGCCCACGACCGCGTACGCGGCGGCCGTCTTGATGCCCGTGAAGGCCGCGGGGAGCGCCCCTGGGACCTCGACCTGCCAGAACAGCCGGCGCCGGTCGGCGCCCAGGGTGCGCAGAGCGTCCAGCAGCTGTGGGTCCGCGGCGCGCAGGCCGTCGACGGCGTTCACCGTCAACGGGAAGAAGCAGATCAGCGCGACGACGACGATCTTGGGCGCGATGCCATAGCCCATCCACAGCACCAGGAGGGGCGCGATGGCTGGGACGGGTACCGTCTGCGACGCCACCAGCAGCGGCCAGAGGACCCGCTCCAGGGTCCGCGAGAAGCGGATGGCGGCGGCGAGCAGGCCGGCCACGACCAGCGAGAGCGCGAATCCCGCGATCGACTCCACCGCCGTCGTCCCCGCGTTGGCCGCGAACAGCGCGCGGTCCGCGACCAGGGACGACGCGATGCGCGCGGGCGAGGGCAGGAGCCACGCCGGCACCGAGCGGACCACCACCGCGGCCTGCCACGCCACGACGGCGGCGACCACGAGGCCGAGGGCGGGCAGGTACCCGCCGCGCCCCGCGCGCCCGCGGGGGGCCGCCGCCTTGCTAGGCACCGCCGCCCACCCCCAGGGCCCCCAGGAGGTCGGCCTGGAGCGCCGTCGCCGTGGGCGACGTGCGGAAGTGCGCGGGGCGCGGGCGGGGCCCGGGAACCGCGACCGCCGCCACGACCCGCGCCGGCCGGGGGGAGAGGACGACGACGGCGTCCGCCAACCGGACCGCCTCGCCCACGTCGTGCGTGACCAGCACGACGCTGGGCCGGCCGCCGCCGAGCCAGAGGCGCTCCAGCCAATCCTGCAGATCGAGCCGCGTGAGCGAGTCCAGGGCCCCGAAGGGCTCGTCCAGGAGCAGGAGCCTAGGCCCGCCCAGCACGGTGCGCAGCAGCGCGGCGCGCTGCCGCATCCCGCCGGAGAGCGCCGCCGGGTACGAGCGGGCGAAGTCCGCCAGCCCCACCTGGCGCAGTCCCTCCGCGGCCAGCGCCAGGGCCCCTGGCCGGCGCGCCAGGCCCGGGCCCAGCGCGACGTTGTCCACGAGGCGCAGCCACGGGAGGAGGCAGTCGGCCTGCGGCATCAGGGCCGCGGCGCCGACGCGCGGCGGCGGGGCGATGTCGCCGGCGTCCGCCGGCTGGAGCCCCGCGAGGACGCGCAGGAGCGTGCTCTTGCCGCAGCCGCTCGGGCCGAGGATGGCCACGAACGCCCCGGATGCCGCGTCGAGGTCGATCCCGTCGAGGATGGGCCGGCCGGCCAAGCCGAGCCGGACCCCGCGGCAGCGCAGGGCGGGGCCCGGTGCGGGGTCCGTCGAGGGCCGGATGGCGGAGGCGTCGGGCACGGCGACCTCCCGTGCCGCGGGAGGCGGTGCGCCGCTTGCCCGACAAGGGGGGAGACGGACGGGGGCGGCGCCCGGAGGCGCGCCGCCGCGGGCTTCCCTTGTCGGCCTTCCCTGCGCTGGCATTACCCAGGTCAGGTTCAGAGGGTCTGCGGCCCGCCGCCGTCCGGCCGACCGCACTCTCAGCGCACAGCTCCCCTAGGCGCGCCCACGATACCACGGCGCCGGGGGGCGGGCAACGGATCGCTCCGGCGGGCCCGGTTTCGCGGGCCCCCCGGAGCGGGAGGCGGCGCCCCCGGACCGAAATGGGAGCCCGGGAGGCGATGAGGGTTGGAGGTCCGGATCGCGCGCGTGGCCGATGCCCCGGGGACGGAGGCGGGCGTCCGCGTGCTGATCGACCGGCTGTGGCCGCGCGGGGTGGGCAGGGATTCCGCCCCCTGGGAGCACTGGCATCCCGAGGTCGCGCCGAGCAACGACCTGCGGACGTGGTTCGACCACGATCCGGCGAAGTTCACGCTGTTCGAAAAGCAGTATCTGACCGAACTGGCCGCGCCGAAGGGGACCGCCGCCGTGCAGAGGCTGCGCGCCGCGGCGGGCGAGCGTCCGCTCGTGCTGGTCACGGCCACCGCCGACCGCGAGTGCAACCACGCGGTCGTCCTGCGCCGCCTCCTGCTGGGGGAGGCGAGGGCGCCGCGCTGAGCCGCGGGTCGCCCGGGATGCCGGAACCTTCCTGCGCGCCCCGACGTCCAACCGCCCGCAGGCCCGAGGCGGGCCGGAGGGGGCGGAGGGGATGACGTCGGGGCGGTGGTGGGGCAGTCTTCGGGCGCGGGGGCGCCGGGTCGGGGCCGCCGTACCGCGCGGTTCGCGCGCGATCGCGGCGGCGGGCCTCGCGGCCGCGGTGGT
>JAJYVV010000150.1 GCA_021791815.1 Bacillota bacterium | reverse complement strand
AGCCGGGCGGAGCTGCGGACGCCGATCTCCACGACGTCGGCCACCACCGGCCCGCCCGGCGGCCAGGCGAGAGACACGACCGTGCGGACGTCGTCGGGCGAAGATGGCAGGGACAGGATGCGACGGGTGGCCCCGCCGCGCCCGACGACCCACACGGAGCCGGAGCCGTCCGCGACCGCCGCCTCGGCGCCGCTGCCCGGCGGCGCGAGGGCCACGGCGGTCAGCGGCGAACCGCGCGCCGGGATCGGCAGCCGCTCCGGACCGCTCCAGCGCCCGCCGGACCGCGACCAGAGGAGCAGCGCGTCGCCGAAACTGTCCAGGACCGCGATGCGCCCGCCGCCGACCGCGGCGCCGAGCGGCCCGACCGTCCGGGCACCCTGTCGCCCGACCGCGAGCGTGGACCAGGGCACCGTGGCCGACCAGGCCGAAGGAAGGCGCGAGGGCGGCGCGGCCCGCCCGCAGCCCCAGGAGCAGAGCGCCGCGCACACGGCCGCCACGAGCCAGGGCATCCGGCCAGCCTGCGCCCGCATGTCCATCCCGGCCCCCGTCCCAGCGGTATGGGCGGCGAGGCCCGGCCATGCCGGGATGGGCGCCGGAGGACGCCGCCGCGCCCGCGCTTCGGGGCGGTGCGACCGGGCGCGGCGGATCCGCCGGCCGGCAGGGGCCCCCGGAGGCTCACGAAGCGGCGTCGGGGCGGGAAGGCCGGATGCAGGCCACGGTGCAGGCCTCGGGATCGAGGTGGCCGGCCATCCGCCGGGCGACGGCCCCGGCGGTGACCTCCTCCAGGGCGCGCCCGTAGGTGAAGAGGTCCACGCCCACCCAGTGCAGGCTGGGCACGATCTGGCCCAGGCCCTCGGGGGCGTTCCACTCCCGGATGAAGTCGCCCAGGCGGGCCCGTCGCAGCCGGTCGCACGCCTCGGCCGGCACGCCGTCCCGGCGGGCGGCGCGGGCCGCCGCCAGGATCGCTTCGACCAGGGCCTCGGGCCGGTCCGTCTCGCCACCCACGCGGGTCGCGCCGAACGTGGACTCGCCGAAGTGGTCGGCGCCGAAGCCCGCGTCCGCGATCCCCTCTTCGTACAGCCGGCGATAGAGGTCCGAGCTCTCCCCGAAGATGGCGTCCAGCCCGATCTCCGTCTCCAGGTCCCTCCGCACCAACGGAAGGCCCGACGCGGGGACGTCGCCCTCCTTCCACCCGACGGCGACCATCGGCCGCGCGATTCCCATGGCCTCCTCGACCCGGTGGGCGGCGACGCCGGCCGGCTCCTCCGGCAGCAGGCGCTCCGGGGCCCGCCACGGACCCCGCGGATGGCGGTCCAGCGAGGCGGCGACGTCCGCCAGGACCCGCTCGGGATCGACGTCGCCGACGACGGTCACGACCATGTTGGCCGGGTGATAGAAGGTCTCGTAGCACAGGCGCAGGTCGGCGGTGGCGATGGCGCCCACGGACTCCACCGAGCCGGCGATGTCGAGGCGGAACGGGTGCTCCCGATAGAGGGCGCCGTGGAGCATCTGGCGGAGGCGCCATCCCGGGTGGTCCTGGTACATCCGAATCTCCTGCTGGATGATGGCGCGCTCCTTGGCCGTCCCCGCGTCCGTGAAGTGGGGCTGCTGCACGAAGTCGAGCAGGTGGGCCAGGGCCTGGCCGAAGTTCTCCGTGGCCGTGAACATGTACGTGGTCGAGGTGTAGGAGGTGAAGGCGTTGGCGGACGCGCCGAGCGCCGCGAAGCGCTCGAAGGCGTCCCCGTCCTCCTGCGCAAACATCTGATGCTCCAGGAAGTGGGCGACGCCGTCTGGGCAGCGGATCGGCTCCGGCCGGTCGGGGAGGCGAAACCAGTTGTCGATCGACCCGAAGCGGGTCGCGAACGACGCGTACTTCTTCGCGTACCCGGGCAGGGGCAGGACGAAGACGGCCGGCCCGCCGGGGATCCGCGCCTCGCGCAGGGTCTCCTCGATCCGGGGATCGGAGTGCCGAGTCCAGACGCCCACGCCCGCCGCCCCCCCTTGGCCCGGCCGCCTACCGCCCCCCCGCCCCAGGGGCACCTCCGGTGAGGAAATACACGGTGTCCAGGCGGAGGCCCGCGGCCGCCTCCACGACGTCCGCGCGCGTCACCGCCCCGATGTCGCGGATGCGGTCCTCCAGCGTTCGCATGTCCCCGCTCGCCGCCTGGCCGAGCATGTCGTCCAGGAGCGCCTGCGGCGTATCCGCGGCCGCGCGGAGTTGGTCGGCGAGCCCGCGCTGCGTGAAGGCCATCTCGTCGTCGTCGATGCGGCCCTGCTGCATGTCCTCGGTCTGGCGCCCGATGATCTCGAGCGCCTCGTCCAGCCGGTCCGGCTCGATGCCGCACTGCAGCAGGACGACGCCCTTGAGCGCGTCCCAATGGGTGTTGGCGTAGTATGCCAGGCCGGCCCGCTCCCGGACGTTGCGGAAGAGCTTGCTGTGCGGGAAGCCGCCCAGGATGCCGTTGCAGACCGTCATCGCCCCATACAGGGCGTCGCCGCGGCGCACCGTGGTGCGGTAGCCCATGCAGAGCTTGCCCTGTTCCACGTCGTCCTGTTCGACCACGTGCCGGACCGCCGCGGGGGGCGGCCCGGGGTGGGTCCGGACCGAGCGGGACGGTCCCGCCACCAGCGGGTCCAGGACCAGGGCGAGGCGTGCCTCGAGGTCGCGGCCGCCCCCGACGGCGAAGACGTCCACGGCCGCGTCCCGGAGGACGCCGCGCCAGCGGTCCGTGACGTCCTCGGGCGTGAGGCGGGCCAGGTCCTCCAGGCGCCCGTGCGCCGGGAGCCCGTACGGCTCGTCCGGGCACATCGCCTCGACGCAGCGCATGGCGGCGTAGCGGGCCTTGTCGCCGCGGATGCTCCGGATGCGGCCGGCCAGTTGTTCCTGCTCCTGGCGCACCACGTCCGCCCGGAAGCTGCCCCCGGCGTCCAGCACGGGCTCCAGGCACAGGCGGCCCAGCAGGTCGAGCGCCGCGGGCAGCACGTCGCCGTCCGGCACGTAGCGCGCGGCGACGACGTCGAGCCCGAAGTAGAGGGAATGGCTCTCGCCGACCTTCGTCGCCCCGACGCCCAGGGCCGTCCCATACAGCGCCTCCAGCCGCCGGCCGACCGCCGTGAGGTCCGGGTACCCGCGGCAGCCGCGCGCCAGGACGTGCGGCACCAGGGCGGTCGCCGTCACGGTCTCCCGCTCGAGCGGGACGTGCAGGCACACGCGCAGCGCGGTGGTCTTGAACTTCGCGTCCGGCAGGTGAAAGAGCCGCATGCGCCCGAGCCGCCGGAGCATCCGGTCGGCGTCGGGCCGTGGGGCCACCGCCAAGCGCGCCATCCTCCCCGCAGCGGGCCCGGGTCAGGCGCCGTCCGTAAGGACCTCCGGACCGCCGGAAGTGACCGCCACGTCATCCTCCAGACGGACGCCACCGCGTCCCGGGAGATACACGCCCGGCTCCACCGTGAAAACCATCCCAACCTGGAGCGGCTCCGCGTTGCCGTCGACCAGGAACGGGGCCTCGTGGATGGCCAGGCCGAGACCGTGGCCGGTCCGGTGCGGGAAGTATGCCCCCAGGCCCGCCGCGGCGATGGACTCCCGCGCCGCGGCGTCGACGGCCTCGGCCGTGGCGCCCGGACGCACGGCGGCAAGCGCGGCCGCGTGGGCGGCGCGCACGGCGGCGAGGGCGGCGGCCACCTCGGGGTCGGGCTCCAGCCCGGGGACCACACACGTGCGCGTCACGTCGGCGCAGTACCCGCCGCACCGCGCCCCAAGGTCGATCCAGCAGGGCTCCCCGGCCCGCAGGCGCCGCTGCGACGTCCCGGCGTGGGGGTCGGCCGCCCGGGGACCCGACGCCACCGCCACGGGGAACGGCGACGACGTGCGATGCGCGAGGAGCACCGCGTTGCACGCGGCCTCCACGTCGCGTTCGGTCGCGCCCGGCACGGCCGCCCGGAGCCCGGCCGCCACGGCCCGCCCGGCGATGAGGGCGGCGCGGCGGATCTGCTGCAGTTCCGCCGGCTCCTTGAGCTGGCGCAACGCGGCGCAGTCCGCGTCGATGGGGTGCCACCGGGCGCGGGGCACGGCTCCCTCCACCGCCGTTCGCTCCAGCAGCCGCATGGCGCCGAAGGTGGCGCCGAACGCCGCGGCACGGCTGGCGAAGGGCGCGAAGGCGCGCGCCATCGCGGGCTCGGGGCCCGTCTCATCCCGGTAGCCGACGACGTGCACGTCCGGCCCGAGGGCCGACCGCACCCGGGGCGCCTCGAATTGCGGCACGACGGCCCAGGCGGCCCCATCGCGGCTCCAGGCCGCCACCAGGACGCGCTCGCTGGGCTCCGCCTGCAAACCGGTGAGATAGGTGAGGTCCGGCCCCGGGACGAGCAGCCAGGCATCCAGGTTGCGGCGCGCCAAGCGCTCGGCCAGTCGCGCCCGGCGGTCGCCCCACGCGGCGGGGACGACCTCGCCCGCGTCGCCCTCCGGGTCGCCGGCCCCCACCTGCATCCCCCTCCCGGGAAGCGGGCGTGGGGCGCACCCCTGCCCCGCTATACCGCCGCGGGCCGACCGTCCACGATCTCCGTGAGCTCATCGGCGGAGACGCTCTCCTTCTCCAGGAGCGTCCGCGCGATCTCGTTCAGCTTATCCCGATGCTCCTGCAGCATCTTCAGGGCGCGGTCGTAGCTCTCGCCCACGATGCGGCTGATCTCCCGGTCGATGCGCGATGCGACCTCCTCGGAAAAGGAGCGGTCCCGCGAGAGGTCGCGCCCGAGAAACGGGTTGTCGATGCGGTTGCCGAAGGTCATGGGACCGAGCTGCGGGCTCATGCCGAATTCCGTGATCATGCGCCGGACCATCTTCGTGACCTGTTCGAGGTCGTTGCTCGCGCCCGACGTGATCTCGCCGAACACCAACTGCTCCGCGGCCCGCCCGCCGAGGGCCTGCACGACCCGGTCCAGGATCTCCTGGCGGGAGATCAGGTACCGGTCCTCGGTGGGCAGCGAGATGGTCACCCCGAGCGCGGGCCCCTGGGGAATGATGGTCACCTTGTGCGGCGGGTCGGCGTTGGGCAGAAGCTTGCCGAGGAGGGCGTGCCCGGCCTCGTGGTAGGCCACGACCGGACGCTCCTTCTCGCTGATGACGCGGCTCTTCTTCTGAGGGCCGCCGCCGATGATGCGGTCGATGGCCTCCTCCAGTTCGTCGTTGCCGATGCGCTTCTTCCGCCGGCGCGCGGCCAGCAGCGCCCCCTCGTTCACGAGGTTCTCCAGATCGGCCCCCGTGAAGCCCGGCGTGCGGCGCGCGATGAGGTGCAGGTCGACCGAGTCCTCGAGCGGCTTGCCGCGCGTGTGCACCGTGAGGATGGCCTCGCGCCCGCGCAGGTCCGGGCGGTCGATGCTGATCTGGCGGTCGAACCGGCCCGGCCGCAACAACGCGGGGTCGAGGATGTCCGGGCGGTTGGTCGCCGCCATGATGATGATGCCCTCGTTGGTCGAGAAGCCGTCCATCTCGACCAGGAGCTGGTTCAGGGTCTGCTCGCGCTCGTCGTGGCCGCCGCCGTACCCGGCTCCGCGCTGGCGCCCGACGGCGTCGATCTCGTCGATGAAGACGATGCACGGGGAGTTCTTCTTGGCCTGCTCGAACAGGTCCCGGACGCGGGAGGCGCCGACGCCGACGAACATCTCCACGAAGTCCGAGCCGCTGATGCTGAAGAAGGGAACGCCGGCCTCGCCGGCGACGGCCTTCGCCACCAGCGTCTTGCCGGTGCCCGGCTCGCCGTAGAGCAGGACGCCCTTGGGGATGCGGGCCCCGAGGGCGAGGTAGCGCTTGGGATGCTTCAGGAAGTCGACGATCTCGGCGAGTTCTTCCTTAACCTCCTCGATACCTGCGACGTCGTCGAACGTGATCCGTTTCTTGGGGTCGTCGGCATGCAGGCGCGCCCGGCTGCGCCCGAACTGCATGACCCGATTCCCGCCGCCCTGCGTCTGCTGCAGGATGAACAGGAAGACGGCCGCAATGAGCACGAGCGGGAGAACGGTCTGCAGCAGCGTCGTGTACCAGGCGTTGCGGTTGCCCGCGGTCACCGTCACGGTGGCGCCGTTCTGCACCGCGAGGTTCAGGGTCTGGTTGTCTCCGGGCGGCAGGACCGTTTCATACCGGCTGCCGCTGACCAACTGTCCCGTCACATGCTGGTCGTCTGAAGCAATGTTCACAGTCTGGATCTGTTTCGACTGCAATTCGGCGACGAAGTCAGAGTAGGCCAGCTGCCGGTAATTCGACCCATGACTCGTGAACATCGTCGCGAGAACGATGATCAGCAGAACCATGACCATCCAGAACATCACGGTGCGAAATGCGGTGAACCGCAACACCAGTCCCCCCGCGGCGCCAGCCGACAGGCTTTCGCGAGTGTAGCACAGCCCCTGGGTCAAGACAACGAATCCGAGGCCGCCGCAACCCCTGCGCGGGCGGCGCCGGGGACCCGGCCCGGACCGCCCGCGGGCGGCCGCAGGAGCAGGGACCCGCCGCCGGCCTGCCCCTCGATCCGCCACCCGTCCGGCAGGTCGACGCCGCCGCCGGCCAGCGCCTGGCGCACATGCCGGCGTCCAAGGGGCGGCAGCCCGGTGCCCTCCCGCCACCATGCCTGAACCGTGCGGTGCCGGATGGCGGCCGGCAGCTCCTCCCACCCGGCCCCGGTCCGCAGCACCCCGCCCGGCCGGGCCCGGCGGCGCAGTTCGGCCGAGGCCCAGACCTCCAGCGCGGCCTCGTCCTCGGCGAGGTTGTCCGCGGACCGCAGGACCGCCGTCCGCACGCCCGGCCCCAACGCGCGCTCCAGGGCCGGCAGCACCTCGTGCCGGAGCCGGTTGCGCGGCACGGCCAGGTCGCCGTTCGTGCCGTCCTCCCGCCAGGCGCGGCCCCGGAGCTCCAGGTATTCGAGGACGTCCGAGCGGGAGGCGAACCAGAGCGGTCGGACCAGCCGCGCGCCACCCGGGCCGCAGGGCAAGGGCGCGACGGGACGGATGCCGCTCAGGCCGCCGCTGCCCGAGCCGCGCCCGAGGCGGAGGAGCACCGTCTCGGCCCGATCCTCCCGCTGATGCGCGACCGCGACGGCCCCGGCCCCCGCCGCGGCGGCGACCTCGCCGAGAAAGGCATACCGCTCCCGGCGCATCGCCGCCTCGGGCGAGCCCCGCTTCGGGGCGCGGGACGGCGCGCGCCCGCGGCGGCAGGGGACGCCCAGGTCCGCGCACAGGCGGGCCACGCTCTCGGCGTCGGCGGCGGCTTCCGGGCGCAGCCCGTGGTCGAAGTGGGCGGCGATCACGTCCGGGCGGTGGCGGGCGGGCAGCTCAAGGACGCCACAGAGCAGCGCCGTGGAATCCGCGCCCCCGGAGACCCCGCAGACGAGCCGTGCGCCGCCCTCCCAGAGGTCGAAGTCACGCACCGCCCGCAGGATGAGGTCCGGAAGGAAGGCCAATGGCCGGATCGCCCCCTCCGCCGTCCCGCCGCGCGGGTTCCGGGCCGGCGAGGCCGCAGACCAGCGCCGTGAGGTCGTCGTGTCCGGGGACGGAACTCCGATCCCGCTCCGCGGCGGCCCGGACGAGCCCGGCCGCGCGTGGGGCCCCGCCCGGGGCGGCCCCCTCGACGGCGGCGCGCAACCACCGCGCGAACTCGGCCTGCGCCGCGCCCCGGCCCACGGCCGGGCCGGCGGACGGCGGATTCGGGCCGGAGCGCCCCGGGCGCGGCGGCCGGCCTCCGGGCCACTGGACGACACCGTCGCTGCAGAGGACGAGCAGTTCGCCCTCGCGCAGGCGGCCGCGCCCGGATCGTATCTCGGGCTGTTCCAGAATGCCAGCGGGCAGGCCGCCGCCGGCCATGGTCCGCACGCCCCCGCCGCCCAGGACGAACGCCGGCGGCGCGCCCATCTTGTACCACTCCACCAGGCCGCCGCGCAGGTGGACGACCGCGAGGTCCACCGTGGCGAACCGCTCGGCGCCGCGGTCCGCCGCGAGGTCGGCGTTGGTGCGCCGGAGCGCGTCCTCCGGCGAGAGTCCGGCCGCGAGGGCCGCAAGGAGCTGGTCCAGGGCGCGCGCGGAGGCGGCCGCCGCGGGCCCGCCGGAGCCCATGCCGTCGCTCAGCGCCAGCACCAGGCGTTCGTCGCCCAGCATCTCGCACCGCACGTCGTCCCCGCTGACGGATCGACCGGCGCGCGGCAGGCGCGCCGCGGAACAGGCGTAGCCCATGCGGCGCCCGGAGGACGGCGCCCCCCACACGTCCGCGGCCGCCTCCGGCGGCGGGGTGGAGGGCGGCATGGCGGCCGCCGGGGACGCCGCGCGCCCCGGGCCGCGGTCCCCCGACGCCTGGTCGGCGCCCGTGCGGCCGACCTCCGTCGCCGCGGCCACGTCGGCGAGGTCGGCCAGCCGGCGCCCCACCGCCACCAGCGGCAGCACGGCGGCCCGCCGGTTCGCGGCGAGGATGCCCAGCATCTCCTGGCGCTCGCGGAACAGGGCGGCCTGCCGGGAGGCCGCCTCAGCCATCTCGCGGGGGCGTAAACAGAAGATGGTATCGGCCCCGCCGACCTGCTGCCACGTGACGGGCCCGCGCTGCGCGGCCCGCCAGAGCTGGCTCACCATCCGCCGGGCCCGCGGATAGCGCCGCTCCCAGCACGCCGAGAGGGCCGGGCAGCCCGGGCAGACCTGCTCGGCGATGCGCAGGTCTCGGCTCGGGCCCGCGCCCCCGTCCAGGTCGCCCACCTGGCCGAGCCCGCGGCCGATCTCGAGGCAGGCGGCGGCGGCGTCCCGCAGGCCGGCCGCGAGGCGCATGCCGCCCGACGCCCATCCGCCGGCGCCCTCGGGGGCAGGCTCGCGCCGCGGTCCGGGGCGGGAGCCCGGCAGCCACAGGGCCAAGGCCGCCGCCAGGACCCCGACGGGCACGCCCACGGCCCCGGCC